>JAGXQV010000099.1 GCA_018336195.1 Sulfuricella sp. | reverse complement strand
CCGCGTCCGGTGGCGGCGCCGGTTGCGCCGACGGCGCCCGCCGTTCCCGCGCCGCCCGCGCCTAAGGCGGAACCCGCTTTGGAGTTGCCGCGTTACAATGCCGCCTATTTGAATAATCCGCCGCCGGCTTATCCGCTGGCGGCCCGGCGGCGCGGCATCGAGGGAACCGTGCTGGTGCGCGCCGAGATTTCGGCGGAGGGCGAATGCCTGCGCGTCGAACTGAAAAAATCCAGCGGCACCGAAATGCTCGACCAGACAGCGCTGGAAGCGGTGAAGAAGTGGCGCTTCGTTCCCGCCAAGCGTGGCAGCCAGGCGGTAACGGCGTGGGTGGAAGTGCCACTCACGTTCAAACTGGATAACTGAAAATCACTGCTTTGATAGAAAGGTAAATTATGTTCGGTTCTTCATCGGCCATCGTCAACGCCACCTTGTGGCTGCTGGTGATCTTTTCCGTAGCGACGTGGACGTTGATCGTCATGAAAGGCTGGATACATTACAAACTGTCCGCGCAGAATGCCGCGTTTTCCGGGGCTTTCTGGAATGCCCGCACGCTCGGCGACGGCGAGAGCATTGCCAAGAAGAGCGAAGGGGCGCTGGCACGTCTGGCGAGCGCCGGTTTCGAGGCGTTGCGCGACATGCAAGGCGGCGAACAGAATCTGCAGCACAGCGGCGACAAGAAGGACATCCTGGAACGCTGCCTGCGCCAGCAGGTGCAGAAGGAGCAGCGCAGCCTGGAAAACGGCCAGATGGTGCTCGCCAGCATCGGCAGCACCGCGCCGTTCGTCGGGCTGTTCGGCACGGTGTGGGGGATCATGCATGCCCTCCAGGAAATCAGCAAAACCGGTTCGGCGGGCCTCGACGTAGTGGCCGGTCCCATCGGCGAAGCGTTGATCGCCACCGCCATCGGCATCGCCACCGCGATTCCGGCGGTGCTCGCCTACAATTACGGCTTGCGCCGGATGCGTTTGTACGTGGCGGAGATGGACGATTTCGCCACCGATTTCCTGCATCTGGCGATGAAGGCCGGCTTTAAAGTTGAGTAATGGGTAATGGGGGATGAGTGATGGGTGGTTGGGTCGCTACGCGACCGCTTTTTCTCATCACCCATTACCCATCACTCATCACCGGGGTTAATCATGGCATTTAGCAAACAATCCGAAAACGAAGCGATGAGCGAAATCAACGTCACGCCCCTGGTGGACGTGATGCTGGTGCTGCTGATCGTGTTCATCGTTACTGCGCCCCTGTTGATGCAGGCGGTGCAGGTCAAACTGCCCAAGACCGAGACGGTCAATCCGATCAAGGATGCCCGTACCGTGCAGCTTTCGGTGAATGCCGAGGGGACGGTTTATCTCGACCAGCGGGTGATTCACTTCGACGTGCTGGAAAATGAGCTGAAAAAACTCCTGGTGGGCAACCCCGATTTGAATGTCCAACTCCACGCCGATGAAAGTGTGCGCTACGGGCGCGTGGCCCAGGTGATGGCGGCGGCGCAGCGCGCCGGGATCGTCAAGCTGGGCTTTGTGACGGTGCCGAAATAATTCGTAAAAGTGAAAAGTGGCAAAGTTGGCATTTTCAGGTAATCCGGTTTTTTCTCCCTGGCCATTTTTGGCTACACTTCCTCCGCTGAGCAATATTCATTGAACTTGGCCCGGATGCCGTTTTGCACTTGATCCGGGCATCAGCCCGAACGGAGGATCAATCGATCATGAAACGCATCCTGCTTGCCGTCCTGCTCTGGACGGTTTCCCTCCTCGCCCATGCCGGTAGCGCCGGTTTGTGGAAGAGCGATGCCGGCGAGTACTGGCTAGTACTCAACAAATCCGACGGCAGCGCCCTGGCGGTACAGGTAGACGCCAAGTTTTCCGTCTCCGCCGTTTGGCAGGGCAAGGCCGACGACAGCAGCGTGTCGCTGACTCAGGCCTGGCCGTCCAACGGCACGCTGAGCGCGACCCTGGCGCAAGGCAAGCTGTCCGGCACCCTTGATGCGGGAGGCAAAAAAGCGGCTTTCAGTGCCACCTCTCCCTACGCCTATCTGGGCAGCGGGGTGGACGGGATATACGCGACCTCCACCGCCAACCGTTACCAGATGCTCGCCACCCTGCTGATCAACGGCACGGCGGCGCCATTGCTGGTCGATCTGGACTTGGGCAGCAAAGCGCTGGAAATCTATTCCGGGGCTTATTCGGTACCCAGTGCCGATACCGTGCAGTTTGCCGGCAAGGGATTGCTGAAGGGGGCCGACCTGAGCCTGGCATTCTCGTCGAGCGGCATTTCGGGAACCCAGAGCGGCGCCGTTTATAGCGCCACCCAGGCATTCAAACCGGCGTTGGTCGAGACCAGCCAGGATTATCTGGGGGTCTACAAGACCTCGACCAATTATGCACAGGTGGCCTCGCAGGGCATGAAGGTCATCAATCTGCCCGACGAGGAAAGCTACGCGGTGTACTGGCAGCCTTCCTCCATGCAGCAGGGCCGAGTCATGGTGGCGGTGCATGGCACCGACGGCACGCCCTACGCCGAACTGAAGGACGAGATCGAATTCGGCACCAAGTACGGCTACGCGGTACTCGGCATCCTCTGGCAGAACCAGCGCACCAAGAGCTATTACAGCGCCACCCAGGTTTACCGCATCATTCACAAGGCTCTCCAGCACGTCAAGGAACGCTACGGCAACGATCTGTCGCGGGTGGCCTATGTGGGTTTCAGCCGGGGTTCGGCGGTCAGCTACGAGACCACTTACCTCGACCGCATGGGGTACCGGTATTTCGATCTGACTATCTCCCATTCCGGCGGCATTCCCACCTCACTGGCGGTGGCACCCACCTCATCGTCCGATCCGGACCTGTTCTTTTCCAACCTGACCTACGGCAGGCTGGGAAGCAATCCGCTGGCAGGCACCAAGTTTTTCCTGTATTGCGGCGAGAAGGACGAGCAGTGGGGAACCGAGATGTGCAAGCAGTTCGACAACGCCAATAGTCTGATCCAGAAGAACGGCGGTACGGTGGTGGAATTTATTCGCGATGCCGACGGCACCCACGCCGGTTACCGCGCCAACAGCGCCTATCACGAAAAAGGGGTGAGCCAGTTCATCAGCGCAACACCGTGAAAAACCAGTGTTTAGTTTTGAGTGTTTGGTTTTGGTCGCCCTGCGGGCGGAAACTTATCTCATCGTGCGCGCAGCGCACTCAAAAACTAACCTGATTAGCGCTGATCTTCAGCTTGGCCGGATGTTTCAAATAAATGACTCTTTATCCTGTAGGAGCGTGGCTTGCCCGCGACAGAAGGTATCACGAAGAGGCACCGCAATCGCGGCCAAGGCCGCTCCTACGAAGAACCGAACCAATAGCTGAAAATCAGCGCTAATCAGGAAAACCAAACACTCAACACTGAATTACCCGCATACCCGGTTGCGTCCCTGTTCCTTGGCCCGGTAGAGCATTTTGTCGGCCATCTCCAGAAATTCTTTGGGTGACTGGCCGTGCACCGGGTCGAGCGCGGCGTAGCCGGCGCTGACCGTGACGTGATCCGCTACGGCGGAAAAACGATGCGGGAGTTTTAATGCGGCGATGGCGGCGCACCAGCGCTCGGCGAGTTGGCGCGCGCCTTCCGCATCGGTATCCGGCAGTACCGCGACGAATTCTTCGCCGCCGTAACGCGCCACCATGTCGTTGGGGCGAGCGAGCGAGTTATGCAGCGCCTTCGCGACGGTTTTCAGGCAGTGGTCGCCGGCGCCATGACCGTAGTTGTCATTGTATGGTTTGAAATAGTCGATGTCGGTCATGATCAGCGCCAGTGGCGTGCTCTCGCGCTGGGCGCGTTTCCACGCGCTTTCCAGAGTCTCGTCGAAGCGCCGCCGGTTGGGAATCCCGGTCAGGCCGTCGATCAGTGCCAGCGATTCGAGCAGATCGGTTTTGATTTTCAAATTGACGTGGTTCTCCACCCGCGCTTTGACGATGGCCAGATGGAAAGGTTTGACGATATAGTCCATCGCCCCTAGGCGCAGCCCTTGCTCTTCGTCGGTGACGTCGCTCTTGGCGGTGACGAAGATCACCGGGATGTCGTGAGTGGCGGGATTTTCCTTGAGGCGGCGGCATACTTCGTATCCATCCATTTCCGGCATCATCACGTCGAGCAGGATCAGGTCGGGACGGGATTCCGGCTTGTCTGCAAGTTCCAGCGCAGTTTTGCCGCTGGTCGCTACCTTGACCCGGTATTCCGTGCGCAGGGCTTCGGCCAGAATCTGAATATTGGTGGGTGTGTCGTCCACGATGAGAATCAATGGGCGGTCGTTGTTCTTCATGTCAGCTCAGCCTTTCAGTTTGTGTTGCTGGGCACACTCGAAATTCGTCAGCGTCGCCAGGGCATTGGCGTAGTCGAAATTGTTGACATGGCGTTCCAGTTCCTTGAGTCGGTCAAGGAAAGCTTGGCAGCCCACAGCCTCCCTGAATTCGGCGAGCAACTCGTGGGGTACGAAATCGTTGCCTTCCAGCTGGCCACGCAGTTGCGCGGCAAGTTCTTCGGCGCGCTGCCAGCGGCACTGGGCACATTCTTCAGCGCTGGCTTCCTCGTTGGGAATATTCCAGCCTGCTGCCTTGCCGAAGGTGGCGATGCTGGAGAGCGCTAGTTCCAAGGCGCTTGTAAAAGCAGGCTGGCTGGCAAGCGGTGCGCCGGATTCGAGTTGCTCTTCCATTTCGGCAGCGGCTTGTTGCACGGCTGTCGCTCCTAGACTGGCGGCAGCTCCCTTGACGCGGTGCAGGGTTTCGGCTGCATCCCGGATATTCCCATTTTCGATCAGGCTGGCGACTTGCCCGGCAACATCGGAGAACTGCTCGGCGAATTGCAGGAGCAGCTTACGGAGCAGCACCCGGTTGTCGCCCAGCAGTTGCAGCACGTCTTCAAAGACGAAGCCAGGGAGTTCGTCCGGCAACGTTCCTTCGGCAGTGATCGTCGGGATACGCGTCATTGCCTGGGTGTACTTGCGCGGATCGATGTATTTAATCAGGGTTTCACGTAATTCGTTGGGTAGGATGGGCTTGGCGACGTGGTCGTTCATGCCGACGGCGAGACAGGCTTCGCGGTCTTGCTGCATGACTGCCGCGGTCATCGCGATGATCGGCAGGTCGTGGAAGCGCTCGTCGCGGCGGATGCGCCGGGTCGCTTCGAGGCCGTCCATCACCGGCATTTGCAGATCCATCAGCACGGCGTCGAACGAACCATTTTCCAGGGCTTGCAGCGCCACCTCGCCATTCTCCGCAATGCTCACCTGCATGCCCGAACGTTCGAGGAATTCCCGTCCCACTTGCTGGTTTATTTCGTTGTCTTCCACTAGCAGAATGTGTGCCCCGCGAATGGCGTCCAGGCTGGCGCGCAGGTCGGGCTGCACGGCCTCGGGCTTTTCTTCGAGGATTTGCCCGCCCTGGAAACGAATGATGGTATCGAACAGCCCAGACGCGGTGACGGGCTTGTTCAACACGGCGTCCAGCTTCACGTCATGGGCTTCTTCGAACAATTGTTCCTGGCTGTAAGCCGTCACCATGATAATCACCGGCAGGTGCGGAATGCCGTGGGAGACGGCGAGTTGGTGGACGCGGCGGGCGACTTCGAGGCCGTCCATTTCCGGCATTTTCCAGTCGAGCAGCACCAGTTCTATCTGACTGTGGGTATTGCCGATTTCTTTCAGCAAGGCCAGCGCTTCCCGACCACTGGCTGCTTCGCTGACCTGGAAACCCCACTGGGCGAGGAGTTCGCTGAGGATGCGTCGCGAGATGGCAAGATCGTCCACCACCAGCACATGCATCCCGCGCAGGTCGGTGGGCGAACGGATGATTTTGGCGTGCTGCGGAACCGGGAAGGTGACCGTGAAACTGAAGGTGCTGCCTTGGCCGGGAGCGGAACTGACCGCGATGTCGCCGCCCATTTTTTCCACCAGGCGCTTGCTGATGGTCAGCCCCAGGCCGGTGCCTCCGTATTTGCGGGTGATCGAGCCGTCCGCCTGGGTGAATGCCTGGAACAGGAGTGCCGTCTGCTCCGGGGTCATGCCGATGCCGCTGTCGCGTATTGCGAAGCGCAATGTTGTTCGGCCTTGCTCGACAGCGATCTGCTCGATCAGGATGTGAATTTCGCCGTGCTCGGTGAATTTCACTGCGTTACCCACCAGATTGTTCATCACCTGGCCTAGTCGCAAGGGGTCGCCGATCAACGTCGGAGGGATGGTGCCGCCGACCTGGAAGAGTAGCTCCAGCCCCTTTTCCTCGGCGCGCACGATGAACAGGTTGGCGACGTTTTCCAGCATTTCCTCCAGCGAAAATTCGACGCTGTCGAGTTCCAGCCGACCGGCTTCGATTTTCGAGTAATCGAGGATGTCGTTGATGATGAACAGCAGCGCTTTCGAGGAGGTGTGGATCTTGGCGCAATAGTCGCGCAGCTTGGGCGGCAGTTTCATGTCCAGCGCCAGGTCCGACAAGCCGATGATGGCGTTCATCGGGGTGCGGATCTCATGGCTCATATTGGCGAGGAACTCGCTCTTGGAGCGGTTGGCTGCTTCGGCGGCCTTCGTCGCCAGTCGTAGCGATTCCTCGGCCTGTTTACGGGCAGTCACATCTTCGTAAATAACCACGATTTCACCGGATGACAGTCGGTACACGTAGTTTTCGCGCCAGCCGGCGATACGATCATCATGATAAAAGCTTAGCGAATGGTGTTCCGGCGTACCGCTTTGCCAAACGCGCTGAATGACATCCAGCAATCCCATCTCGCGAATTCCCGGAAATGCTTCAGTGAGGCGCTGCCCGATCAGGTCTTCGCGGCGCAGGTTCTCGATGCGTTCCACCGCGGCATTGACCTCTCTGAAAACAAAATCGGCGCCGCCATCGACCGCCTCGTACACCACGCAACCGCCGCTCATGCTTTCGAACAATTGATGGAAACGTTCCGCATTTTGCTTAAGAACGACTTCCATTTTGCGCCGCTCGGTAATGTCCTGTTCCAGTGCCGTCATGGTCGCCTGGAGCTGCTGGTTAAGCACGTTCGAACGGGTTACTCCGCGCAGCATTCTGTCGACAATCAGTAAGATGATGCTCCCTGAAACGACGAAGGTTGCCAATGTCGGCAGATTATTGAAGGTGAGTTCAAACGACCAGAATGGCGGCATGAAAATATAGTGGCCGACCACCAGGCTAAGCGCCACCACCAGGAATCCCGGCCCGGTTCCGCACAGGAAGGCGGCGATGACGGTTGCCGGATAGAAGGTGAGGAATGCCAGCCCTACTTCAACAGGGAGCACTACCAGGCGTGTTGCCAAGGCAATAACGAAAATGATGACGGCGAACAAATAACGTCCGCCAGTGGTTTGTGGCATGGAAAATTTGTTAAAAAATCCGGCGTCGTGTTCGGCCTTGGCTTGGTTAAGGGCATCCAGCCGCTCGCTCATGCGTGCGAGTTCGGCGGCGCGCTGCTCTGCGGCGCGTTGCTCAAGGGATTCCATTGCCGCTTTGAGTTTTCGGTTGGAGTCTGCTACTTCGGTGGCTCGGCGCAACACCTCAGACTCCATTTGTTGCGCACGATCCTGAGTTTGTTTTACACGTTGGGCGTCTTCCCGGGAATGGTGCTCGCGCGCCAGAACGAAATCGGTGATGTCTTCGACGTGGTGAATGATGAAGGCAACGCCTCCCTCCTTTCCTAAAACGGGGGTGTTGACGGGACTCCAGTAACGGACTTCGAAGCCGTCATCGGGCTTTTCGCGCGGGATGTCGTACTTCTGCACCCCCATGGTGTCTTGCGCCTTGTCCCGCAGTACGCGTTCCAGCGACATGCGCAGGGCGCTAACACCGTTGGCGGTCGAGTCGTCGGGATTGTCGGGAAAAACCTCGAATAGGTCACGTCCCAGAATACTTGAGCGCTGGGTTCCGGTTGCCGCCAGGTAACGATCGCTGACGGCGACTATGGTAAAGCCGGGATCTGCCTGAAGAACCAGGTACGGATGCGGGCTGGCTTCGAAAAGCTGTTGGAAATCCGGCGTCGCCAATGCTTCGGGATCGGGAATCGCATTAGTCATCGCTTTTTCCGCTTTCCATTGGTGAGAGCATGGATGTGCTGTCGTCGAGATTTTGCATGGGCGACGAGTCTTTCAAGAGATGTCCCTGGGGGCACTCGAAATCTCTCAACATTGCCAGAGCCTCGCCGTAGGCGAAGTTATCGACTTGAAGGCCCAGTTCATCAAGGCGGAGCTTGAAGGCCGGGCAGTTCACGGCTTCCTTGAGTTCGATCAGCAGTTCGTGGGGCACGAAGTCGTGGCCTTCCAGCAGTTCGCGTAATTGACATGCCAACTCCTCGGCGCGTTGCCAGCTGCATTGGGCGCACTCCGTTGCGTTGGGCGGCGTGGCGTTCGCACCGCTGGATTCTACGAATCCGCCAATGGCGATCAGTGCTGCGGTCAGGGCTTGTTCGAAAGCGGGCAGGCCGGTGGGGGAGTCGCCGCTGTTCAATTGTTTTTCCAGGGTCGCGGCAGTCTGCTGCACGTCCAGCGCACCGAGGTAGGCGGCGGCGCCTTTGATGCTGTGGGTGAGTTCAGCCGCTTCGGTGAAGCGCTCCTGGTGAAGCAAGTGAGCGATTTGCGCGGTGCCATCGGCGTATTTCACGGCGAATTGCAGGAGAAATTTGCGCAGCATCACCCGCTCGCCGCCCAGCAATGCCAGCGCGAGGTCCAGGTCGAAGCCGGAAAGCTGCTCTGGTAGATTGGCTTCGGGGGCTAAAGGCTGGATGCGCTTCAGAGCTTTTCCCGGAGTGCGCGGCTTGATGTAGTGGAGCAGGATTTTGCGCAACTCGTCGGGCAGGATGGGCTTGGCGATATGGTCGTTCATGCCGGCGGCGCGACAGGCTTCGCGGTCTTGCGTCATTACCGCGGCGGTCATGGCGATGATCGGCAGGTCGCGGAAGCGCTCGTCCCGGCGGATGTGCCGAGTGGCCTCCAGGCCGTCCATCACCGGCATATGAATATCCATCAACACCGCATCGAAAGTGTCGTTTTCCAGGGCTTGCAGCGCTACTTCGCCATTCTCCGCAATGCTTACCAGCATGCCCGAGCGTTCGAGGAATTCCAATGCCACTTGCTGGTTGATGTCATTGTCTTCCACCAGCAGGATGCGGGCGCCCTGAATGGCGGCGAGCTTTTCAGATAGATCGGGTTGCGCGGTTTCGGTTTTTTCTTCCTGGCTTGGGCCGCGCTGAAAACGGACGATGGTGTCGAATAGCCCCGACGCGGTAACCGGTTTGGTCAACACCGCGTCGAGGTGCAGGTCGCGGGCGTGTTCGAGCAATTGCTCCTGGCTGTAGGCGGTGACCATGATAACCACCGGGAGGTGCGGGATGGCTTGGGAGGCAGCGAGTTCGCGTACCCGTCGGGCGACTTCGAGGCCGTCCATTTCCGGCATTTTCCAGTCGAGCAGCACCAGTTCCACCTGTTGGTCGGACTGTTCCAGCAGCTTCAGGGCTTCCTTGCCGCTCGCCGCTTCGCTGACCTGGAATCCCCACTGGGTGAGGAGTTCGTTGAGGATGCGCCGCGAGGTTTCCAGGTCGTCCACCACCAGTACGTGCATGCCGCGCAGATCGGCGGGCGAGCGGGTGATTTGGACGTGCTGCGCAACCGGGAAAGTGAGGGTGAAGGTGAAGGTGCTGCCTTGGCCTGGGGCGGAACTGACCGCAATATCACCGCCCATTTTTTCCACCAGGCGCTTGCTGATGGTCAGCCCCAGGCCGGTGCCTCCGTATTTGCGGGTGATCGAGCCGTCCGCCTGGACGAAGGCCTGGAACAAGCGTGCCGCCTGCTCCGGCGTCATACCGATGCCGCTGTCGCGTATTGCGAAGCGCAGGGTGGAGTGCCCCGGTTGGGTTGCGACCTGTTCGACATGGATGTGGATTTCGCCGTGCTCGGTGAATTTTACGGCGTTGCCCACCAGGTTGTTCATTACCTGGCCTAGCCGCAATGGGTCGCCGAGCAACGCCGGCGGCACGTCACTGTCGATCTCGAAAAACAACTCCAGCCCCTTTTCCTCGGCACGCACGATGAACAGGTTGGCGACGTTTTCCAGCACTTCTTCCAGCGAAAACTCGACGCTGTCTAGCTCCAGACGCCCCGCTTCCACTTTGGAATAATCGAGGATGTCGTTGATGATGAACAGCAGCGCTTTCGAGGAGGTGTGGATCTTGGCGCAATAGTCGCGCAACTTGGGCGGCAGCTCCATGCCCAGCGCCAGATCGGACAGGCCGATGATGGCGTTCATCGGGGTACGGATTTCGTGGCTCATGTTGGCGAGGAACTCGCTCTTGGCGCGGTTGGCGTTTTCCGCCTGCTTCTTGGCTTCGATCAGGGCTTGCTCGGCGCGGCGGAATTCGGATATGTCGTGGATCAGTACCAACAGGTTGGGTTCACCGGCGCTGGCAAAGGTGGTCAAGTCGTATTCCAGGCAGGCTTCCCTCCCGGCAGGGGTGTTGGCGTGGATTTCCTTACGTTGGGGGACAGTGGTGAGCAGCACTTCCTCGGCGGCGGCAAGCAGACCGGAAGTCTCCCAGAATCGCAGCTCCCGGAAGTTTTCCTGCAATACGTTTTCGACGCTTTCGCCCAGGATGCGGGCGCTGGCCTGATTGGCCAGAATGCACTGGCCGGAGGCGCGGAATACCTTGATCCCCAGCGTGGATTCCGTGACGATCTTGCTATTGAAGTCGAGCAGTTCGGCAATTTCGATTTCGGCCTTCTTGCGTTCGCTGATGTCGCGGGCGACCGATAAAACCGTGGATTTGCCGTTGAGGGTAAATAGGTGAGAGCTGATTTCCACCGGGATGCGCCGCCCATCCTTGGTGACGTGGATGCGCTCGTAGAGGGAATGCCAGTTTTCTTCGAGATCGCGCGCGACTTTTTCGCCATCGCTTGACTGAAGTTCTGGGGCGTTGATGTCCAGCGGCGTCATGCCGAGCAGCTCTTCATGGCGGTAACCCAGGCGCTGGCAGGCGATTTCGTTGACTTCGATGAAGCGCCCCGTCGTTTCGGTTTCGGCTTCGTGGACGAAAATGGCGTCGCCGCCGCTATTGAACAGCAGGCGGAAACGCTCTTCGCTCTCTCGTACCGCCTTCTCAGCGGCCAACCGCTCGCTGACGTCCTGAAAAGCCACCACCGAGCCAGTGACGGCGCCTCTACGGATGATTGGTGTGGCCGAGATGGAAACGGTCAGAGAGTTGCCGTCCTTGCATATGAAAAAGTCTTCGTCGCGGCGGAGTGGTTGGCCGTGCAGAATCGCCTGATGGACCACACATTCCTCAATGGGCATGGGGTTGCCGTCGGGCCGATGGTGGTGCAAGGTGGCATGGCTGTCGCATCCCAGCAGTTCTTCTGCGGGCCATCCGAGCAGCTTGGCTGCCTGGGCGTTGACGAAGGAGATGATGCCGTCCCGGTTTACCACGAAAACACCGTCCGCCAGCGATTCGGTGATTTCGCGAATGCGCATTTCGCTTTCGATTAGTGCATGTTCCTTGGCGTGGCGTTCTTCGTCGCGTTGGAGAATGGCGACGGTCAAGTGCTCGAATGACTCGGCAACGCGATTGATTTCGTCGTTGTCGGCGCCGGCGGCCAGCTTCAAGTACTCGCGAACGGCGGGGGAGTAGCGGTAGTCCGTGCCGAATTCCCACGAAACCTTGCCCAGCGCGGCAACCCGCTGGCTGATGCGTATCAGCCAGAAACCCAGCCCTCCCCACAAGGCACCGAACAGCGCCAAGGTGGTTGCCAGGCTGCCCACCACCAGTTGCCAGGTTTTGAACAGGCTGGTGGTTTTGTGACGTACCAACAGGTTGGGAGCTTCCTTCTCCGCACCGGTCCACTTCAGGCAGCGCTGGTGATAAATACTGTCGCCTTTCCTAAAGCTGCCGTCGCGGGTGTCGGTGAGCGCGGCTGCCGCATCGCTGCCCAGGGAGCCGGCGATGGCCTTGCCTTGCCAGATCAGGAACAGTTCGGTATGGGAAAAGGCGTTCTGGAAAAACAGGGCGTTGTCGAGTTGCTTGAGCAAGACCAGATGTCCCATGCCTTGCGCACCGAGCCAGATATCCTGATGGTAAACGCGGAATAGCTGGTTGCGCACCGCATCGAAATACCACCAGGCTGCAGCTCGGTGCGGCATGAGCGCCGGGAGGTTTGCACCGTCCGGTCCAAAGCGGAACAGCACCTTGTCGTCGACGGAGGTGACCAGCACATCCTGGAAGTCTTGTTGCTCGCCCTGCACGGTGAGATAGCTGTACAGGTTGGTCCAGCGATTTTGCGGGTCTTCGAGGAGGCGGGCGAATTCCACGCGGGATTTGGTGCGCAGCGCCTCCTTTTCCCACTGGTTTTCCCATTCCCCTAGCTTGCCCTCGTAGAAGCTGGAAATCGTGCGGATCTCGTTTTCGGCGGTTTGATCTTCGGTGGTGTTATAAAACCCCCAGCCTATCGAGCCGATCAGCAGCAAGGCGGCGAGCAGGGAAAACATCAGGCGTAGCGTGGCCTGACGCAATAGCGGGGATTTCTGCTGTGACGGTTCGGGCCGCATGTGCTAATCCTTTTTGCCGGCCCACTTATCCACCACCATACTTTCCACCTTCAACTCCTGGGCGGCCGGGTTGCCTTCCGAGGTGCCGTGGAAGAACCGCTCGGTTTCGTGCAACTGGCGGGTCGACAGGCGTCCGTCCTTGCTGTACAGATGAGGATATTTCTTGAGGCTGGCGAGCATCGAGTCGCGTTCTTCCTTGTCCTCGAAGCCCAGCGCGGCGACGACCTGCTCCGGGGTGTGAGCGGCGATCCATTGCAAGGTGCGGCGCAGGATGGCGGCCACTTTTTCCACCCGCTGCGGGTCGCCGGCGATCACGTCCTCGCGGGTTTCCAGGGCGGCGTGGAGGAAGTTGGCGCCGGGAATTTTTTCGCTGGTTTTCGGGTCGGCCAGGTTGGCCAGAAAAAACACCTTGTTCTCGGCCAGGAGGCGCGAAGCAAAGGGTTCGTCGCCCATGATCGCGTCGGCGGTCTTGCTCGCCATCAGCGAGGATTGCTCCATCCAGCTTTGTCCGGCCGCCACCACCCGCACCATGTCGGTGGCGATGCCGTCGGATTTGAGTACCAGTTCCGCGAGTTGCTGGGAAGTGGTCTTGCTCGACAGCGAACTGGTGTTGACGCCGATTACCATCCCCTTCAGGTCGGCGATGCGCTTGACCTTGTTCTTCAGGTCGGCGCGGACCATGAACACGAACAGCGGGGCGTCGTCCACCGACCCGATTACCACCACCTTGCCGCCGTTGGCGCGCAGCGACATGGCTGCCGGCATTCCCGCCACCGCGAAATCGGTGTTGTGGTTCATCAAGTTGGAGAGCGCCACCCCGCCGCCGCCGGTGTGCAGCAGTTGCACCTCGATGCCTTCCGCCTTGTCCGCGCCGATCTTGGGAATCAGGTCGATGGGCAAATAGGAAATGTTGCGCGGACCCGGCACGCTGATGGTGATCTTTTGCGGTGCGGCGTCAGCCAGGACGAGAAGCGGACAGAGTGCGGCGAGGACCAGCAAGGCGGAACGGAAAGCGGCTTTCATGGGAACCTCCGGCGGTCAAGGAATTGTGACGATAAGCCTAACAAATTATGGGCGGTCGCGGGGTAGTAAAAATCGTCGCCGGCGGCGTTATACTCCGAAAAATGCGTGCCGATCGATTCGATCTTCCCGAAATTCCATCCCATCAGGCTCGCTTGATCCTGACGGTTACGCTGTCGCTCGCCTGTCATCTGGCCTTGCTGTTCCTGGTGAAAGTGCTGCCTGCGCCGCGCCCACCGGTGCAGGTGAAAGTCCTGCAGGTCGAGTTGGGCGAGCGCATCCGGCCCGCCGGGCAAGTGGCCGGGGTAGTGCTCGACTCGCCGCGCGCCCTGCGCCAGGTGGATCGCCCGGTGTTGCGCGAGTTGCAGGAAAGCAGCCCCGACCGGGATCAAGGCACCCTCTCCAAGCCGGCTGCGACGGAACTTGATACCCCCCAGCCTCCCCCGCCGAAATCCACCCTGCTGCCGGCGCTCGACATGGCGCTGGTGGAAGACCCCACCTATTACACGGCCAAACAGGTCGACGTGCATCCCCAGGCCGCTCAGCCGATCCGCCCGGAATTTCCGGATGCGGCGGCAGACGCCAAGGTCGAAGGCTACGTGGTGCTGAAACTGCTCATCGAGGATAGCGGCGCAGTGCGGGAAGTCGCGGTGGTGGAAGGCAACCCGCCCGGCGTCTTCGACGAAGCCGCCCTACAGTCCTTCCGCAACGCCCGCTTCATCCCCGCCCAACGCAACGGCCGGCTGGTGAAAAGCCAGATGCTGGTCAAGGTGACCTTCGAACTGGTCAAGCCGGAGAAGAAGTAGGAGCGGGCCATGCCCGCGCAGCAGCGCGGTGAACTGCGACGGCGGCGGCTTATCCCGCCTTGTCGGGCAGCGGCATACCCTTGGGCAGCAGCACCCACATCTTGCCGCTTTGTTTCATGCTGCCGGCGTGTTTGCCGGCGTCCTTGCCGAAACCCCAGAAGAAGTCGGCGCGCACCGCGCCGCGGATCGCCCCGCCGGTATCCTGGGCGAGCATCAGGCGTTGCAGGAGCTTGCCGCTGCCGGGCCAGGTGGTGGCGAGGAATACCGGGGCGCCCAGGGGGATGCTGCGCGGGTCGATGGCGATGCTGCGTGCGGCGCTGAGCGGCACGCCCAATGCGCCCAAGGGGCCGTTGCCGGTATTGGGCATTTCGCGGAAGAACACGTAGCTGGCGTTGAAGTTGAGCAGGTCGGCGAGCTTGTCGGGGTTTTGCTTGCCCCACTCCTTGATGCCCTGCATGGAGGCTTTGTCCAACGTCAGTTCGCCGCGCTCGACCAGGGCCTTGCCGATGGATTTGTAGGGGTAGCCGTTCTGGTCGGCGTAGCCGACCCGCAGGGTGTCGCCGTTGTCCAGCTTGACCCGCCCGGAACCCTGGATTTGCAGAAAGAACAGTTCCACCGCGTCGTCCACCCACACCAGTTCGCGGCCTTTCAGGCTGGCCGTGCCGGCGTCGATTTCGGCGCGGGAATAGTAGGGCACCAGTTTGTTGCCTTGCAGGCGCCCGCGCAGGCGGAGGTTTTTCAGTTCGGGATAGACGCCGGCGAGGTCGACGCTAATCAGGTCGTCGGGGGTGGCGTAGAGGGGATGCGGGTAACGCTTGCTGGGGGTGCGGCTACCGGCCAGCAGGGGTTCGTAATAGCCGGTGATGAGGCCGTCGCTGCCGCCGTCGGGGTTGGTGACCTGGTAGGGGGTGAAATACTGCTCGAAAAAGCCGCGCAGGGTTTCGTCGCCGGGTTTGGCGAGGCTGGCCGCAGCCTTGCAGGGCTCTTGCCAGGCGGGATTTTTTTGCAGCGCTGCGCAGCTTTGCCGGAAGGCTTCCCAGGCTTGGCTTAATTCGTCGTCGCGCCAGCCGCTGATACTTTCCCAGGTGGCGGGCTGCAGCACGGGGGCGGCGGGCGGGGTGACGGTCGGCGGAACAACGCCGGGACACGCCGGGCAGACGGGGCAGGCCGGCGCGGCGGCGCAGGCGGCGGTCGAGGGCTGTGGGGCTTTGCCCGGCAGACGGGGGGTGGCGCAAGCGGACAGCGCCAGCGCGGATAACGTTACCAGGGTTTTTTTCATGGGGTGGTGCGAAAAAGGGTGTTAATGGAGCACGCGCGGCATGACCAAGGGGAATTCGTCGATGGGCGCTTCGAAATGGGTGCCGTCCTCGGCCACCATCTGGTAGCTGCCGCGCATCGCCCCGATCGGGCTGCCGATCACGCAGCCGCTGGAATATTCGAACTTCTGGCCGGGTTGCAAAACCGGTTGTTCGCCGATCACTCCCAGTCCGCGCACTTCCTGGATCTGCTGGTTGGCGTCGCTGATGATCCAGTGGCGGCTGACCAGTTGGGCGGCGACGCTGCCGCTGTTGACAAGGGCAATGTGATAAGCGAAGACGAAGCGGTCTTCGGCGATGTCGGATTGTTCGGGGATGTACTCGGTGCGCACTTGTACTTCGACCCGGTATTTTTTGCTTTCAGCCATGGAGACTATTTTTGCCGACTCGGCGGGCGCTGACAAGCAAATTGTTATTTGAGGGGGTTTGTGGTTAGAATCCGGTCTTTGCCTAAAGAATACAACGAGGGAATCACCATGCCGAACTACCGTATCGCTCCGAGCATCCTGTCCGCCAATTTCGCCAAGCTGGGCCAGGAAGTCGATGACGTTCTCGCCGCCGGCGCCGATGTCGTCCATTTCGACGTGATGGACAACCATTACGTGCCCAACCTGACCATCGGCCCGCTGGTCTGCGAAGCGCTGCGCAAGCATGGCGTGACCGCCCCCATCGACGTGCACCTGATGGTCAAGCCGGTGGATCGCATCATCCCCGATTTCGCCAAGGCCGGCGCGACTTACATCACCTTCCATCCCGAAGCGTCCGAACACGTCGACCGTACCATCGGCCTGATCAAGGAATGCGGCTGCAAGGCCGGCTTGGTGTTCAACCCGGCCACCCCGCTGGATATCCTGGAATACACCCTCGACAAGCTCGACATGGTGTTGCTGATGTCGGTCAACCCCGGTTTCGGCGGCCAGAAATTCATTCCCTACGTGCTCGACAAGGCCCGCAAGGTGCGCCAGATGATCGATGCCCGTGGCCTGGATATCAGCCTGGAAATCGACGGCGGCGTGAGCCCGGCCAACATCCTGGAAGTGGCCAAGGCCGGCGTGGACATGTTCGTGGCCGGTTCGGCGATTTACGGTGCCGGCAAGGACAGCGACCCGCACCGCTACGATAGCGTGATCGCCGCGATGCGCGCGGAACTCGCCAAGGCCTGAGCGTCTCCGTCATGAAACGTCTCGCTTGGGTCTTGCTCGCTGTTTCGCTGGCCGGCTGCGAATTCGAAATTCCCGGCCAGAAGGCCAAGGATGCCGCGGCGATGGGCTACGCTTGCCGGGTATCGGTGAAGTCGCCCGAGCAGTGTATGCGCGAGAACCCCAAGTACAACCCCACCCCGCTTCTGGAAGGGTGGCACGAGGCGGACAAGGACGTGAAGGACAAGAAGGTCGATACCAATTTCCCGCCGCCCCCGCCGGTGATACTCCAACCGGAAACGCCGCCCAAGAAAAAGGCGGAAGGGGAGGGCGCGGAAGGCGAGGCCAAGCCTGAAGGCGAGCCGGCAGCCGCAGCGGAACCGGCGAAAGCGCCGGAACCCGAGGCCAAGGTCAAGGCGCCTGAAGCCAAACCTGCCGAGGCCAAGCCCGCTGAAGTGGCCAAGCCTGCTGAAACCAAGGCGGAATCGGCCAGGGCAGCCAAAGGACATTGATGAATAGCCGTAATTTCCCCCTCGCCGTAAAGGCGGTGATGCTGGATCTCGACGGCACCTTGCTCGATACCGCGCCGGACATCGCCGAAGCGGCGCAACGCATGTTGCGCGATCTGGGCATGGCGCCGGTCGATCTGGCGAAAATCCAGTCGTTCATCGGCAACGGCATCGCCAACCTGGTGAAGCGCGCCCTGACCGGCGAAATGCATGGCAAGCCGGACGAAGCCTTGTTTGCCAGGGCGCTGCCGGTTTTCCAGAAACATTACGCCGAGGTGCTGACCCTCAAGACTCAGCCTTATCCCGGCGTGATGGAAGGGATGGACGCCTTGCGCCAGGCGGGTTTCCCGCTGGCCTGCATTACCAACAAGGCGGAAATTTTTACCTCGCCGCTCATCGAGACGATGGGCCTCAAGGATTATTTCGCGCTGGTGCTGTCCGGCGACAGCTTGCCGAAGAAAAAGCCCGACCCGCTGCCGCTGCTGCACGCCTGCGAATTTTTCGGCTGCCAGCCGGGGGAGATGCTGCTGGTCGGCGATTCGACCAACGATACCCAGGCGGCCCACGCGGCGGGCTGCCATGTTTTTCTGGTGCCTTACGGTTACAATGGCGGCCAGGACGTGCGCGAACAGGTGTGCGATGCGGTCATCGAAGCGTTGCCGGACGCGCTGAAACTTATCAAGAAGATTTAAATCATGAACCTCAAGGAAAAACGAAACGTGTTCGAGGCTTGGCCCTGGCGATGGTGTGCCTAGCAATTTAGCCATTCCCGGACTTGATACGCCCGTTTTTTCGACTTTTCCTTAGGTGAAACAAAATGACTGAACAGGAATTCCTGAGCCTTGCCAGCCAAGGCTACAACCGCATCCCGCTGGTGCGGGAAACCCTCGCCGATCTCGATACGCCCCTCTCCGTTTACCTCAAACTGGCCAACCGGCCTTATTCCTATTTGCTGGAATCGGTGGTGGGCGGCGAGCGCTTCGGCCGCTACTCCTTCATCGGCCTGCCGGCCAAGACCCGCATCCGCGTGTGCGGACGGCAAGTGACGGTGGAAAACGATTGGGACGTGCTGGAACAACTCGAAACCGATGATCCGCTGGCCTTCATCCAGGCCTACCGCGCCCGCCTCAAGGTCGCCGAACGTCCCGGCTCGCCGCGCTTTACCGGCGGCCTGGTGGGGTATTTCGGCTACGACATCATCCGTTACGTGGAAAAGAAGCTGGCTGGGGTGAGCAAGCCCGACGTGATCGGCGCGCCGGACATCCTGCTCCTGCAATCGGAAGAACTGGCGGTGGTGGACAATCTCACCGGCAAACTCTACCTGATCGTCTATGCCGACCCCGATGAAGCTCATGCCTACGACAAGGCGCAGGCGCGTCTCGACGAATTGCAGCGCCTGCTGCGGCGCCCGGCGGAGATTCCCGTGGTGGTGCCGGGTACCGCGGCGGAGGCGGTATCGGAATTCGGCGAGGCGGCCTTCAAGCAGGCGGTGGAGAAAGCCAAACGTTATATCTTCGACGGCGACATCATGCAGGTGGTGCTATCGCAACGCATGAGCCAACCGTTCGACGCCTCGCCGTTGTCGCTGTACCGCGCCCTGCGTTCGCTCAATCCTTCCCCGTATATGTTCTATTACGACATGGGCGATTTCCAGGTGGTCGGTTCGTCGCCGGAAATCCTGGTGCGCCTCGAAGAGGATACCGTCACGGTGCGCCCCATCGCCGGCACCCGCCCGCGCGGCAAGACCCGCGAGGCCGATGAAGCGTTGGGCCGCGAATTGCTCGCCGATCCCAAGGAAATTTCCGAACACGTCATGCTCATGGATCTGGGGCGCAACGACCTGGGCCGCGTGGCGCAGACCGGCACGGTGAAAGTCACCGACAACATGGTGATCGAACGCTATTCCCACGTGATGCACATCGTCTCCAACGTCGAGGGCGACCTCGCTCAGGGCCAGGACGCGATGGGCGTGCTGCGCGCCACCTTCCCGGCCGGCACGGTGTCCGGTGCCGCCAAGGTACGCGCCATGGAAATCATCGATGAACTGGAACCGACCAAGCGCGGGGTGTACGCCGGCGCGGTGGGCTATCTGGGCTTCAACGGCGACATGGACCTGGCGATTGCCATTCGCACTGCGGTGGTCAAGGACCAGACCCTCTATGTCCAGGCCGGCGCCGGCATCGTCGCCGATTCCGTGCCGGACAACGAGTGGGTCGAGACGTGCAACAAGGCGCGCGCCGTGCTGCGCGCTGCTGAGCTGGCGCTGGCCGGATTGGCGTGAGCGGGAGGCGCTGATTCAGCGATCCGGCATTTCCGATGTGACGAAAATTGTCACATCCTGCCGCTGTCGGGTAGCGTATTCCCGGGGGGTAATTGCCAAAATGGCGGGTTTTGCGGGGTAATGGAACCTGGCACAGCGATTGCGTATAACCCTGCAAACACCCCAGTGTGTTTGATTAGCAGCTCAACCCAACTCTTAGGAGATTACCATGAACAAAGTACAACAAGGTTTCACCCTGATCGAACTGATGATCGTCGTCGCCATCATCGGCATTCTGGCCGCCGTGGCTATCCCCAGCTACCAGAACTACACCGCCAAGGCCCAGGCATCTGAAGGCCCGGTTTTGGTCGATGGTCTGAAGAACCCGGTTGCAGCAGCCATTGCCGACACCGGTGATACCGGTTGCGCACTGCCTGTCGGTTCAGCCGCTACCGGCACCTACGTGGCTACCGTTACTGTGGCGGGTACGGCTGCTTCCTGTAAGATCGAAGCTACCTACAAGGCTGCCGGTGTGAACACCAAAATCCAAGGCAAGAAGTATTCGATCACGATGGCTAACGATGGCAGCGCACCTGTTTGCGCCACCGACCTGCCTGCTGAAGTCAAGCCGTCTGGCTGCTAATAAACCTGTGACTGGTCCCGCGTAAGCGGGGCTGCCAGGGCAAGCCCGGATCGAGGCCGCAAGGCCGGAATCCGGGCTTCTTTATTTCTATTGTCCTACCCATAACCTCACGGCGCGAGGCGCCGCAGGCGACTGCCTGAATCAGGGCACTTTCTGTCCCGCCCAATCCCGCGCGAACTGCCAGGCGCTACGGCCGCTCCGCGAGCCGCGGGTTAGTGCCCACTGCAATGCGGCGCGGCGTGTTTCCATGCTGTGAATATCCTTGATGCCGAATTTTGCCAGCCATAGGGCGACGATTTCCAGGTACTCGTCCTGGCTGAACGGGTAAAACGACAGCCACAAGCCGAAGCGGTCGGACAGCGAAACCTTTTCCTCCACCGCTTCGCCGGGGTGGACTTCGCCGTCGACGTTGCGCGCGTCGAGGTTCTCCGCCAGGTATTCGGGCATCAGGTGGCGGCGATTGGAGGTCGCATAGATCAGCAAGTTTTCCGAGGGCGCGGCGATGGAGCCGTCGAGGGCGGCTTTCAGCGCCTGGTAGCCCGGTTCCCCGGCGTCGAAGGAGAGGTCGTCGCAGAACAGGATGAAGCGTTCCGGGCGGCCTTCGATCAGTTCGACGATTTCCGGCAGGTCGAGCAGATCCTGCTTGTCGATCTCGATCAGGCGCAGGCTCTTGGCGGCATAGCGGTTGAGCACCGCTTTCACCAGCGACGACTTGCCGGTGCCGCGTGCCCCGGTGAGCAGGACGTTGTTGGCGGATTTCCCCGCCACGAACTGGCGGGTGTTGCGGTCGATGCGCTTTTTCTGGTCATCGACGCCGTGCAGGTCCTTCAGGTCGATGCGGTGGGGATGGCGCACCGCCAGCAATTCGCCGCGTCCGTTGCGGCGCCGCCAGCGGAAGGCGATCGCGGCGTCCCAATCAACGGCGGGGCGGGCGGGCGGCAGAACGGCGTCGAGC
>JAGXQV010000098.1 GCA_018336195.1 Sulfuricella sp. | reverse complement strand
GGGGGGGGGGGGGGGGGGGGGGGGGGGGCGTAGAACCGGAACCCGTGCTGGAACTCCCGGACGAAGAGCCGACAGCCAGGGTGCCGCGCACCAGCCGGGTATAGTAGCTGCTCGACTTATATTGGGGGCTGTCGGCACCGGAACTGAAATCGATGACCCAGGCGTTATCCGAACCGTCGCCATAAGCCGAAGCCGACCAAAAAGAGCCGGTGGGGATGGCGGGAAAGATCGTGGCTTCGATGGCGGGTTGTTTTTTGGCGAATTCGAGAATGGTGAGCAATTCATTGGCGGTGGGCAGCCGCCAGTCGCTGGCCCCGCCGAAGGTAGTTCGGGTGGTGCTGGCTTGCGGCCAATTCCACATCTGCGCGGAACCCGTGCAGGTGGTGCCGGACCAGGTTTGTCCTTCGGTGCAGCGTTTCCAGGTCAGGGTGGTTTTCTTGTGGGTCACGGTGCCGTTGCCATTGTCGGTGAAATCCACGCTGGGGGTAAAAAAGCCCGAAGCATCGAGAGAACGCCCGCCGCGCACCAGTCGAACATTGCCGGTGCGCGTCTTGGCCGCGGTGTAATTGCTGCCGGCGTAGAAGCCAACCGACCACGCATCGGTGGTACTCCCGGAAATCGCCGAAGCCGACCAGTATATGCTGCTCGACGTGGCGGGAAAGAGGGTGGCGTTGATCGCCGGATTGATGGCGCTACGTTCGACGATGCCTCCCAATTCATCGATGCGCGGCAGCCGCCAGTCGTTGTGCCCGGCAAAGGTGGAAGTCAGGGCGGCGGCTTGCGTCCAGGTGTAGTTGGCAGCGCTTCCCGTGCAGCTTGATGCGCTCCAGGTCTGGCCTTCCGCGCAACTCTTCCAGGTCAGCCCGGTGAGCTTGTGCGTCAGCGTGCCGTCGCCGTTGTTGGTGAAATCCGTGCTCGGGGTAGTGGGCGCGGCAAGCGCAACGCCGCCGAGGAGCAGCATGGTTGCGCCGAAAAAGATGATATTGATACGCGAGACGGCGTGCAGCAAAGGGAGCGTTTCCTTGGGGAGAAGGTGATTAAGGACTATCACAAACTATCGGCGCGCGTGTCAATAAGATTTACCGCTCTGGCATAAATATTCGCTGCGCGCGCGCTACGGTTCTCGCACCCACCGCACTACTTCACGGTGACCGGAAACTGCACCACCTGAATGGGTGCCACCCCGGTTTCCCAGGAACGCAGGTATTCGAAGCGCAAGGTTCCGCTTCCCGCCACGACCGCCTTGAACTTCCAGGATTTAACCCCGCCGCTACCGATCAGCGTGGTGGAGTCCGCGACATAAGCCGCATCCCCCTGGCGCGACAACACGCTGATCGACTGGTCGTTGAACTGCCAGTCGTAACCGGTGGTGGGGTTGGCTTTCAACTTGACCGTCAGAATCTGCCCCATCGCCAGTTCCAGCGCCCGCCCGTTATCGGTGTCGCTCACCGTCACCCCCGGCGTCAGCGACAGCACCGAATAACGACCGTCGGCAGAGAGCAGCAGCACGCCGTTGCTGTAAGACTGATCGCCGATCAGCACTTCCGGCAAGGTCAGGCGCCCCGTGGCGGCGTCAAAACTCGGCGTCTCCGCGGCGACGGGCAGCGCGGCGCAGCACAGCATCAACCAAGTCCATCTGTTCATGGCAATCTCCTTTGGGCGGTGTTGAGTGGGTGGACGGCTTATTGTGCCTCCCTACAATCGTACTATTCAAGTCACACGGGAGAGTGGGTGGACAGCCAATCGCGCAAGGCGTCGTTCATCCTCGTCTGCCAGCCTTGCCCGGTCGCCTTGAACGCCGCCACGATGTCCGCATCGTAACGCACCGTGAGAGACAGCTTGCGATTGTCGGAGGGCGGACGCCCCCGGCGCAACGCCTCGCGGGCGGCAACCTGGCCTTCATCTTTCGATACGACGCGGTCGCCGATCTGCCACACCCCTTTTTCGAAAAACTCGTCAGGCAGTTCCGGCGCATCGTCGGGATCAACCCAGGCTGGGGGCGTATTTTTCAATTTCGCGTTCATTGGCTTTCCTCAGGCTGATAATGCGGCGGGCCTTGCCAGGTTGGTAGGTTGGCGGTGAACGGAGTGAACCCCAACGTTTTAGCGAGTGGGCACGATAGAGTTGTGCCCACTCTGCATGGTTAGCGTTGTTTATGCGCCGGAAGTTCCATCATCAAAATACTCTTCATCAAACCAAAAGAAATGACTGATAGTCCTTTGTGCGATAGCAAAAAGTTCATGTTCGATTTCGGATCCTTCGACCACTGATTCAACAAGTTTGAAAGCACAAATACTTGCCTTTGAATCGTAATCGATCTCCTTCACATAGTGAGCTACGGCGCTACTGGCGGCAGCCTGTGCGAACAAAAGCATTTGTACTATTTCATCGCATTTTCCATAGCGACTACTGATGCCGATACCAAAAACATCAAATGCCGATGGATAGACCTGATGTTCCTTTTCGGAGAAAGATGCTGCGTTGCGTATCAAGGCTGAAATCTGGTCTTTCACAATTTGTTGATCCTTTCAATTAGCACGCATCAACTCGCATAGTAAGTACGATAGGTACGCACCTCCTCAGCCGGCTACCTTTGTTACAGAAAACAGTACCCATACCAAGGAATAGTTTGTATTTTATCAACGAGGTGCATCCTTCTGTCGCGCCGTCTATCTAGTTCTACTGATTGCTCAACAGATACGTCCACAGCCTCGAAATCCTGTATTTCTCCGGTAGATATGCTATCCAACAAACCAATGACGGTCACATAGCCTGCTACGCATCTTATTGGATTTATTGGAAGAAATTGACTCTGTGTATTCTTGATGAACAGCTTAGCCATTTTATGACACTCGTCTTCTGAAACCTCACATTTTTGCAAAAACGAGTTTGCCGCATTTCCAAAATCGACCGCTTTTTTTAAGTCCGAAAAGCTGAGGTAGGCACTAATTAGCCCTCCCACCATAATCACGAGCACACCAACCTTCCACAACCCAAGGTCAAACAAACGGATCGACAAGTATTTTATGATGAATTTCATGACTACTCAGACCAATGAAAAAGCCGCGAAAAGCCCCTCTCCCGCGCGCGGGAGAGGGGTTGGGGAGAGGGTGGTGGCACATCGGCAAAGCTTGTCGAAGCCCAACCAACCCTCTCCCCCGCCCCTCTCCCTCTCACGAGGGCGAGGGGAGAAACCCTGCTGAGCAGTTACGAATTTCATAACTCAATTCCAAGCCGGTAGGGATTTGCTTCGAGAACCCCAGCCAAAATTGAACCATACCCAGTTTTACATGCTTTATTCAACACCCTACTGCTCCTCCCTCGGTCTGAACTCGGCCATCAACTGTTTCTGCACACCCGGCGGGACTTGCGCGTAGTGGCTGAATTCGATGGTGTACGAGCCGCGCCCGCCGGTCAGGGATTTGAGGCGTGACTGGTAGTCGCTGATTTCGGCGAGCGGTACCTGGCCGTTGATGCCGAGGTTGCCGTGGCTGCGGGTGGCGGTGCCGGTGACTTGGCCGCGGCGGCTGGCGAGGTCTCCGGCGAGGTCGCCCATCATGGCGGCGTCGGCGACGATGTCGATGTTGACGATGGGTTCGAGGACGATGGGCTGGGCGGCGAGAATGGCTTCGATGGTGGCTTTGCGGCCCGCACTGACAAAGGCGACTTCCTTGCCGTCCACGGCGTGGGTTTTGCCGTCGTAGACGGTGACGCGGAGGTCTTCGACCGGACTGCCGGCGATGACGCCTTCGGCTAGCGCCTGGCGCACGCCTTTTTCGACCGCCGCCATGAAGACGCCGGGGATCGCGCCGCCTTTCACTACATCCACGAATTCAATGCCCGTGCCGCGTTCCAGCGGTTCGATGCGCAGGAACACTTCGCCGAACTGGCCGGCGCCGCCGCTTTGTTTCTTGTGGCGATGGTGGCCTTCGGCGGGTGCGGTGACGGTTTCGCGGTAGGGGATCAGCGGCGGGCGGGTGTCGATTTCCAGCTTGTACTGGCTGGCCATCTTGTCGATTTTGGATTTGAGGTGGATTTCGCCCAAGCCCCTAATCACGGTTTCGTGGGTGGTGGGGTGGCGTTCGACCTTGAAGCACGGGTCTTCCAGTTCGAGCTTGTGCAGTACCTCGAAGAGCCGCTGTTCGTCGCCCTTGCGCCGGGTTTCGACGGCCAGGCCTTGCATGGGCTTGGGGAATTCCAGCGGCTTCAGGTGAATGTGGTCTTCGTCGTGGGAGTCGTGCAATACGCAATCGAATTCGATTTCCTCGACCTTGGCGACCGCGCCGATGTCGCCCGGCACCAGTTCATCGACCTCGACGTAATCCTTGCCTTGCAAGAGATAGAGATGACCGACCTTGAAGGGTTTCCTGCCGTCGCCGACGAACAACTGGGTGTCCTTGCGCAGCGTGCCTTGATGGACGCGGAACACGCCCATTTTTCCCACATAAGGATCGACGATCACCTTGAAAACATGGGCAAGCACATGCTTGTCCGGATCCGGTTCGGCGTGGAAGGCTTGAATATCGGCACTGCCCGGCTCGCCGCGCAGGAAGGGCGGCGGGTTGGATTCGGCGGGGTTCGGCGCGAGCTTGGCGAGGATGTCGAGCAGTTCGCGCACGCCGGCCCCATTGCGGGCCGAAGTGAAGCAGATGGGGATCAGATGCCCGGCGCGCAGGGCTTTTTCAAAGGGCGCGTGAAGGTCGCCGCTGCCGGGTTCCGCGCCGTCTTCCAGATAGCGGGCGAGCAGCGATTCGTCTTCCTCGACGATCTGGTCGATGAGCGCCTGATGAGCGTTGGCGACCGAATCGAAATCGGCGTCGCCCTGATTATGTTCGAGCACTTCGACCACGTCGTGGCGGTCGTGGGCGGGCAGGTCGAGGAGCATACATTCCTTGCCGAAGCGCTCGCGGATTTCCGTTACCAGCGCGGGCAGATCGACGTTATCGGCGTCGATCTTGTTGATGACGATCATCCGGCACAGTCGGCGCGTGGCGGCCCAGCGCATCATGCGCTCGGTGGAAAGCTCGATGCCGGTCTGGGCGTTGATGACGATCAGCGCGGTGTCGCAGGCGGCCAGCGCTTCCACGGATTGGCCGGAGAAATCCGGGTAGCCGGGGGTGTCGATGAGATGCACGCGCTTGTCGAGCCAAGTGAAATTGACCAGCGCCGATTGCATGGAATGGCCGGCGGCCTTTTCCAGCGGGTCGTGGTCGCTGACGGTATTGCCCTTCTCGACGCTGCCCGCGCTGCGGATTGCGCCGGAAGCCAGCAGCATCGCCTCGGTGAGGGTGGTCTTGCCCGCGCCGCCGTGGCCGACCAGGGCCACGCTGTGAATATTCTCGGGGGTGAATTTTGGCATTTTGGTTCTCCCTTTTTATACAAGCAGATTGCGAATAAAGTTGGGCTGCGCCAGCACGGCGCGATGGGTGTCGCCGTTGTAGTACTGCAGGGCGCCGATGCCGCGTCGTTGCAGGATATGATCGACCTCCGCGGCGCTCAGCGCAAGCGGGTCGAGGCTGTCGGAGGCGCAGGCCATGCCCCATAGCGATCCGTAGAGCGGAATGTACAGGGTGAACGGGCGGACCACGGCGAACACCGTGCGCAGGGCCGCCACAGCGCCGCGAAAATGCTGGGGTTGCGCGGTGGGCGAGCCGATGTGCAGGGCCAGCGCGCCGCCGGGGGCGAGGTGGGTACGGCAGG
>JAGXQV010000097.1 GCA_018336195.1 Sulfuricella sp. | reverse complement strand
CCCGCAGCGCTTTTGCGTTCCTTGGCATCAATCCGCCCAAGAATGGGGCGGAATATCTCCCAGTCGATCACGGCGTTGAGCCGCTCCAGCGGGTCGCCTGCCTCAGAGAGACTGGCATAGCGATTCTGTAGGTCAAACAGGCTGTTTTGCATGGCGTGGTCACAGGTGGCTGTACCGATAATTCAGATTATCCAGAAAGGCGGGAATTTATAGAAGTGCCCTTTATTCAATTAGGACCGTTGCAGACGAAAAGATCGCCAGCCTCATTGAGCAAAGGTCATCCTTTGTTCTTGAAGATATTGATCGCCTTAACATAGGGGAGGCGGTAAAAACCGTAGAAAAGCTAATTGAATCCAAAGGGCTGAAGTGTCGCGTTTACTTAAAAGGGCGCGCAGCAACGGTCGCGGCAGCCGCTATCCCAGTCTCGCCAACCGTTATTGGTGGCTGGGCATCTGCTATAGCAATAGGCGTTCACAATCTAGCAACATGGAACCCAGATTACGAAATTGCAAAAAATCCAGCTACCGGAACTCTCACCGTGACTTACAAAAAGTAGGCCACAATCGTTCGGTCATATTCTGCCCAACCCGGCAGTCGAGCAGACCTGCGCGAAAAGCCGCGCAGGCCGCTCACTTCAACGTTGGGCGTCACAGTCCCTTGACATTCATTCGTGGATCAATACACTGTATGTATGATTAAGTTCGAGTGGGATTCGGCCAAGGCCACGGCAAACATCAAGAAGCACGGCGTTTCCTTCGAGGAGGCACGGTCGGTTTTCTACGATGAGTTTGCCGTTCAGTTCTTCGACGATGACCACTCATCGAGTGAAGAGCGCTTTCTGTTGCTGGGCATGGGCACGGGAGCAAGACTGCTGCTTGTTTGCCATTGCGAGCGTGATGCAGGCAACACCATCCGCATCATTTCCGCCCGCAAGGCGACCAAGAATGAAAGCACATTTTACGGAAGTGAAAAACCATGAAAGCCGAATACGACCTATCCAAGATGAAATCGCGCAGGAATCCCTACGCATCCAAGCTCAAGAAGCCTGTCACCATGCGCCTCTCTGAAGACGTGGTTACTTATTTCAAGGACATGGCGACCGATGCCGGTGTTCCTTACCAGAGCCTTATTAATTTGTACCTCCGCGACTGCGTTACGCAGCATCGACAGGTACAAATTGTCTGGCCAGCCAAGGCCCAACCCAGCGCTCAACCGGACGCTGCGCAATAAAGCCGCGCAGCGCCGGTTAGCTCTACGTTGGGGGAAAGTAGCCACTTCGGAGTAAAATTAGACCGTTCGCGGAATTGAACTGGAGGACAAGATGAATTTCACCATAGAGCAAGAGCAAGAGTCTGATGGTCGCTGGTTAGCGGAAGTCATGGAGTTGCCCGGTGTCCTTGCTTACGGCACAACCTCACTGGAAGCTGTGTCAAAAGCTGAGGTTCTCGCACTTCGCGTAATTGCTGAACGGCTTGAGCACAGCGAAAGCCGTCCTTTCTCTATAAACATTTCCATACCAATTGCCGCATGAGTCAATGGCCGTCGGTAAAAGCCAAGCGCCTTCTTGCTGCGTTGCTTCGGCTTGGCTGGCAGATCAAGCGACAATCCGGTTCGCACAAAACACTTGTCAGTAATGGCTGGCCTGACTTTGTTTTCGCCTTTCATGATGGCGACGAAATTGGCCCGAAAATGTTGGCGCGTGTAGCCAAGCATACTGGCCTATCACCAAGTGACATATAGCCCCAACCCGACAGTCAACCCGGACTCCGCAAAAGCGCGGAGCCGGTTAATTTTACGTTGGGCCTCTTGATATGGCACTTCGCTTCTTACCACCGTCGCTTGCTCTTGCAATCGGACTCCTTCTGATTGTGGGCACCTGTCGTGCCGACCCCGATGTCGCCGAATATGAGCGGTATGCGGAGGCACAGAGAGCCAAAGCCGGCGCTGAAATACCCCGGCTGGTGAGGAAGTACGGTGAAACCATTGGCTGCAATTTTTCGATGAACAAATCGAACGTCGTGGCTTACACGCAGGGAGACTTTGGGGCGTTTGTAGCGCTGTTCTCTATCGACGAGGGTTGCAGCGGCGGTAGTGCGATGAGCCGCCCAGTACTCGTAGTATTGCGCTGGGGCGGACCAGGACTATGGGACCTCTTCATTGACCCGAACTATTCCCTTCCTATCCATTCGGCGTCATTTCCACGAACCGTGGCCAAAATCTACGCTGTTGGTCAGGAGCTTCGGTTTGAGGCGCTTGAGCTACGGACCTCAGACGCTTTATGCTGTCCTTCGAAGCATGTATCTGGGCGAGTTGTGTGGACTTCAAATGGCTGGGGGCCGCAGTGAGTGTTTTGTTCCGACGCTCGTGTGCGCGTACGCGAGGCCCAACCCATCATTCCACCGGACGCTCCGCCTATCGGCGGCGCGCCGGTGAATTCAGACGTTGGGCCTCTCAAAACACATGAGCACGATCACCGTCCGCCAAGCCGTTCTGTCCGATCTCGAAGCGCTTGTGCCTCTGTTCGACAGTTATCGTCAGTTCTACGGGCGAACGAGTGACGTTGCTGCTGCTCGAGAGTTTTTGTCGGCTCGCTTCAATCACGGCGAGTCCGTCTTGTTCATCGCGCATGAAGCAGGTTCCCCGGCTGGCTTCGTTCAACTCTACCCAAGCTTCTCGTCGGTTTCGCTTGCACGCATTTTCATTCTCAACGACATCTTCGTGCCCGAGCAGTGCCGAAAGAAAGGCGTCGGCTCGCTGCTTATCGAGAAGGCCATTGGTTACGCAAGGGCGCTCGGTGCGGCGCGTCTTTCTCTTTCAACGGCCGTCACAAACCAAACCGCACAGGCTGTCTATGAGGCCGCCGGATGGAAACGAGATGAACAGTTCTTCTACTATCAGTTCCCCATCGAGGCCCAACCCATCATTCCACCGGACCTTGCGCATAAAGCCGCGCAAGGCCGGTGAATTCAAACGTTGGGCATCACAAATCGTGGTCACCCAAAATATCATTGGCATGTTTGTTGCGTCGACTTGTGCATCTGAAAACGGAGGTATGCCATGAATGTTCAATCCACTTCCCCTTCTGCCTTTTTCTTCTCTCCCGCTGTGGCACGTTCACCATCAGCCCGGCAAACATCGGCCGCATCACCGGCAAATACTGCCGAGCAGGTATCGCTATCGACTGCCGGCAGAGCGCTGTCCGCCAGTGAGCGCACCGTTACACAAACCAGAACTCCCGCCCAAGAACATCTATTGCGTGCCGCAAGCTCGGACCGCGAAAGCGCAGAAAAAATAGCCTGCGATATGGCATCTGTGCCAAGCCAAATATGCTATTCCAGCATCTATGACATGGATGCCGAGGGGAAATTGAATAAGCTAGCCAGCTCCGGGCGGATCATCGACGCGAACTTCAGAGACAGCTTTAGTCGTGAGGCATCGATAGTCGACGCACAGCGCCGCGCCATCTATGAGTCTGAGAAGGCGAAAGGAACAGACCCTGTGCAAATCATCAGCATGATGATCGATCACATTAATTCACAGTCAGGCGATTATCTTGAGGCAACGGGGTGGGGATGGAGCGACGGCGCAAGGATAGTAAGGTAATGCCGCTGCGTATCGCTGTCTTACCAGCGCCGACTTTGGCGCTATTCGTAGTTGTAATGCTTAGCGAGTTCATACCGCTGCCCAACCCGGCAGTCCACACGGACGCTGCGCGATAAAGCCGCGCAGCGCCGGTGACTTCTACGTTAGCCAGCATGAGCACCGCATGTCGTAGACCGCCTTTGCCATGAAGTGTCTTGTCGTAGTCGCCCATCCTCTCGCCGACAGCTTGTGCCGCACGTTGGCGCATGCTTCGATTGAGGCGTTATCCGCCGCCGGTCACGACGTGGAAGTTGAAGACCTTTACCAGGCCGAGTACTCCCCGTCGCTTACAGTTTCTGAACGCCAGTCGTATTACCGTCCGCCGTTCGATGCATCTGCGGTCGGGTCACAGATCGAGCGTCTGCTGTCTGCTGACGCTCTCGTTCTTATCTTCCCTACTTGGTGGTTTGGCTTTCCCGCCATACTCAAAGGTTGGTTCGACCGTGTCTGGGCTCCAGGCATCGCATACGATCATGCAAGTGATCTTGGCCCAATCAAACCACGACTTCACAACCTTCGGAGAACGCTCGCCATTACCTCGCTCGGTTCGCCTTGGTGGGTAGATCGCCTAGTGCTGTGGCAGCCCGTGAAAGGAATATTGAAAACTGCTCTTCTTGGCACCTGCGCGCCTTCGTGCCAGTTTGAAATGTTGTCGCTCTACAAGGCCGAGCGCCTTACCACGCAGCAGGTTCAGGTATTCTGTTCGCGTATTCAAAAAGCAATCGCCAAATGGTCCTAGCCTTATCCTGTCAATGCCGATTTAAAACTGATACAGATTTCGTACGAATGCCGATTTAAAACTGATACACCACCCTTGCATTGCCCTGCCGTTTACATTGCCTGAGAAAGCTCTTGTTTACCCCTTACCATGCCCGACGCCCGTTGATGTTTTAACCGGAAGCTCTCGCCGGCAATCGGCACGATGCGCGCGTGATGCAGCAGGCGATCCAGCAGCGCAGCGGTGAGCGTCGCATCTTGGGCGAAGGT
>JAGXQV010000096.1 GCA_018336195.1 Sulfuricella sp. | reverse complement strand
TTAAGAAACAAATCTGGTTGCCGTGGCAGGCGAAACGTCTTCGCAACCCGATAGCCAAATTGTTCCGATGGCGCATTTCCGATTTTTCCATTTTAAGCTGATTTTCGGTTTTGTCGCAAATCGTTTTTTCAAATTTCTCCAGGGTGGCCCGGGCTGCCGCCGATCCCCGGCGTGCTTGCGGGTTGGGGAGAATTGGGGCGGCAGATTGTGCGAACAAGCAAAAATACTTAAAATGGAAAAATTAGTATTTCAGTAAAAGCCATGAAAAAGCCTTCGACCACCCCCACCAGTTCTTCCGACAGCGGCGCCCTGTGCTCTCCAGGGGAGGCGGCGAAAATTCTGGGGGTATCCCCCAAAACCATACAGTTGTGGGTGGATAGCGGGATTCTTGCAGCGTGGAAAACCGTGGGCGGCCATCGCCGGGTGACCGTGGAGTCGGTGGAGCGCCTGAAGCGGGAAGGCGGCGTGGTGGCGCCGGCGCCAACCCTTCCCGAGAAAGACGATATTTACCTGGCCCGGCAACCCATCCTCGACCGGCGCCAGGGCGTCGTCGCTTACGAACTCCTGTATCGCAGCGGGATGTCCGAGCGCGCCGACATCGGCGACCCGATGGAAGCGAGCGCGCGGGTGATTACCTATGCATTCAGCGATCTGGGCATCGGGGCGGCGCTGGGGCGCGGCGATTGCTACATCAACATCGACAAGGAAATGTTGATGAGTAGCGTCATCGAACTGCTGCCGCACGGCAACGTGACCTTGGAACTGGTTGGCTTGAGCGAGATTGACGATGTCTTCATCGAGCGCTGCCGGCGGCTCCGCTCGGAAGGGCTGAAGCTGGCGCTCGGCGACTACACGCCGGGCAGTACCGCGCGGCGCCTGCTCAACGATGTCGACGTGGTCGAGGTCAGCTTGGTGGACTACGACAGTGCCGGCCTCGAACAGGTGGTGAAGGAAATCCGCCAGGCCGGCAACGCCCGCTTGCTCGCCAAACGGGTGGAAACCGTCGAGCAGTTCCAGCAGGCCCAGGAAATGGGCTTCGATTATTTCCAGGGGTATTACTTCGCGCGTCCGCACCTGGTCGCCGGCAAGCGTATCCATCCCTCCAAGGCGGTTTTGCTGCAATTGCTCAAGCTGGTGATGAACGACGCCCCCAACGCCGGCATCGAAAATCTTCTCAGGGGCGAACCCAACCTTTGTTACAACCTGTTCCGCCTGGTCAATTCGGTGGCGATGGGAATGAACCGCCGCATTTCCACGGTGCACGAGGTGGTGACCGTGCTGGGGCGGCGCCATCTGCAGCGCTGGGTCTACTTGTTGCTGTTCGCGCAGCAGGACGGTTTCCCCTATCCCAATCCGCTGCTGCAGACGGCCGCCTTGCGCGGCGAACTGATGCGCAAGCTGGCGATGATCCTGGCGGCGGGGAACTCCGAATTCCACGAACAGGCCTTCATGGCCGGCATCATGTCGCTGCTCGACGCGCTGCTCGGCATCCCCATGGAAGAGGTGCTGGAGCACGTCAACGTCGGCGACGAAGTCCACGCCGCCCTGATTTCCCGGCAAGGGCTGCTGGGACGCTTGTTGGGCCTGTGCCAAATCCTGGAAGGCGAGCAGTTCGATACCCTGCCGTCGGTTCTCGACAAGCTCAAGCTGGATACCCACAACGTCATGCAGGCCCAGGTTGAAGCCCTGCAGTGGGTCAATGCCATCGGCGAGAGCGTTTACGCCTAAGCCGGACGTTAATGCAAACAGAACCTTAATAATCCCCAGGCAGCTTGTTGTCTACAGTCAATTCAAATGTGCCTTTGGTGCCGTTGACGTTATATGAATAAATACCGGCAGACAATCCATAGACAGGCATGGGTATCGTCCTTAAGAAAGATACCATCGCTCCCCCGCAGGCTACCGGTGTGGATGCAGCAGCATTGAATGTGATTGCGATGTCGAACTGATTATTTTCCAGGCGCTGATTAATTTGTCCTAATGTTCGGTTATAGCAGTTCTCAAACCCTCCGCTTACTCGCAATAATACTTGCGCCGGAAAAGAATCGGTCTTGACCACTTCAACCTTTTCTATCAGTGGCAACCCTAGAACTGAGGTTCCATTGCTAACTCCAATAGCACTTAAGCTTGTTAGCTGCCAAAAACCTTGTTCGGTAAGTTTGAAGGTGATGTCCTGATACTTGCCGACTTGGTCAGCCGTATTGACGCTGGGAATCGCAAGCAAGCCGTCCTTATAAACTGGGGCTGCCCCGAAGGCAAAGTCTGTTGCCAATAAGGTGATGGTTAGTACCAAGGACAGAATATTCATGAAGCGCATTTCTGGTCTCCAGCGATAGAGTTGATTTCAAGGCGAAAGGGGTGCAAATAGCCTCCATTGAGAACTCCACCAGTTGGTGGAGTCGTAATGGGGTCATGTTGTATTTCTAAATCACCATTGCTGCCTTATAAACCGAGACGTCGCCCCGGTTAATGGGGTGCCATCACTATTTGTAACGGTGTTCAACGTTCCAGTATTTCTCAGGTCCGTATACAAATTGGCCGTGCCCCTTGTCTTGCAATATGTCGTTCCAGCGGTTTGACACGCAATTGCAAAGATTCCCGCCACATAAGGTGCGGCGAAGGATGTGCCGCTGGCGGTAATGGTCGAACCATTTTGGTCCATTACGCGAACATCCCGTCCCGGGCTAAATGTCGATATGTTCCAACCTGTCCGAGATAAATACCATTTTGCATCAACTCCGGGTAAGCGAAGTTGGGTGGTTGCGCCGACAACAAATGCTTGAGGTATGTTTGTCGGAGAGAAATTGGCGGTATCGCAACCGTCATTCCCTGCAGCCACAACAACGATAATGCCTGCGTTATGTGCGGCGATGATGGCGTTTTCTAACGGTAGAGAAAAGAAAGGGGTGAAACAATTATTGTCAGCATTAGAATAAGCCAAACTAAAATTTACAATTGTTCCCGCTGGGGCGTTTGCTGCCAGCCAATTGAATGCAAGGATTTGCGTACTCTCATCTGAATATCCAGTGCAGCCATTTGTAATCTTTGCAATAACTAAAGTGGCACCTTTTGCGACGCCCATTGTGTTCCCGGCTGCGGCACTGGCGACCTCGGTACCATGCCCCCAACAATCGTTACCGGTACCACCTTAACATCATAGAATACTGAAGCACGTCCGCCGAATTCGGCGGCCACAGCCGAATTGGATAAGGTCAAACCCGAGTCCAGAATATAAATGGTTTGCCCCGCACCTGTATTTGAGTAATTGTAGGTATTATCAGTAGTAGGCGTCAGTTGGTCTAATCTATCCAGCCCCCAACCTGGGGCCGTTTGAGTAGACTGAGTCGTTGCCACTCTGTCTTGCTCAATACTCAACACCCGTTTATCCCGGCTCAGCCTATCTGCTTCCTTCGCGTCCATCCTCATATGAACTGCATTGATGGTCTCGAAGATTGACGCTACTTCGCCGTTGGTGCCCAGCGCTGTTGCAATTGCACTTTTACTCTGGCCGGTACTGTGCGTACCAAAAGGAATTTGGCCTTTTCCACGGTTCGTTTCAACTGGGGGCTGTACCAATCCTGCGTCATTTTTGAAAGTCACAATGTAGGAACCATCAACGATGGGAACACTGGCAAAACTAGAGAAATTTATTGAAATCATGATTAACATAATGATTTGTGAAAATATATTTTTCATTGTTATTTCCTTCTCTACTAAATGGCAATATTTTCGAGGAAACCAGTTCGAAAGGATCACTCACAGATTGATGTGGTAGCCCCGATTGACCTGATATCAGCGTTGGTGCGAGTTGCCGTGCCCACAGCCAAGCCATCGCGACCCTACCCAACCCCCAGGAGAAAAGATACCTGATACTTGTTACAGGTATGTTGTAACATGCTGATTATTATGTTGAAATGTTTTGTGGTTGGCAAAATTATTTTCGTTTTCTCCCAATCTTAGAGCTTTCCCCCCGGAATTTCGTCTTCCACAGGTGACGTTGAATGTCATTCAACAAGGAATGCAAGCCTGATATGCCCATATAAAAACGCCTGGGCTGCCCTATTCGTCCGTGTTTCTTGGTTGATCAGTTTATTGGTAAACTTCTGTGGAGTGCATTCTTTGTAGACGCACGACTCCTGAGAGGATAACGACGGCATGACCCAATTCGACGTGGCAATCATCGGCAGCGGCCTGGCGGGGCTGACGGTGGCGCTCAACCTGGCGGAGCGCAAGCAGGTGCTGGTGGTGACCAAGAAAGAACTGCTCGACGGCTCCAGCGATTGGGCGCAGGGCGGTATCGCGGCGGTGCTGGCGGGCGACGACTCCAACGAGGCGCACATCCGCGATACCCTGATCGCCGGCGCCGGGCTGTGCGACGAGCAGGTCACCCGTTTCGTGGTCGAACACGGGCGCGAGGAAATCGAATGGCTAATCAACCAGGGTGTCCCCTTTACCCGCGACGAGGAAAGCCAGGTCGGCTACCACCTCACCCGCGAGGGCGGCCATAGCCACCGTCGCGTCATCCATGCCGCCGACGCCACCGGCCACGCGGTGCAGATGACCCTCGCCGAGCGGATCCGCAGCCATCCCAACATCACCCTCCTGGAAAACCACATCGCCGTCGATTTCATCACCGGCAAAAAGCTCGGCCTGGCGGACAACCGCTGCCACGGCGTGTACGTGCTCGACAACGCCAGCGGCAAGGTCAAGACCTGCGCCGCGCGCCACACCGTGCTGGCCAGCGGCAGCGCCGGCAAGGCCTACCTGTACACCACCAACCCCGACGTGGCGACCGGCGACGGCATCGCCATGGGCTGGCGCGCCGGGTGCCGGGTGGCGAACATGGAATTCATCCAGTTTCATCCCACCTGCCTGTATCACCCCCACGCCAAATCCTTCCTGATTACCGAAGCGGTGCGCGGCGAAGGCGGGATATTGGTCCTGCCCGACGGCACCCGCTTCATGCCCGCCCACGACCCGCGCGAAGAACTCGCCCCGCGTGACATCGTGGCGCGCGCCATTGACTTCGAAATGAAAAAGCGCGGCCTGGATTGCGTGTACCTGGACATCTCCCACAAGCCGGCGGATTTTCTCAAGGAACACTTCCCGAATATTTACGCGCGCTGCCTGGAACTCGGCATCGACATTACCAAGGAGCCGATTCCCGTAGTGCCGGCGGCGCATTACAGCTGCGGCGGCATCCTCGTGGACATGTCGGCGCGCACCGATCTGCCCGGCCTGTACGCCGTCGGGGAAGTCGCCTGCACCGGCCTGCACGGCGCCAACCGTCTGGCCAGCAACTCGCTGCTGGAATGCCTGGTGTTCGGCGACGCCGCCGCGCAGGACATCCTCGCCCAGCCCGAATTACCGATTCCGACGCTGCCCGAATGGGACGAATCGCGCGTCACCGATGCCGACGAAGAAATCGTCATCTCGCACAATTGGGACGAACTGCGCCGCTTCATGTGGGACTATGTCGGCATCGTGCGCACCAACAAGCGCCTGGAGCGCGCCCAGCACCGCATCAAGCTGCTTACTGCGGAAATCGACGAATACTATTCGAACTTTCGCGTCAGCAACGACCTCATCGAACTGCGCAACCTGGTCCTCACCGCCGACCTCATCGTCCAGTGCGCGATGCAGCGCAAGGAAAGCCGGGGCCTGCATTTCAGCCGCGACTACCCGAATTTTCTGGAGAAGGCGGAAAACACGGTGCTTACGCCGGCGCACCGCTAAGCGCACGGCATACCCAATGGATACTCCCACCCTGCGGGTCTGCGTCAACGAACGCTTCAGCATCGACTCTCCTTCCTGTGGCGCGCGTGGCGGCAAGGAAATCCTGCGCCTTTTGCGCGAGGAAGCCGCCCGCCGCAGCCTCGCCATCGGCGTGGAGCCTCAGATTTGCTTCGGTCTGTGCGCTCGGGGGCCGAACGTCCGCCTCGCACCGGGCGGGCGATTTTGGCATGGGGTAAAGGTCGAGGATGTCGGGGGGATTCTTGATGATCTGGAATCTGAAACGCAGGGTTCCGGTCCATCGAGTACGGGGGCCGCTGGCTAGGCTTCCTCGGACGGCTTTCCGCACCGCCATTTCAAAACCACCCGCAGTTTACGAAAAATCTCCCGGTTCACCGCGTCGGGGAGGATGACCACGTGGCGCGCCCAGCGGCCCTCCAGCGGCTGAAGATTGAGGATGGTGAGGTAAGGCGCGACGAAGCTGGTGCCGAGCAACGCAGCTTCGCCGGAGATGCCGGCGCGGGTGACGAATTCGCAGCGGCAGTCGGGGTGGAGGTGGATTTCCACGATGCTGTCCGGCGCGACCCGCCGGGCCTCGCCGCGCAAGGTATGGCGCAGGCTCGCGGCGATGACC
>JAGXQV010000095.1 GCA_018336195.1 Sulfuricella sp. | reverse complement strand
CAGCGGGCGCGACGGCAGGCGGACGAGCCGCGCCAACTCCGCGCCGATTTGCTGGAGGCGCTGCTGCGGGAGCGTTGCCAAGCCGTGCCGCAGCAATTCCCACTCCGCCGAGGTCAAACGGGGCATCTCGGCAAGCGCGCGGCAACACCCATCGCAGCCCTTCCCGCAAGGCCAGTCGGCGCGCCCGTCGCGGATCGCGCCAACACGCGCCGCGATGTCGCCGTGAAGTTCAATGAGTTTGGTATTGGATTCCACTAGGATTTCTCGTGTTTGTTTGGTTCTATTTGGTTTGATTGCATTGACGTACATCGCCGACTGCGATCTTGGCTTTTCCTCGGATCAATCATGAATATGCGGCGGAAGACAATGATGCTTTTTCGCTGTGCGCGGGCCGCTCCATTTAGGGACATCTCGAATGGATTAAACATGTTATCCCGCATTGTGACAAGCTGCACCCGCTCCCGGCCCTTGCAAATATCCGAAACAACGCATATAGTTCATCCCATGCTCGAAACCCAAGCCTTCTTTGATGTTCTTTCCGACGAAATCCGTCGCCGTGTCTTGTGTCTGCTGCTCAAGGAGGGCGAGTTGTGCGTCTGCGAGTTGTTCCAGGCGCTGGATTTGCCGCAGCCCAAGGTGTCGCGCCATCTCGGGGTGATGCGCGATGCCGGAGTGTTGTCAGTGCGGCGCGAGGGAACTTGGGTGTTTTATCGGCTGGATGCGCAGTTGCCGCTGTGGGCTTACAAGGTGGTGGAATTTATGGTGCAGGGAAGCGCTTTTCCCGAGGATGTGCAGCGCCTGGATGCGATGCCGAACCGTCCGGTGCGTTGCTGCACCTGATTTTTATCCTTATTAATGCGATTTGTCATATATATGCAACGGCGGATTGATAGGCTGCCGTTGCGGCAATTTTTCTGGAGTGAGCGGCTATGAGCGCGCAATGCGAAGTGACGGCGAAGGCGGCGGCAGGCGAGGCTATGGGCTTTTTCGAACGCTACCTGACGGTGTGGGTGTTTTGCTGCATCCTCGCTGGGATCGCGCTGGGGCAGGTGTTTCCGGCGCTGTTCCAGGCCATCGGCAGGCTGGAGGTGGCGCGGGTCAATCTGCCGGTGGGGCTGCTGATCTGGGTGATGATTATCCCGATGCTGCTGAAAATCGACTTTCACGCGCTGCATCAGGTCAAGGAGCACTGGCGCGGCATCGCTGTGACGCTGTTCATCAACTGGGCGGTGAAGCCGTTTTCCATGGCCTTGCTGGGCTGGTTGTTCGTGCGCCATTTCTTTGCGGAATATTTACCGGCGGGGCAGATCGACAGCTACATCGCCGGGCTGATTCTGCTTGCCGCCGCACCCTGCACGGCGATGGTGTTCGTGTGGAGCAACCTGTGCAAGGGCGAGCCGCATTTCACCCTGAGCCAGGTGGCGCTCAACGATGTCATCATGATTTTCGCTTTCGCGCCGCTGGTTGCCTTGCTGCTGGGCCTATCGGCAATCAGCGTGCCGTGGGATACGCTGTTTCTCTCGGTGCTGCTGTACATTGTTATCCCGGTGGCGCTGGCGCAAGGCTGGCGGCGGGTTTTGCTGGCGGGCGGGGAGGGGGCGTTCGAGCGTACCCTGAAGCGCCTGCAACCTTTCGGCCTGGCGGCGCTGCTGGCAACGCTGGTGTTGCTGTTCGCCTTCCAGGGCGAGGCGATTCTTGCCCAACCGCTGGTGATCCTGATGCTGGCGGTGCCGATTTTGATCCAGGTGTATTTCAATTCCGGGCTGGCTTATCTGCTTAATCGTCGTTTCGGCGTGGCGCATTGCGTGGCGGGGCCGTCGGCGTTGATCGGGGCGAGCAATTTCTTTGAGCTGGCGGTGGCGGCGGCCATCAGTTTGTTTGGGTTTGAATCGGGCGCGGCGCTGGCGACGGTGGTCGGCGTGTTGATTGAGGTGCCGGTGATGCTGTCGGTGGTGAAAATCGTTAATGCCAGCCAGGGATGGTATGAGGCGGCGAAACGTTGATGGCCAAGAATATGTTTAAGTTGTTCCGAAAATCTTATATGAATCGGGCTGGTTTCGTAGGAGCGGCCTTGGCCGCGATCTTCAGCATCACCGTCCGCGCCGGCACTTATCGCGGCCAAGGCCGCTCCTATCGGGAGCGTGTTGGGCGTTCCGGGGTGGAACGGTGGTTCTTGACGGTCTTGCTGGGCTTGAGCATTGCTTCTTCTGCATACGCCGATTACCAGCCCAAGGCGGAGCTGGTTACTGGTAACGTGTACGCCCTGGTCGGCCCGCTGGGGCAGCGCAGCCCAAAAAACGATGGACTCAATGCCAATTTCGGTTTCGTGGTCGCCAGGGATGGGGTGATTCTCATCGACTCGGGGGCCAGCCGTCTGGGCGCGGAAAAAATCGCCCAAGCCATCGCCACAGTGACGGACAAGCCGGTGCGCTGGGTGGTGAATACCGGCAGCCAGGATCACCGTTGGCTGGGCAACGATTATTTCGCCGCGCACGGAGCGGAAACCATCGCCATGAGCCGTACCGCCGCCACTCAGGTGCAGCAGGCCGAGGGGCAGTTGAAAGGGTTGCAAGGATTCCTCAATACGCGCCTGGAAGGTACGCGCGCCTTGCCTGCGCAACGCCCCTTGGCGGGCGAAGAAGCCGCTCTGGAACTGGGCGGCGAGACCCTGCGGCTGCGTTATACCCATGCCCATTTTCCCGGCGACGCCTGGGTCTGGCTGCCCAAACAGCGCGTGGTATTTTCCGGCGATCTGGTGTACGTCGAACGACTCCTCGGGGTGATGCCGTGGTCCAGCGTGATTAGCGGGCAAAAGGCATTCCTCGCGCTGGAAGCGCTGCAACCCGCCCGTGTCGTGCCCGGTCACGGCAAGGTTTGCGATTTGGCCCAGGCGCGCCGCGAGAGTGGCGATTACTATGATTTCCTGGTGAACAAGATCGGCGTCGCGGCGCAGGACATGCAACCGATGAGCCAAGTGCTCGACCAGTACGCCGACCTGGCGGCTTTTCGCCATCTGGAAAATTATGCCGAACTGCATCGCGCCAATATGAACCGGGCTTTCACCGAATTCGAGGCGCTGCCGTGATGCTTATCCTGATTTTGTTGGATTTATTCCGTTCATGGTTCGACACGCTCACCACGAACGGAATAAGTCAGTTCCTATAGGAAACACAAACATGTTTGAGCTTTTCGCCGATTGGCTGATTTATTCCTTGGCAGGGCTGCAAGGCACGCCGCATGGCGACGCCTTGCATTTCTTCGTCATGGATGTCACCAAGATATTGTTCCTGCTGACCCTGGTGATCTACCTGATGGGCTTGCTGCGCGCCCTGCTCAAGCCGGAGAAGGTGCGCGAATTCATTCGCAATCGTTCCAATATCTCGGCGCGCTTCATGGCGGTGGGACTGGGCGCGGTGACGCCGTTCTGCTCGTGCTCGTCGGTGCCGCTGTTTATCGGCTTCGTCGAGGCCGGGATTCCGCTGGGTGTGACCTTGTCGTTCCTGATCGCCAGCCCGATGGTCAACGAGGTGGCGGTGGTGGTGCTGGCGTCGGTGATCGGTTGGCAGATGACCGTCATTTACGTGACGACCGGGCTATCTATCGCTTTCATCGGCGGATTCGTGCTGGAACGCTTCAAGCCGGAGCGCTGGGTCGAGGAATACGTGTGGAAAATCCACATGGGTAAGGTGCGCGCCGCCGCCGAGGATAATTCGCTCAAGGCCCGCCATGAATATGCGATGAGCCAAGTGCGCGAGATCGTCGGGCGGATCTGGAAATTTGTACTGATCGGCGTCGGCGTCGGTTCGCTGATGCACGGCTATGTGCCGAAAGATCTGATCGTCAGCATTGCCGGCGACGGCGGGCTGCTGTCGGTCATTAGCGCGGTGTTGATCGGCATTCCGCTGTATTCCGACGCGGTGGGGATCATTCCGGTGGCCGAGGTGCTCCTGCAAAAAGGTGTACCGTTGGGCACGGTGCTGGCCTTCATGATGGCGGTGGTGGCGCTGTCCGCCCCGGAAATGCTGATACTGCGCAAGGTGGTGAAATGGCCGCTGCTGGGGGTGTTCGCCGGCTACCTGGCGTTCGCCTTCGTGGGCGTGGGCATGTTGTTCAATTCTTTGAGAGGTCTGATATGAGTAGCGAATTGCATCCTTCCATCGTCGCGTTGGTGTCGCTGGCCGCCAACATCGCGGCCAACCATCCCAAACAGGGCTTGTGCCAGTTGGACAAGCTCAAGCAATACGGCGTGGCGCCCGAGCAGATCGACGCCGTGATTGAAATTGCCCGCCATATCCGCGACGAGGCGGGGCAAAGCCTGGACGTGAGCTTCGACGAGGCGCGCGCGCAGAAGATCGCCACGGCCAAGCCGTTGTCCATACCGGTTGCCGGCGCCTGCTGCACGCCGACGCCGGGCGGGAGGGCGTGCTGCTGATGGGCGCGAACAAGCTGGATATCGAATGGCGGCACCTGGAAGTCGCAGGCAATACCTGCGAGCGCTGCGATGCCACCGGCAAGACCTTGGGTGATGTGCTGAAGGCACTGTCCGCCGAACTCAAGGCGCGTGGCGTCGAGGTGGTTTTCTGCGAAACGCCGCTGGGTGCTGCGGAACTGGCGCAGTCCAACCTGATCCTGTTCAACGGCAGGCCATTGGAAGAGTGGCTCAATGCGCGAACTACACAGAGCCATTGCCAGTCATGCTGCGAGATGGTGGGTGAGCAGGTCAATTGCCGCGCCGTGGAAATCGCCGGCAAGGTTTACGAGGCTATCCCGGAAGCCCTGATCCGGGACGCCGCCTACGCGGCGCTAGGCATGGAGAAAAAGACGATGAGAGAAATCAAGGTGCTGGGCTCGGGTTGCGCCAACTGCAACAACACGGTGAAGCTGATTGAGGAAACCGCCAAGGAAATGGGCGAGATGATCAACCTGGAAAAAATCACCGACATGGCGCAAATCCTTGCCCACGGGGTGATGTCCACCCCCGGCGTGATGGTCGATGGCTGGCTGGTGCATAGCGGCGGCGTGCCGACCAAGGCGCAGGTGCAGATGTGGTTGTCCGCCAGCGCCGACAGTTGCGGCTGCGGCGACGAAGGCAATTTGGGCTGAAAGGATTAGACGATGAAAACCGTATTGATACTATGCACCGGCAACTCCTGCCGCAGCCAGATGGGCGAGGCGCTGGTGAACCACGACCTAGCCGGCCTGGTGCGCGCACTGTCCGCCGGCACCCGTCCCCAGCCCAAGGTGGCCGACGGCGCGATTGCCGCGTTGCAAAGCGCCGGCATCTCTACCGAGGGATTGATTCCCAAGGATGTTGAAGCGGTAATGAACGAGGACATCGACCTGGTGGTGACGGTGTGCGACAACGCCAGGGAAGCCTGTCCGGTGTTTCCCCGCGCGGTTCCCAAGCTGCACATGCCTTTCCACGACCCCCACGGCGAGCCGCTGGAGAGCTTCGAGCGGGTGCGGGACGAGATACGGGCGCAGTTGATACCCGAGTTACAGGAACGGTTTGGTATCGCATCCGGCGTCAATACATAACCTGATTAGCGCTGATTTTCAGCTATTGGTTCGGTTCTTCGGAGCGGCCTTGGCCGCGATTGCGGTGCCTCTTCGTGATACCTTCTGTCGCGGGCAAGCCACCCTCCTACAGGATGAAGAGTCATTTATTTGAAACATCCGGCCAAGCTGAAGATCAGCGCTAATCAGGATACATAATGCGGTGCATGATGGAATAATCGCCCAAGCTGTAGGACGGGCTTCAGCCCGGCAGGTCGGGTTAAAACCCGACCTACAATCCTTTGATTAGACGCCGGATTTCTAACGAATAATCCGGGTTGGAAGTTCTGTGTAAAATCGTGTTCCCCGCCATCCTGATTTTCCTCGCCACCCTCACCTTGGTGATCTGGCAGCCGCGCGGGCTGGGCATCGGCTGGAGCGCCTTGGGCGGTGCAGCCGTGGCGCTGGCGAGCGGGGTGGTGACGGTTGATGACGTGCTGCTGGTGTGGCACATCGTGTGGGATGCCACCTTTACCTTCATCGCGCTGATCCTGATTTCGCTGATCCTCGACGCTGCCGGCTTTTTCGAGTGGGCGGCGCTGCATGTGGCGCGCTGGGGCAGGGGATACGGGCAGCGCCTGTTTCTCCTGATCGTTCTACTTGGCGCGGCGGTTTCCGCGCTGTTCGCCAACGATGGCGCGGTGCTGATTCTTACCCCCATCGTCCTGGAGATGCTCCATGCCTTGCGCTTCAGGCCGGCGGCGGCGCTGGCTTTCGTGATGGCGAGCGGCTTCGTGGCGGACAGCGCCAGTCTGCCGCTGATGATTTCCAACCTCACCAATATCATCGTCGCCAATTATTTTCATATCTCCTTCGCCGATTACGCGGCGGTGATGGCAGTGGTGAACATCGTTGCCGTCATTGCCACGCTGGGTGCGACCTGGTGGCTGTTCCGCACGGACATTCCGCCGCGCTTCGACGTGGCGGCGCTCGATGTTCCCGCCAACGCCATTCGCGATCCCTTCGTTTTTCGCGCCGGTTGGGTAGTGCTGGGCGTGCTGCTGATCGGTTATTTCGCCGCCCATCCGCTGGGCTTGCCGGTTTCCGCGATAGCCGGTGCGGCGGCGTTGTTGCTGATGCTCGCCGCGCTACGCGAACACTGGTTGCCCAGGCAGCCCCGAGGGGTGATTCCGGTACTCACCTTGCTGCGCGAGGCACCCTGGCAAATCGTACTGTTTTCGCTGGGTATGTACCTGGTGGTGTTCGGGTTGCGCAATCACGGTTTGACTGCCGAATTGGCACGCATACTCGAATGGCTGGGCGGTCAGGGTATGCTGGTCGCCACCTTGGGTAGCGGCTTCCTGTTTGCGGGGCTGTCGGCGGTGATGAACAATCTGCCCACGGTGATGATCGCCAGCCTTGCCATCGCCCAGGCGGAGCTTTCGCCATTGGTACGCGAGGCGATGATTTACGCCAACGTGATCGGCTGCAACCTCGGCCCCAAAATGACCCCGATAGGCAGCCTGGCGACGTTGCTATGGCTGCATGTCCTGGCGCAGCGCGGTTTGAGCGTGGGTTGGGGGCAGTATTGCCGCATCGGCGTGGCGCTGACTTTGCCGGTTCTGACCGTGACCCTGCTGGGGTTGGCGGGGTGGCTTGGCGTAGTGCGCTGACGATCAATCGGAGCGCCGGCATCCTGCCGGCAGGCCGGCGAGACGCTGGCGCTCCCAACTCAAAACGCTCAAGAAGTCCCTAATATTGCCTGTGCGGCGGCAATCCCGCTTCTCACCGCGCCTTCCAGGGTCGCCGGATAATCCCCGGCGGTATAGTCCCCGGCGAGCAGCAGTCCGGGCAACGGCGTAACCTGTGGCGGGCGTTGCAATCCCGGCGTACAGGCAAAGGTGGCGCGCTTTTCGGCGATGATCTCGACCCACAGCGGCGGCGGCAATTTGCCGAAAGCCTGCTGCAATTCCTGGTGTACCTGTTGCGCCAAGTCATCGCGAGCCAGCTTTTCATGCGCGCCAGCAGCGCTGATGACGACGCACAGCAGCCCCTTGCCGCGCCCCAACTGGCCGAGGTCGAACACCCATTGCGCATGGCCGCCGCTTAGGCCGAGCAGGGGCGAGGGCAGGGCGACGTGCTCCGGGTAGCGCAGGTAAAGGGAATAAATCGGCTGGTAGGTGAATTTATCCAGCATCGCCCGAGCATCGGCCAGTTCTGCGAGGTCGGCGGTCAGCGCGGCGATCCGCTGGGGCGGAACGGCGCAAATAACGTGGTTGAAGTGGCGGGTCTGATTCGCGGTGCTGACGGCAAACCCGCCGTTTGACACGGCGATGCGCCGCACCGGAGTGGCACGGTGTAGCGCTCCGCCACGGTTTTCGATGAAACGGGCGGCGGATTCGGGAAACAGGGTGGAAGCATCGACCCGCGGGATCAGCATGTCCGAATCGGTGCGCCGCCGGTCGAAGCTGTCGCGCAGGACGTTGAGAAACACCTGCGCAGAGGCGATTTCCGGCGGGGTGTTGAGCGCCGCGCAAACCAGTGGCTCCCACAGAAAGCGCCGCAATGACGGTGTCTGGCCGTATAGTCCGAGCAGCTCGGTGACGCTGATGTCCTTGTCCAGCCTGAATCTGCGCAGCTTCAGGGCCAGCATGAAGCGGGCGGCGGCAAGTCGCTCGCCATTCGTCAGCCCTTGCGCGGTCAGCAACGCGACGATGAGGTGCAGGGGGGCCGGGAGACGCGGCGCGGCCAGCCTGAATTGGCCGGGAACGTGGAGTTTGAGTGGGGTGCATAACAGGGCTGCATCGGGCGCCCCGACCAGGCGCATCAGGCGCAGCAGTTCGCGATACGCACCGAGCAGCAGGTGTTGGCCGTTATCGAGTATTTCGCCGCGATATTCGACGCGCCGGGCGCGTCCGCCTAGGGTTTTGGCGGATTCGTAGACGGTGACCGGAATGCCGGCGTGGGCCAGTTCCACCGCCGCCGCCAAGCCGGCATAACCGCCGCCGATGACGGCGACCTTCATGGGGAGAGCTGTCGTAGGAGCGTGCCTTGGCCGCGACAACTCCGGTCTCTTCGGCGTATACCGCTATCGCGGCCTAGGCCGCTCCTACAGGTGGATTTCAATTTTTCAGCCAAGTCTTCCACGCGATCCACAGCTTGCGCATGGGCGTCAGCGAAGTGCGTCGATCCAGCACCTGGAAGCCGCCTCGCTGGATTTCCTCAAGCAGGGTGCGGTAAATCGCCGCCATCACCAGCCCGGTGCGCTGGGCGCGCCGGTCGGTCTGGGGTAGGGCGGCAAAAGCGCGCTGGTAATAGCCTTCCGCGCGTTCCGTCTGGAAGGCCATCAACTCCCGGAATGCCTGATTTTCCTTGCCATGCAGGATGTCCGCTTCGCTCACGCCGAAATGGGTAATTTCGTCGAGCGGCAGGTAGATGCGGTTGCGCCGCGCATCCTCGCCGACATCGCGGATGATGTTGGTGAGTTGGAAGGCCAGCCCCAGTTCATGGGCATATTCTTCGGTGCGGGTGTCGCGGTAACCGAAGATCCGTGCCGAGAGCAGTCCCACCACTCCGGCGACGCGGTGGCAATACAGCGCCAAGTCGTCGAAACTCTGGTAACGGTTGTGGTTGAGGTCCATCTCCATGCCGTCGATGATTTCGCGCAATTGCCCGATGGGCAGGGCGAACGGACCGACCACTCCGGCCAGTGCCTGGCCGACCGGGTGTTCGGGCTTACCCTGGTAAATCCGTTCGACTTCCTCGCGCCACCAGCCGAGCTTGGCGCGGGCCACGCCCAAGTCGGTGCATTCGTCGACCACGTCGTCGACTTCACGGCAAAAAGCATACAGCGCGGTGATGGCACGGCGCCGCTCGGGGGGCAGGAAGAGGAAACTGTAATAAAAGCTGGAGCCGCTTTGGGCGGCGTTTTCCTGGCAGTATTGGTCAGGGGTCATGGGCGGTCAAAGTGGTTGGCGTCGGTCATTTTTTTGCCGGTTTTTGTTTCCAGAACAACGCCCGCCAGCCCATGAACACCCAGTCGCGCCACTCCAGTACCGGTCGTTCGTTGAACACGTCGCTGTTCTTGTGCAGCTTGCGCAGAATGGTCTCACCACCCAGCACGATCATGCGTAGTTCCAGGGCGATCCGCCCCGGCAGGGTTTTACACAGCGGAGTGCCGGAATGCAGGAGCTTGCGGGCGCGCTCGATCTCGAATTGCATGAATTCGTTCCACCTGCCGAACATCATCCCGCTCGCCAATGCACTTTCGCGGATGCCGTAGCGTTGCATCTCGTCCTGCGGCAGGTAAATGCGGTTCTTCTCGCGTAGATCGATGGTGATGTCCTGGAGGAAATTGATGAGTTGCAGACTGGAGCAGATGGCGTTGGAGTAGGCCAGGTTCTTGGGGGTGGCGGCTCCGTAGAGATGCAACAGCAATTCGCCGACCGGATTGGCCGAGCGTCGGCAATAGTCCATCAACTCGGCGAAATTGGCGTAGCGTTTCTTGGTCACGTCCTGCGAGAAGGCGTCGAGCAGATCGTAAAAGGGCTGCAAAGGCAGATGAAATTGGGCGACGATCTCCGCCACGTCGCTAAACAGCGGGGTTTCCGGCACATTTTGCGTAGCGATGCGGTCGAGTTGCCTGCGGAAGCCGTCGAGCAAGGCCAGACGCTCGTCGTCGGAAATCTCACCTTCGTCGGCAAAATCGTCGGCGGCACGGGCAAACGCGTAAATCACCCCGACGGCGTGGCGCAAATGCCCTGGCAACAGGATCGATGCAACCGGGAAATTCTCGTAATGCTGGACGGTGGATTGGGGGGATAGCGGCATAGCCGGATTTTAACCCGGTTCGAGCCTACGGGATACGGCGATGAGCGATGAAGAATGACAAAGGGGGATGAGGAAAGTGTTCCTCATCCCCCTTTGTCATTTAACGGATTTTACCGACCGCGATCAGCGAAAGTGCGGCGGGTATCCTTGCCGCCTTGCTTGTTGTAGCTGCCGGCGGGACGGGCATCGTTGTTGCGGAAGGTGCGTTGTTCACCGGTTCTCGGCGCGCCGCCGGCATTGTGGCGTTTGGCGAAACCACCCTTGGGAGCAGGCTTGGGACCGCTGGGGCGCTGAGTGCGCTTGGGTTCCAGGCCGACGATGACGTGCGGGGTGATGTTATGGCCGGTGAAACGTTCGATGCGCTTCAGATGCAGGCCGTCCTTGGGCGAGGCGAAAGATACGGCAATCCCGGAAGCCCCGGCGCGACCGGTACGCCCGATGCGGTGCACGTAGTCTTCGGCGAATTTCGGCAAATCGAAGTTGATGACGTGGCTAATTCCCGAAACGTCGATGCCGCGCGCGGCCACGTCGGTGGCGACGAGAACACGGATTTGACCGCGTTTCATCTTGGTCAGGGTGCGGTTGCGTGCGCTTTGGTTCATGTCGCCGTGCAGGGCCGCAGCGGCGTGGCCTTGGGCAAACAGGTCTTCCGCCAATTGGTCGGCGTCGCGCTTGGTGGCGGTGAAGACGATGGCCTGCTTGACCTCGACATCGGTGATGATGTGTTGCAAGAGCTTGTTCTTGTGGGCCATGTCATCAACGAAGTGCAGACGCTGCTCGATGTTTTCGTGCTTGGCTTGCTGCGCGGCAACCTGGATGGTTTTGGGTTGCTTCAGCAAGCGCTGCGCCAAGTTGCCGACCACGCCGTCGAGGGTCGCGGAGAACAGCAGGGTCTGACGGCTGGCCGGGGTTGCAGCGGCGATTTTTTCCACATCGTCGATGAAACCCATGTCCAACATCCGGTCTGCTTCGTCGAGAATCAGCATTTCCAGGCGGGAGAAGTCGATGCGACCACGTTCCAGATGGTCGATCAGGCGGCCCGGCGTGGCAACCAGGATGTCCACCGGTTGCGACAACAGCTTGTTTTGCAGGGGGTAGGGCATCCCGCCGAGGATGCATACGGTTTTGACGCGCAGGTTCTTGCCATATTTCCAGGCGGCTTCATTGACTTGATTAGCCAATTCTCGGGTGGGGGTCAAAACCAGGATGCGCGGGCCACGGCTCTTAACCAGCGACGGTTCGGTGAGCCTTTGCAGGGCCGGCAGGATGAAGGCAGCGGTTTTGCCGGTGCCGGTTTGTGCGGAGGCCATCAGGTCGTGACCAGCCATTGCTTCGGGAATGGCTTGCGCCTGAATCGGGGTTGCTTCGGTATAGCCAGCCTCGGCAATGGACTTGAGAATGTGGGGGTGCAGGTTGAGTGCGTCAAAAGACATTAGAGTTTCCTTATTTTCGAGTACAAGTTTTCGCAGGCGGAAAACGGCAATACCCGATGGAAACGGGAAATCGCAATGGCTACCGCGCGGCGCAAAAAATATCGTCGCTAACCGGTAGTGATTGCAATTTCAGGGAATTCTGAAAGAGAGAGGGTCAGGGAGCGATAAACAAATGGTCACTGCTTTCATGACCAAGCTGCAAATTATATATGCTAGCTTCCGGACTTGGCAAGTTTTTTGTTAGGAATGAATTGCCTCAAAAAAGTGGTTGTTGGCAACCCAAAATACAGGAGGCTACCCGGCCATGGGCAAGCGAGACGGACGTATTTGGATCAGATAGGCGCGCGTTATGGTAAGACCGCGCGCGCGGGGAAGTCGAAGATACTGGACGAGTTTTGCGCGGTGTGCGAACCGCAAGTATGCAAAATCCGCCTGTTGGCGGAGCGGCGGAAGAGAGGTGGCGCCGGGAATTCGGACAGGTCGTTAAGTGATAGTCTTGCTCAACCCAAGCCGTGGAGACCACGGCGCATTAGGAGCAAGCCCATGAAAAGAACGAGAAGGAATCACGCACCGGGATTCAAGGCCAAGGTGGCCCTAGCGGCGATCAAAGGCGACAAGACGCTGGCAGAATTGGCTGAGCAGTTTGACGTTCATCCGAACCAGATTTCCGAATGGAAGCAGCAGTTGCAGGAATCGGCAGCAGACGTGTTTGGCGGAACGCCCAAGAAAAAAGCCGATGAACCCGATATCAAGGTTCTCCATGCCAAGATCGGGCAATTGACGCTGGAGTGCGATTTTTTAGAAAGCGCGCTCACCAAGGCGGGATTGCTGAGCGCAAGGAAATGAT
>JAGXQV010000094.1 GCA_018336195.1 Sulfuricella sp. | reverse complement strand
TGGTTTCGCCGCCGCTCAGCAGGCACAGCCGTTGGCCGGCGCGCAATTGCGGCTGGGCCGCGATGGCGGTGTGCGCCAGGCGCCGCGCCGCGCCGCGCGCCTCGCCCTGGAGTTCGGCGCTCAGCGTTTTCACCGCGAAGCCGAGTTGCAGAGCCTTGGCGCGCCCCGCCGCGAGCGCCTGCCGGATATTGCCGACCACCACGTTGCGCGTCAGAAACATGCTGGGATCGGCTTCCTTCAGAGTCTCCGGCGCCCTGTCGGCCTTGCCGCTCCACAGATAATCGGCGACCCGCGCCGGAATACTTTGCGTCAGGCGGTATTTTTCGATCACCGCCCAGGCATCGGCAAAAGTCGAAGGATCCGCCGCGGTCGGCCCCGAGGCGATCACGTCCAGCGGATCGCCGATGACGTCGGACAAAATCAAGGTCGCGACCTGCGCCGGATAGGCCGCCAGTGCCAAGCGGCCGCCCTTGACCGCCGAGAGATGCTTGCGCACCGTGTTCAACTCGTGGATGGGGGCGCCCGCCTTGAGCAGCAAGGCGGTGCTCTCCTGCTTGTCGGCCAAGGTCAGCCCCGTCGCGGGAGCGACCAGCAGCGCCGACGCGCCGCCCGACAGCAGGCAGATCACCAGGGTGCGTTCGTCCGCCGCGCCCAGCATTTCTAGGATGCGTTGGGTGGCTTGCGCGCCGGCTTGGTCGGGAATGGGGTGGGAGGCCTCGACTTGCTCAATGCGGTTCAGCTTGACCGTGTGACCTTGCTTGACCACGATCAGCCCGCCGGCGATACGTTCTCCGAGTACCTCCTCGACGGCCAGCGCCATGCGGGCGGTGGCCTTGCCGGCCCCCACCACCAGGATGCGCTCGAACAACTCCAGGGGGTAGCTGTAGCGGCCCACGTGCAGACGCCTGCCCTCCATCGCCAGCACGCCGCGCAACACCTCATGGGAGTCCACCGCCGCCAGGGCGGCGCCGTAGATGTCGCGCAGATTCTTTTGGCAATCGAAAGAGGTCATGCTTTTTCGGCACCGCTTCCCGTCAAAAGTTGCAGCAGGGTTTCCCCCCATCCCGGCGGGCCGGGGCGCACGCTGGTAAGCAAGCCCGGCACGGCGAGGCGTGCGTCGCAACTCCCGTCCGCATGACGTACCAGCACCGCCTGGTCGACGGCCTCCAGGAGGGGCAGGTCGTTGAGGGCGTCGCCCAGGCCGATGGCCAGGGACGGCCCCCGTTCCCGCTCGAACAGCCCGCGCAAGAGGCGCACCGCCCGGCCCTTGTCGTGGCGACCGAGGATGTGGAACAGGCGCCCCTGCGTCCAGGTCAGCCCGGACTCTTCGATGGCGCGCAGGAAACCCGGATCGGGAGCGCCCTCGAAAACGAACGGCTCGTCGAAGTCGCGCTGGCGGGCCAGGGCTGCCAGCGCCACGTCCAGCCCGGTCAGCGCGGCGACTTCCTCCACCGTCATGTCGGTGAAGCCGCGCACGGCTACCCCCAAGCGTTCCCGCAGCGCGACGAAGCGGCGCCGCACCTCGGCGTGGGGTGTGCCGAGGATGACCACCCGATACCCGGCAAGGTCTTGCGCGTTGTCCGGCGGCACGGCGAAATACCCCGGCGGAATGAAAATGCCCCCGCCGTTCTCGGCGATGAAAGGGTGCTCGTTACCCAGGCGGCGGCGCACCGCCACCATCTCCGCGCGGGTCTTGCTGGAGCACAGCAGCAGCGGAATGCCGCGCGCCCGCAGCAATGCCAGTGCCGGCTCGGCGCCGGTGCTGGAATAAGCGACGGGGTCCAGCAAGGTTCCGTCGAGATCGGAAAAAACCAGGATATTGTGCGCCGGGCCGGGGGTTGCAAGCGCGCCGTGGTTATTCATGAGCGACCTTTCTTTAGCAATATGCAGCGTAACCCCAATACTGTTAGGTGAAGTCCGCACCGCTGCGAACTGGAGAGCCGCCATCCTGCCGGCCGGCGAGACGCTGGCGCTCCATGTGAGCGATTGCAGCCACGCTGATGGCTGTAAACAGGCGATCCAGATTTTTTTACATGAAATAGCAAGGCGAGCGGGCAGTGTATGTGGCGGGCTAACCGAGCTGAACTAAGGGACTGAACCTGTCTGAAAAAAGTTCCACTCTCCCCGGAGGGAACCAGGAAGAGTGGAAAAACACCGAGCAAACCACCCTATTTGCATTTTCCCACCGAACCGCTGGCGCAAATTTTGCCGTCGCTCCAGATCGTCCCCTTCAACAGGGAGCCGTGCAGATTGGTTTTGTTCAGCGAGGCGTTAGTTAAATCAGCCCCCTTGAGATTGGCCATGAAAATCTGCACGAAGTCCAACCGGGAGGAGCGCAGATCGGCGCCTTCCAGGTCGGCGCCGATGAGTTGGCTATTTTTCAGATCGGCCTCGCTCAGGTTGGCCTTTTCCAGGTCGGCAAATTTGAGATTGGCCTTGATTAGCGTGGCCTTGGCAAGATTGGCACCGACCATTTGCGCTTTTTCGAAGGAGGCGCGTGCCAGGTTGGCGCCCGACAAGTCGGCATTGTCAAGATTGGCACCATCCAGGTTGGCACCGCGCAGCACGGCGCCGCGCAAATCGGCGTTGGCCAGCGATGCCCCGGCGAAGTTGGCACCCGACAGATCGCGACCAGGCAATTTCGCCCATTCCAGTTTCGCGCCTGCGCACTGTGCTTGCGCTACGGGGGTGCAGGCCGTGGCACCGACAGGGGCAATCAAAGTGGCGCCGGTGATTAGCCACGGAGCGGCAGGTATTTTTTTCATGGAACGTCCTTACAAATAAAGCAGATACAGATAAACGCTGCTCACCGCCATGCTCGCCAGCATCAATGGAAAGGCCAGCAGCATGAAGGGCAGGAAGCGGATCGGCTGGCCGGCGCGTTCGGCGAAGCCGGCCACCACCAGGTTGGCGCTGGCGCCCACCAGACTGCCGTTGCCGCCCAGGCAGGCACCCATCGCCAGCGCCCACCACAGGGTTTCGAGTTGATCCGCGCCGAAGCTCGCGCCCATGTTGTGGATGACCGGGATCATGGTGGCGACGAAGGGGATGTTGTCCACCAGCGCCGAGGCGATGGCCGACACCCACAGGATGGCGAAGGCGGTCACGGCGTAATCGCCGCCGGTCCATTCGACGATGCGCTCGGCGAGGATGGACAGCGCCCCGGCTTTTTCGACGCCCGCCACCACCACGAACAGGCCGACGAAGAAAAAGATCGTCACCCATTCCACTTCGGCGAAGGTACGGTGGGTTTCGTGGGACTGGGTTTCGGCTTCCTTGCCGAGGGCGCGCAGCAGCAACAGCAGGGCTGCGCCGAACATGGCGATGGTGCCGGGTTCCTGGTGGATGGCGTGGGCCATGACGAAACCCGCGATGACCAGGGCAATCACGCTCAAGGATTGCTTGAGCAGGCGCACGTCGGTGATCGCCTCGCGCTCGTCGAAGGCCATCACCTGGGCACGGTCTTCCGGTGCGGCCTTGAGCTTGCGCCCCCAGATCAGGTAAATCGGCAGCAGGGTGAGCAGAAACACCACCACCGCCAGCGGCGCCAGGTTGAACAGGAAGTCGTTGAAAGTCAGGCCGGTGGCCGAGCCGATCATGATGTTGGGTGGGTCGCCGATCAGGGTAGCGGTGCCGCCGATGTTGGAGGCGAAGATGAGCGAAAACAGGTAGGGATAGGGATTGATGCGCAAGGCATCGGTAATCAGCAGGGTCACCGGCGCGATCAGCAGCACCGTGGTGACGTTGTCGAGCAGCGCCGAAAACAGCGCCGCCACCACCGCCAGCATCACCAGCAGGCCCCACGGATCGGCCTTGACCGCCTTGGTGGCGACGATGGCGACGTACTGGAACACCCCGCTTTTCTGGGTGATCGCCACCAGCACCATCATCCCGGTGAGCAAGCCGATGGTGTTGAAGTCGATGCCGCGAAACGCCTCGCTCTGATGCAGTACGCCGCTGAAAATCATGACCCCGGCGCCGAGCAGCGCGACGATGGCGCGGTTAATCTTTTCCGTGACGATCAGCGCATAGGTCAGCACGAACACCACCAGCGAAACCAGCAGCGGACTCAAGTCGAAAATGACCTGGGACAGGTTCGTGGCGTTACCGTGCATGTTCGGCCTCCGCATAGCGCAGCAGATAGTCGAGAAAGGCGCGAAGGCTCAACATGCCGCGCAATATTCCATCGGCGCTGACCACCGGTAGCGGTGCATGGTTCTGGGAAAGCAACAGGGCCGCTTCCAGCGTCGGGCAGTTTTCCTCCAGCACCGGCGTGGCGGTCTTTGCTATTTCTCCCACCGTGCGGGCTTCCAGGTCATGCAAGTGGGCGGTCAGCAAACGGGTGGCATCGCCGGCGAATGTCAGATCCGACAGCCCATGTTCACCACGGGCGCCGGCGGGTATCAGTTCCTGCAAGATGGCGGCAGTGCTGATGACGCCGCAATAGCGCCCGTCTCCGTCGCACAGCGGAACATGGTTGATTTTTTCGTCCAGCATCAAGCGCAATGCCTCCATCAAGGTGGCGTCGGGCTTGAGGCAAAGGGTCTGCGGACGGCAGGGAATGTGGGCGATGCTCATAAACCTATATTCCTCAGTTGACCGCTTGCCATGAAGCATACGGTGTTGGTTTTAAGAAACTTTGTCTGGGTTTTCACGTTCACCCATTTGGTGAGAGCGCTACGGGCCGGATTGCACGGTTTCTCGGGCGGATTGGCTTCGTTGCAACTCCTTGGAATGGAACGACCATTCCGCGTCGTTGCGCCTTGCACTCCACCCGATAAACCGCACACTCCAACCCGTCCAACTGAGGAATATAGGTTAAAAAATCTCCACGGCGACAGGGGACAAGGCGCCACCTATATGGCACCCCGCGAGTTCGTTGGGAAGAAAGCGATGCGGAGGAACCGCGTGAACTCAATCCGTAATGGAGGGAATAGTAGAGGGAGCGATGCAGCCGCGTAATCCGGCGGGGCACGTAAGGGAAACCCTTATGCGTGCCTATTTTTCAGCGGAAAGGACGCTACGGATCAAATCGGGAAGGGTGCGCACCTGCATTTTTTCCATCATGCGCGCTTTGTAGACTTCGACGGTGCGTGGGCTGATTTCCAGTTGCACGGCAATTTCGCGGTTGTGGCGGCCTTCCACCACCAGGTCGAGCACTTGCCGTTCACGCCCGGTGAGGCGGGCGAGGCGTGCGGCCAGGCCGTCGCGGGCCGCGCTCGCTTGGCGTTCCCGGGCGGCGTGATCGAGCGCTTCGTCGATGGCGCTGATCAAGGCTTCGTTATCGAGGGGTTTCTCCAGGAAATCCACGGCACCGGCCTTGAGGGCGGCACGTGCCTTGGCGGCATCGCCATGGGCGGTGATGAAAATGATCGGCAGGGTGCCGCCCTGGTTCGCCAGTTCGCGCTGTAAGGCCAGGCCGTCCATGCCGGCCATGCCGATGTCGAGCAGCAGGCAGCCGCGCCAGTCGGGGCGGGCCTGCGCGAGGAATTCTTCGGCCGACGCGAAGGTGCGGTTGGCGTAGCCCTTGAGGCGCAGTAGCAACGACAGCGAATCGCGTACCGCCGCGTCGTCGTCCACGATGTAAACCAGTGAATTATCGTCCATGGGCGATTATTGTCGGGAATTCCGCAGGCAGGGTAAAGCAAAAACGCGCCCCGCCCCCCTCGCCGGCTTCCGCCCACAGCTTGCCGCCGTGCGCTTCGATCAGCGACCGGGTGATCGCCAAGCCCAGTCCCATCCCTTGCGGTTTGCTGGTGGCAAACGGCTTGAACAGATGGGCGGCGATTTCCGGGGCGATGCCGGCGCCGTTGTCGCTGACGCATACTCGCACTGCGCCGCCCTCGGCGACCGCGCCGACATGAATTTCGCCGCGCCGGGAAGCGCCGCAGGCGTCGATGGCATTGGAAACCAGGTTGTGCAGCACGGTTTCAATCTGCATCCGGTCGGCCAGGACTTCCGGGAGATGCGGGGCGACTTTCAGGCTGAGCGCAATCCCCTCGCGGTCGGCGCGTTTATTCAGGGGTTCCATTCCACCTTGCAGGAGCGGTTCCATCGCCAGGCGTTCCAGGCGCAACTCGCCGCTGCGGTAAAAATCGCGCAGCCGGTGGACGACCTGACCCGCGCGCGCCGCTTCGGCAACCACCTTGTCCATGGTTTCGGCGAGCAGGGGGTGTTGTTCCTCAGGTAATTCCAGCATCAACTGGCAGGCCCGCAAGTAACTGGATATCGCCGAGAGGGGCTGGTTCAGTTCGTGGGCCAAGGCCGATGTCATCTCGCCCGCTGCCGCCATGCGCAGCGCCTGATTGAGCTCGCTTTGGCGGTTGCGCAACTGTTCTTCCAGCGCGCGGCGGCTGGTCACGGCCATGCCGAGAAACAGCCCGGTAACGGTCAGCGCCGCCATCAGCAACTGGAATTCGACCACCGCGGCGCTACGCTGCCCGCTCCATTCCAGCGCGACGATGAGACCAAGCTGGATGCCGAGGATGGCAATGGTGGCTCCCCGGATGCCATGGCGCATGGCGATCCAGATCAGCGGCAGGAACAGCAGGTAAAAGAACTTGAATTCGTCGCTGTACTCGACGCCGAAGATCAGCCACAACGCCGCCAGCACCGCCGCAGCCTGGGCGAGCATTTCCGGCTGGGGGCGCAGGCTGCGCCACAGCGCCGGATTCTCCGCGCCATGCACCAGCAGCAAGGGGGTGACGACCATCACGCCGATCGCGTCGCCGACCCAGAAGCGCAGCAAATTCGGGAAGAATTCATGCTGCGGCACCAGTCCCGCGAAGGTGAAGATCGCCACGTAAGCCAGCGCCGCAACCAGCGTGCCAGGCAGGATCAGCGCCAGGAAGCGGGTGAGGTCGGAGAGCTTGTCGAAACGCGCGCCGATCCTCGTCCCCAGCAGGGCGGCCAGGCCCGCGTAACAGCCGGCCAACGCCAGCGATGAGGCCGCCAGCCAAGGCAGTGGCGCGGGAATCCCGCGTACCAGGATCTCCGCGAGCAGTGCGGCAAGGAACAGCGCCGGCCAGTAGCGCGTCCCGTAACGCAGCAGGAATACCAGGCTCAGCCCCGGCGGCGGATTCCAGGGGGTGATCGCTACCGGCAACACCGGGTGGATATAGCTGATCCAATCGAGAATGACGTACAGGACGAGATAACCGGCGACGGCTGCAATGCGGTTGTTCATTTCCCCTGCTTTCAATACCGTTTGACGACAACCATCGTGTCGCTTGAAAAGGTGAGCAACGCCGGTGGCGGTGCTGGGCAAATGCTCGAAACCATCGGCAAAAGTATCACAAACACCGGTGTGGGTGTAGTGAGGCAGGCCGGTATAGTCGCAGCCAACACGAACTTGACGGATTGCAGTATATTTCCGACATTCCGCCGGCCCGACACACCAACCATCCCAGCAGCGCTTTCTCGCCGGATTGGTAGCCGCTTCGCCTGGAGATGATTATGACCATCCACACCCAACCCATCGAGGAGCGCATCGACTGGCTGTTCGATCTGGCGCGCCGCCATGCTGCGGCGTTTTGCAGCCCCGAAGCTTTTCTCGCGCGGCGCCGCTACCTCGCCGAGCACCCCACTGCGGTGGTGGTGTTGAAATGCATGGACGGGCGCATCAACATCCCGGTCGCCACCCGCACGCCGCTCGGCATTCTTCTCCCGGTGCGCAACCTGGGCGGGCAGTTCGACCTGGGCTGGCCGCACTTGGGCGAAGTGCTCGCCAACTACGTGCACGACGTGGTGAGCGCCGGGCGGCGGGTGCTGGTGCTGATTACCTACCATTTTTCGCACGGCGACCCGCAACGCGGCTGCGCCGGCTTCTGCTACGACACCGCGGCCGCCCAGGCCCATACTTACGCGATCAAGGCCCAGGTCGAACACGTCTTCGGCAAGGGGCACGGCACCGTCTATCCCATCGTGTGCGGTTTCGAGACTGACGACGATGCGCTGATCCTGCACGGCAACAACGGTGCGGCGCTGGAAATCGCCGGACTGAGCGAGGCCGACGTCGCTACCCTGCCGCTGCGTCTCGCCCAGTTGTTTCCCGACATGCCCGACCAGGTGCGCAACGACATCCTGCCGCTGCTGCTCGGCAACCTGGCACATGTCGCCGAGGTGCGGAAAAGCCCGCGCGCCCTCGACATCGAGCACCGCGAATGGATGATCTGCCTGGGGCGCGGCTTCGATTTCCTGCACATGCCCAACCTCGCCCTCATCATCGGCCCCTACAGCCCCGACCTGGCCGACCCGATCCGCAAGGCGGCGGCCATCATCCAGGGCAACATGGCGGCGGGGCGGATTCCCGACGACGGCTTCCTGCTGCTGGCTTCCGCGCCGTACACCGAAATCGGCGTGGACCGCGCCCGCGCCGAACTCAAATCGCGCTTCCTGTCGCACTTCGCCGCCACCGTGATCCGCGAAGAATTCCCGGAGCTCGCCGGCAAGATGCGAATGCGTGTCGCCGCCCTCGACTGGCGCTCGCGCAGCTTGGAAACTTTCGCGGCGGAATGAGATAAACTCCCCCCATTCTCTCGAACTCCAGGACGATCTCGCCATGAAACTTTCCCCGCTTTTTTCCTGCCTGTTGGCGGCAACCCTGCTCGCGGCCAGCCCGGCGCGGGCCGACGACATCACCCCGAGCAAAGGCCAGACTCTCTATCTGCCGATTTATTCGCACCTCTGGCACGGCGACCTGAAATCCGACGGCATGCCCTTCAAAAGCCTGGTGTCGGCGCTGGTGAGCGTGCGCAACACCGACCTCAAGACGCCCATTCGCGTGACCTCGGCGCGCTACTACGACACCAACGGCAAACTGCTCCAGGAATTCGTCCCCACCCCCAAAACCATCCCGGCCATGGGCACCCACGAACTCTACGTGGAACGCAAGGAATCCGCCGGCGGCTCGGGGGCGAATTTCGTGGTCCAGTGGGAATCCGCCGCGTCCGCCAATCCCCCGGTGGTGGAGGCGCTCCACGCCGACATCCAGGGCAACCGCACCATCACCTTCCTGACCTGGGGACGCCCGATCCGCTCGGAAAAGTAAGCCGCCAGCGTGGAAAAACCGATCCGTTACGGCGATTACCTGAGATTTGCGCGACGCAAGATGCGCAAGCTCAGCTACAACCAGGTGGTTGCCCACGACGCCGTGCATCGCCGCCGCGTCCATCTGCGCCTGCTCGACGTGCATCGCCTGCTCACTCCCTACGTCTCGGTGCGCTTTATCGACCAGATGAAGGCGGTGATTCCGCTGGCGCTGTTCCTCGCGGCGTTCCAGTGGTTCGTGTTGACCGCCCCGGTCGCCAAGGCGTGGAGCATTGCCGGCGGGATGCTGCTGGTGATGGCCGGCTTGATGCTGTTCATGGAAGGCGTGAAACACGGGCTGATGCCGTTTTCCGAAAATATCGGCTATACCATGCCGCAACGCTCCCCGCAGTCCGCCGTGCTGTCGGTGGCTTTCGTGCTGGGAGGGATGGCGACCTTCGCCGAACCGGCCATTGGTGCGTTGAAAGCCGCCGGCTCGTTCGTCCGGCCGAGCGATGCGCCGCTCATGTACCGCCTGCTCCACGAGGAATCCGCGGTGCTGGTGGCGGCGGTGGCGTTGGGCGTGGGCGGCGCGGTGCTGCTCGGCATCCTGCGTTTTATGCGCGGCTGGAGCCTGAAGTCGCTGATTATCCTTACCCTGATCCCCTGCCTGTCGCTCACCGCCTATTTCGCCGTCGATCCGGCGCTGGCCCCGTTGCTCGGGCTGGCCTGGGATTGCGGGGCGATCACCACCGGCCCGGTGACGGTGCCGCTGGTGCTGGCCATCGGCATCGGGGTGTCCGCGGCTACCAGCCAGGAAGACAACCCCCTGTCCGGCTTCGGCATCGTCACCCTGGCGTCGCTGTTCCCCGCCATGGCGGTGATGCTGCTGGCGCTCTGGTATGGCCCGCTCGGCGCTGTCGCCGTCGCGGTTCCGTCCGCCGTGCCTCAGGTGCCGCAATGGAGCGACCAGGCGTTCGTCGCCGATACGCTGGCCGCTCTGCGCGCCATCCTGCCGCTGGTCGCTTTTTTGTGGCTGG
>JAGXQV010000093.1 GCA_018336195.1 Sulfuricella sp. | reverse complement strand
CGCCGGCGCGGCGGCGGCAGCCAGCGCCAGGCGGGAGCGCTCGGCTTGCGCCTTGAGCGAGCGCTCCATCGCTGCGGCATCCAGCGGGCGCCCTGCGCCGGCCACGCCGCCGACCTCGCGGGCAAAGGGCAGCGCGGCAAGCTGGAGGAGATTGGCATCTTCGACGAACAGGCCGAGCAATTCCGCATCCACCCGTGTCGCCAGATCGACGGCGTTGCCCAGCGCCGCCAGGCTATGGCTGGACGCATCCAGGGCGACCAGGATGCGGCGGATCGGCAGTTCGCTGAAAAGCGGCGTCACGCCCCGTCTCCGCCCGCCACCGCCAGCAATACCTGTTTGCGTTCCGCCAGCGCGGCGAGGCGCTCGGCGACTTTTCGATTCAGGGTGTTGGCCGGGTAGCCGCCGTGCTTGTAGGGGACGCCCATGCGCATCCCGGTCAGCAGTTCCATGCCCTGATCGACGTGTTCCACCGCGTAGACGTGGAACTTGCCCGCCGCCACGGCTTCCACCACGTCGTGGCGCAACATCAGGTGTTTGACGTTGGCGGCGGGAATCAGCACGCCCTGCTCGCCGGTGAGGCCGCGGGCGCGGCACACGTCGAAAAACCCCTCGATCTTTTCATTGACCCCGCCGATGGCCTGCACCACGCCATGCTGGTTGACCGAACCGGTGACGGCCAGGGACTGCTTGAGCGGCACGTCGGCGAGCGCCGACAATAGGGTATAAAGTTCGGCGCTGGAGGCGCTGTCGCCTTCCACACCGCCGTAGGATTGCTCGAAGACCAGGCTGGCGGAGAGGGTGAGCGGGTGTTCGGCGGCATAGCGCGCACCGAGAAAGGCAGTGAGGATCATCACGCCTTTCGAGTGAATCGGCCCGCCCAGTTCGACTTCGCGTTCGATATCCACCACGTCGCCCTTGCCCAGCCACACCCGCGCGGTGATCTTGCTGGGGCGCCCGAAGCTGAAATGGTTCAAGCCGATCACCGAGAGGCCATTGACCTGCCCGACCTTGGTACCTTCGGTTTCGATCAGCACCGTGCCGCGCAGGATTTCTTCGTGGATCAGGTTGCGCACCCGGTCGGAGCGGTAGACGCGGGCATCGATGGCGCGCTGTACGTCTTCCGCGGCCACGGCTTTCTGCCCGACCTGGGCCGCCCAGTAGTCGGCCTCGCGCAGCAGGTCGGCCAAGTCGCCCATGTGGGTGGAGAGTTTTTCCCCGTCGCCGGCCAGCCGCGCGCTGTGTTCGATAATGCGCGCCACCGCGTTGCGCTTGAAGGGCAGGAGCTTTTCGCGGCGCGCCAGGGAAGCGATCAGGCGGGCATACAGCAGATGGTTGTCGGGCGAACGCGGCATGTCGTCGGAAAAATCCGCCTCGACCTTGAACAGCTCGTGGAACTCCGGGTCGTAGTGGGACAGCAGGTAATACAGGTAAGGCTCGCCGAGCAGCACCACCTTGACGTTGAGCGGAATCGCCTCGGGTTCCAGCGACACCGTGCTGACCAGGCTCAGCGCCTGCCCTAGCGATTCGATGTTGATCTGCCCGGAACGCAGGGTGCGCTTCAAGCCATCCCAGGCAAACGGCTGGCTGAGCAATTTGTGCGCGTCGAGCATCAGGTAGCCGCCGCAGGCGCGGTGCAGCGCCCCCGACTTGATGAGGTTGAAGTCCGTCACCAGGGTGCCCATCTGGGAAATATGCTCGACCCGCCCGATCAGGTTGCCGTAGTTGGGATTGTCCTCATAGATCACCGGCGCGCCGGCTTCGGCGTCACGATCCACCAGGACATTGACGCGATAACGGCGGAATGACGGCGAATTGGCCGCACCATGCGCCGCATCGACCAGCGCCGCCGCCCCTTCGCCGGAATGCAGGAAATCCTGGACGTTGACCACGACATCCTGCTGCACGGCATCGAAATACGCCACCACCGCATCCAGGTCGGCATATTTCTGGCGTAGCGTGTCGATCAGGTGGCCCACCGCATAAATCGCCACTTCGCGGTTGAGCGCCTTGATCTTCTGGCGCATCTCCTTTTCCAACTGGGGAAACTGGCGCAGCAAGGCGCGCAACTGCTCCTCGAATTCCGCCACTTCGGCCTCGACGCGCTGGCGCTCGGCATCCGGCAACTTCTCAAACTCCGCCGGGCCAAGCACCTTGCCGGCCCGCAACGGTCCGAACGCAAAGCCTTCCGGGGTGCGTACCAGGGCGATGCCGCGCGCTTCGGCGCGTTGCTGCAATTCCGCAAACGCCCCCTCCTGGCATTCCTTGAGGTCGCTTTCGATCACCTGTTTGCGGGTGCGGTAATCCTCGCTCTCGAAGGCGGACGGAATCACGCTCGACAAATCCTCCACCAGTTGCTCCATGTCGCGGCGCAACGCCATGCCGCGCCCCGGCGGCAATTGTAGGGCGCGTGGCCGGTGGATCTGCTCGAAATTATTGACGTAACACCAGTCCGACGGCGTAGGCTCCCGCGACGCCTGGTTCTCCAGGTAGCCGCGCACCAGGGTGTGCTTGCCCACCCCGGCGGGGCCGAAGGCAAACAGGTTGTAGCCGTCGCGGCGCATCCCGATGCCGAAGCGCACCGCCCCTTCCGCCCGCGCCTGCACCGAGATGTCCGCCGGATCGGCGAGTTCCTCGGTGGTCTTGAACTTGAACTGGGCGGGATCGCAGCGATGATAAAGCTGGCCGGGCTGCAGGGACTTGGCGGTTTTTCGGGTGGACACGGAGGCTAACCTTTTCTTGTTTGCGGCAATGCGGGCATGTTACTGAATTTCGGGAGATGTGGGTATGGACTGAGCGGCCCGTCGCCAGTGAGAAAAGGAGGGAATTCTAGCGGGCGTCGATTAAAAGCCATGCATTGCGACATAAGTCGCAAGCGACGCATCAGAAACGCCGAAGCCAGGACATGGTCAAGACACGCTGAGTGGCTATCATCAGGTCTATATCCATAGGGGCAATAGGGAATAGCCCAGAGGATGGTGAAATGTCGGCCTTCGTGAATATTGACGGATGTCGGGCCTTGGTGAGCTTTCAACTGAATTTCAGTCGCGCAATCTTAAAACTTGGGAGTAAAAAAATAATGTTGGTAAACATGAAAAATGATGTAGGCCTGGTTCGGGAAGTTAAGGTGGGTTTCTCCTGGACAGGTTTTTTCTTCGGCGGCTTTCCGTTTTTCTTTCGGGGCATTCCGCTGTATGGGGTGGCATGGGTTGTACTGAGCTTGTTGACTTTGGGTTTCAGCAACCTGATTCTGGCTTTTCTCATCAACAAGCAAACCGCTCACTACTATCTGGAACATGGCTATAAGCCGGTTGGTGAAGGCTGGGCGCTTGCGGGGCAAAAATGGGGAATTGCCGTTCCTGCGGCGGTTGCCCCATAAAACCGGCCGATGGGATGGGGCGCTTGTGCATACCATCCCACTTTTTGGGCGTTTATTGATGCCCAACCCGTTCCTGCCTGATTTGGGGCACGCACGGGTACAAGCCAATTCGCGTGACGTTCGCGCTGAATCAACTCAAATGAACAATTGAAGGAAAGTTATGGAACACAAGCGTCAAGTGACGGAATCGAAACATCAAAACGGCATTCTCAAAATGATGGCAAAGATCGTGTTTGCCAGCCGCTGGTTGCAGGCGCCGCTCTATCTCGGCCTGATTGTTGCGCAAGGTGTGTATGTTTACCATTTTGGCGTTGAACTGTTGCACCTGGTTGAACACACCCAGACCGTTTCCGAAACCGAAATCATGCTGGTCGTGCTGGGCCTGATCGACGTGGTCATGATCGCCAACCTGCTGCTGATGGTTATCGTCGGCGGCTATGAAACCTTCGTGTCGCGCCTTTATCTGGAAGGCAACCCGGATCAGCCGGAATGGCTGGAACACGTCAACGCCGGCACTATGAAGGTCAAGCTTTCCATGGCGCTGATCGGCATTTCTTCGATTCATCTTCTGAAGACCTTCATCGAAGCGCCCACCTTGAGCCAGCAGACCATGATGTGGCAGGTCATCATCCATATGACCTTCGTCCTGTCCGCAATGGCCATGGCATTTACCAACCGGCTGATGGAAGCCTCGTCGCACTGAACTCTCAAAAAACCCGGCGCTGCCGGGTTTTTGTCAATTGGGCTTTGCCCATGGCTTGTCCCCCTCCGGCGATATGCGTGCCGGAAAAATTTCGTTTAATTCTTTTTTAGGAGCAGTTCAATCATGAGCGACAAAAACGCGGCCAAGACCGCATCGGCAAAAGGCGGTGAGGCCAAAGGGAAAACCAACTGGATTGTGGTTCTCCTGATCGTCCTGATATCCGGCGTCCTGGCGGCGTTCTACGGCATCAACGAATATGCCAAGGACACCGGCAACGTCATCAAGAGCGCCAACAATAACCACACCCGCTTCGAAGCGATTTTCGGCGACCTCAAGGAGGCGCGCTACCGGGCGCTCAACCTCGCTGCCGCCACCCTGCTGCAAAGCCGGGTGACGCTCGACGCCTTCGCCAAGGACGACCGTGCCAACCTGGTGGCGAGGACGGAGCCGTTTTTCGAGATGCTGAAAAAGACCCACGGCATCGAACAGCTCAATTTCTGGACGGCGCCGGCAAAAATGTATTACCGCGCCGGCAAACCCGGCGAATTCGGCATGGATTTGTCGAATTTCCGCAAGTCCATCGTCGCCGCCAACGAGCGGCGCTCGGGCATTACCGCCGTGGAGACCGGGCTGGGCGGTGCGGTCGCGCTGCGCGCCATCACGCCGGTCACGGTGGATGATAAGTTTATCGGGGTGATCGAGTTCGTCAGCAATTTCAACATCCCGCTGGAGCGCGCCAGCGATACCTCCGGCCTGAAATGGGCGGTGAGCCTCAACAAGGCCACTTCGGAGCGCGTCGAGCGTCCGGTCGATGCGAAGAACGACGCTTGGCAGGGTGATGATGTGTACTTCCTGTTCTCCGAACCGGCTATCGGTCAGGTGCTGCGTGCCATCAAGTTCGATCCGCGTTCCAAGGACCATGCGCTGGTCTCGACGGATGGCAAGACCTATTACGTGAAGGCGTTCCCCATCGTCAACTTCTCCGGGGTGCCGACCATTACCGTCGCCACCTTGCTGGATGTCAGCAAGCCCTTTGCAGAGGCCTCCCGCGCGGCGGCGATCAAGGGTGCGATCCTGTTCCTGCTGGCGGCGATTCTGGGCAGCGTGGGCTTCATCAAGTTCGGCCAGATCAAGGACAGTCTGGGCGGGGCATTGAGCCGCCAGAAAAAGGAACTGGAAGAGCGCACGGCGTCTTGCGACGCGGCGCTCGCCAAACTGCGCGAGGTGGACGTAATCAAGCGCGGGTTCTTTACCAATCTGGTTACGGCGGTGAATGAGCCGCTCCAGTCCGTTGCCGGCCAGCTCAAGGCGCTGCCGTCCTCGCTGGAAGACTCGGGAGCCGCCCCGGAAGTGGTGGAGCGCCTGCAATTCGCGCTCTCGGAAACCCAGCGCCTGAGCTTGCTGGTGCAGGATTACCAGCAGATCGAGATGTTCCGCCAGAAGCTGGTGAAGGGCGATTGCCCGGTGGTGTCGTTAAGCGGTGTCGCGGCAAAAACCCTGGAAGAGGATTTGGCTCTGTACCGTCGCCTGCCGCAACTGGAAATTGCCATGATGATTCCGACCGACCTGCCGCAGACGCGCGCCGATGCCGATTTGCTGCGCCGCGCGATTGCCGGGCTGACCATCTTTGCGGTGCAGCGTAGCGGACGCGGGCGCATTGTGCTGGGCGGCTCGCAAGATCAGGAAAAATGGCTGGTGCTGTCGGTCACCGGTTCGGCGTTTTCCGGCGATGCCGCGCCCAGCGAGGCGTTGCTCGACGAATCGAGGCAGTTCATGGCGCGTCTGGCGAGCGGTGCCAGCCCGAGCGCGAATGGCGGGCCGCTGGTGGGCGTGGTACTGGCCCGCATCATCATTGAGTTCTTTGGCGGCAGCTTGAACGTTTCCGGGGAGAAGGACGCCCCCGGCTTCATCGTTCGCCTGCCTGCCGTCGCCTGAGGGGAACCACCATGCAGCAAGATGGATTTGTGAAAATATACAGTCGGCTGGCCATCGGGATCGTGGTACTGGGGGCGCTGGCCCTCATGGATACCCTGTTTACCGGGCCGCTGGCCTTTGTCACGGGATGGTCGGACGTGACGCTCGGCCAATGGATTGCGGCGGCGTTCGCCTTCGCGCTGACCCTGCTGATCACCCGAGTGGTGAAGCGGGAAATCATCCATGGCTGGCTGGAGCGGCGTTCCGGGAAACAGGTGCCGCAGTTGATCGGCAGCATAATCAGCGGGTTGGTGATGTTCATCGGCATCTGTCTGATCCTGGCGCTGGTGTTCAAACGCGACATCACCGCGCTGGTGGCCACCGGTGGCGCGTCCGCGATGATTATCGGTATCGCGGTGCGCGACATCATCCTGGCGCTGTTTACCGGCATTCTGCTGAACGTGGAGCGGCCTTTCAAGGTCGGCGACATGATCAAGATCAACGACAAGATCGTCGGCAAGGTCGAGCGCATCACCTGGCGTACCACGGTGGTGCAGACGCGCGCCAACGACATTATCTACGTTCCCAACCTTTCGCTGGCGAATGCGGTGATCCTCAATCAGGCCCAGCCGGATTCGCGTTCCAAGCGCGCCGTCGAAGTGCTGATCGACTACGATACCTCGGTCGAAAGCGCGGAACGGATACTCTATGCGGCGGTGCTGGGCGCCACCGGCTTCAAGCAGGTCGCGGCCCCCAGCGTATTTGCCCGCCGCATGGAGCGCGACGGCGTGGTCTACGAGGTGGCTTTCACCATCGCCGACTACATGGAGGACAAAAAGTCCGAACACGCCGTTATCAAGAGCATCCTGAAATGCATGCGCGACGCCGAGATTACCGTGTCGTTCCCCAAGAGCGAGGTCATCCACAGCGAACGGCGGGTACACATCGCCAACCGCTCGCTGGACGTGTTCCGCCTGGTGCAGCAGTGCCGCCTGTTCCGCAATCTGCCCGACGAGGCTACCCATCGCATCAGCAAGGTCGTGGTCGAGCGCCACTTTGCCGCCGGTGCCACCATCGTCCAGGCGAGCGAACGGCGCCATGCCATTTTCATCATCGGCGAAGGCATGGCCAAGCGCACCTTGAGCAACCGCGACGGTTCCCGGCTGGTGCAGGAGCGTTTCATCGCCACCGAGTTCTTCGGGCGCAGCAGCCTGTTCGCCTGTCAGCCGCAAGCCGCCAACGTGCTCGCCGAGACCGCCGTGTTGGCTTATGAACTGGACCGCGCCGCGCTGGAGAAACTCTTCGAGGAAACGCCGGAGCTAATCAATACGCTGGCGAAAGCCCTGTCGTATCTCAGTTGGAACGAAGCCCACGCCGGCGATGTCGGCGTCGAGCCGCCTCCCGAAGCGATTGGGCGCCTGTTCAACCTGTATCGCGGCCAGATCGAGGCCAACTACGCCGAGCGTCTCACGCCCGCCGTCGCCTTGCTCAACGCCGCATAAGGCGCGGATTGCGGTGGCGGGCGAGTTTCGCGTTAAGCAATAGCAGTTCTTAGTTTTGAGTGTTTAGTGTTGAGTTGGGGAATGCGCTTCGCGCCTGATTCAAATCCGCCGCGCTTTGCGCGGCGACATCAACTAAACACTCAACATTAAACATTCAAAACTGTTTTTGCCTTTCACTTAACTCGCCAACTCCGCCACCGCATCTCCGACCCGCCGCCAACGCGACACCGCCTCGCTGTCGCCTGCGTGCAGCGAGCGGGTTATTTCCGTGGCGATGAAACTCCCCGTCTCATCGCCATGCTCCCGAAACAGCCGCCATGCCTGGCACCAAATCTCGCGTTCCGTTTCTTCCATGTATTTTTCATCCCAACACCTTACCCCTTCCAAGGTGTTGCGGTTGGTTATTGAGCCGGCCCCGGTTCTAAAACCCGGACCCCTTACCCTGCAGAACTATTCCGGCACCGTCCATTCCACGCGGCTTGTGCCGTCCTTTTCCACGCCCAGCGCGACCAGCAGTTCCGGCAACAGCGTTTTGAGCTGGGCATCGAGTTTCCAGGGCGGATTGACAATGCTCATGCCGGTGCCGTTGAGTTGCAGATTATTGAGCGGGGCAAGGTGAATTTCCGCGGTAAGGATGCGTCTGATCCCGCTGGCAATGAGTGAACGGTGGAAATTGCGCACCGACCCGGGACCTTTGATCGGATACCAGACGGCATAAGTACCGGTGGGGAAACGTTTGTACGCTTCCTTGAGATGCGCCAACTGGCAACCGAACTCGTCGCTGATTTCATAGGGCGGGTCGAGCAGCGTCAAGGCGCGGCGGCTGGGCGGCGGCAATTGCGATTTCAGCGTGATGGCGGCGTCGCTGGCCAGTATGCGTACCTGGCGGTCGTCGCGGAACAGGCGTCTGAGCGAATTGAATGCTTCCGGGTGAATGTCGGAAACCACCAGCTTGTCCTGGGGGCGCAACAGGGCACGCGCCAAACGCGGCGAACCGGGATAGCTGGTCAGAACGCCTTCCTGATCCGGCAACCCCAGACGGCGCACCAGATTGAGAAAATCGGCGAGCAACGGCGACGGATGGGGCGCCGCCAACACGCGCAGGATGCCCTGTTCGGCCTCGCCGGTCTTGGCGGCCAATTCGCCGCGCAAGCTGTAGGAACCGTCGCCCGCGTAGGCGTCCAGCACGCTAAAGCCCTTTTCCTTGAGTTTGAAATGCTCGATCAGCAGCATCAGGATCAAGTGTTTGAATATGTCGCAAAAATTGCCGGCGTGATAGCCGTGACGGTAGTTCATAGGAATACAACTTTAGATTTGGCGAAGGCGCAATTTAACCACAGCGGCGCACAGACACAAATTTTCCGCAGCTCGCCTTTGCGGCATCCCGCTCTATGCCCCCGAAAACAACGAATTTCCCAAAAGTTGCTCCCACTACAGCGTTTTTCCCCGCGACTGTTGAAGTAATCTCAAGGAGTTGTTACCATGTCCCTGATTTACTTGATCCAGTCATTTTTATCGCGCCTGTCCGAATTCTGAAAAACGGGTTTTCGGGGAGGGTCGTGGAACATCATTGAAATAGGGAGTGTTTTGATGAAGCGTCTTGCCTCTGTTTGCGCGCTTGCCTCGCTGGCTGTCCTGCTGGGCGGTTGCGCCGCGCCAAAATTTGCCGACAACCCTAACGCTACCCGGTTCGAGGCGTCCGACCAATACAAGCTTCAGGCCGCCGAACATTGGCACATCATCGCCGAGCACATGGCCGCCCAGTTGAGCCGCGACCTCAAGGACCGCGGCATCACCCGCCCCCTCTACATCGTGCCGGCCAGCAAGGACTACGCCTTTGTCGAAGGCTTCCGCGAACTGATGACCACCGCCATGGTGGCGCAAGGCTGGGACATGCGCCTGCAACCGCAGAACGCCCTGCCGGTGGATATCCGTTATTCGGTGTACAAGTTCCGCCCGGAACGCGCCAGCCAGGTTTATCACTACGGCGATGTTTCCATGCTGGTCGCCGGCATCTGGGCGATTAGCGGCATCGTCGAATCGAATATTTCCTACGGCGCCAAGGCGCTGGCCACCACCGCCTCCCTCGAAGGCTTCGCGTGGCTGAAGAATGAAGGCCGTGGCGATGGCGTCATTACCAACACCCCGGTGCCCCGTTCGGAAATCATCCTCACCGCGATGGTTTCGGACAACGGCAAAATCCTGGCACGGCGCAGCAACCTCTACTACGCCACCGACGAGGACGCCGCCCTGTACTGGAACAGCAAGGGCGCCAGCCATACCGTGACGGTAAAGGGAGAATAACATGAACAAACGCCTCTCCGCCCTGGCCGCCGCCCTGCTGGGCGTCACCTTGTTAGCTGGTTGCGATACCCTGCAGCAAGCCCCCAGAGCACCTGAACCGACCTACGATCAGGCACGCATCAGCAACTTCACCACTGCCAATTACGCTGCGGCCACGGAACTCATGAAGCGCTTTCAGGGCACTCCGTCGACCAACAATTTCGATGCCTCCAGCGGCGCCTCGCCGTTCATCGTGGCAACCCTGGTGAACATCGACAAACTGGAGCAGTCCTCCACCTTCGGGCGCCTGATTTCCGAACAACTCGCTTCGCGCATCACCCAACTCGGCCATAACGTGGTCGAATTGAAGGTGCGCAACAGCGTGTTCATGAAGCGCAACGAGGGAGAGTTCCTGCTGACCCGCGAAATCAAGGAAGTCGCCACCGCTCACAAAGCCCAGGCCATCGTGGTCGGTACTTATGCGGAAGCCAGCGATTACGTGTACGTCAACCTGAAAGTGGTCAACCCGGCCAACAGCATGATCCTCGGCGCCTACGATTACACCTTGCCGATGAACAAGGAAATCCGCCGTCTGGTGACCATCAGCCGCTAAACAGTTGCACCCGGCGGCCCGTCCGTGGTCGCCGGTTCCCGCCCTTCCCCCGTTTTTCCGCTTTGCAGGTAGAATCCGCCTTTCAGACTCCACTTTAATAAGGCGCGGTTATCATGAGTTTTCCAAATTTCTTCGACGAGGTACGCACCCTCACCCTCTACGACCCGCTTGCGGAATTCCTCGGCGCCGCGGAAGACGGCCTGATCGAATATACCTACCACGACGCGGTCAAGCTGGCCGGGCATTCCTGCCCGACTATCGCCGGGGCTTACTTGGCCACCTTGAAAGCGCTGGAACGGCTTTATCCCGATGCCACGCCGGAACGCGGCGCGATCAAGGTGTCATTCCGCGAGCATGCCACCAGCGGCGTGACTGGGGTAATGGCGAACATCGCCACCCTGCTGACCGGCTGCACCCACGACACCGGCTTCAAGGGTCTCGCCGGACGCTTCGACCGGCGCAACCTGCTGTTTTTCAGTGCCGCCATCGGTGGCGAGATGCAGTTTGAACGGAAAGACAACGGCGCGTCCGTGATCGCCGCCTACCGGCCGGAACAGGTTCCCTCCGACCCCGCGATGAAAGAACTGCTGCCGCTGATTCTCGCCGGCGCTGCCAGCCCCGACCAAGGCGCGGAATTCGGCAGGCTGTGGCAGGAGAGAGTACGACGCATCCTTGTCGAAAACGTCGACAATCCGGCACTGGTCGTCTTGAGCTGATGCAGCCCGCCCCCCTTTCCTTGCGCCTCGACGCTGCCGGAATCGACCAGTATTGCCGCCAGCTACTCGGCCAGACCCGCCAAAGCGCCCAGGCCTTGGCGGCGCTTACCGCCCTGCAGACCTTCATCGAAGCGAGCGCCGACGGCGACGCCAAGGCCGGCGCCGCGTTCGGAGAAATCAAGGCGATTCTGGAACGCCACGGCAGCGCGGCGCGCCACCGGGTAATGACGGAGAACCTCGACGCCCTGCTGGGCGCCTTGCATAACCAGGATTTGTGCGGCGTTCAGCAAGTCCACAGCGCGTTGTCGCGCAACGGCTTTCACCAGACCGCTCTGGCAGCGATCAACCTGCTTCCGCGGGAAACCTTGCTGGCGGCCGCGGCTTGGACCTCCACCTGGCGCAACGACGCCAAGGCCCGCGCCGAGGCGGCCAGCGGGTACCCGGACGCGCTCGACCTGAAGGGCGCAGGCATCGCGCCGGAACGCTATACCGCGATGAACGAATTGAATTTATATTTGCAGGAAGCGGCAGGCTAGGCGCGCGCGGCATCGGCCCAATTGTTGGGTGTCTCGAACAAGCGCACCCGCTCCAGGCGGAGCTGGTTGCCGAAGGTGTCGCGGAAGGCCGGATCGAGTATCCGGAAAGCCTCGGCAGCGAGGTTTTCCGCGGTCGGGACGCAACCCAGTTCAACCGTCTTGTGCCCCGGCAAGGTGCGCAGAAAATCCACTACCGTCTTATCCCCGGCATACACCAGGAAGGCGTGATCCCACACGTCGACAAGCCGGCTTTGGGCAATCGCCTTGACCTCGGAAAAGTCCATCACCATGCCTTCCTCTGGCGCACCGGACGCCTGGATGATCTGCCCCGACAGGGTGATTTCAATGGCGTAGCGATGACCGTGTAGATGTCGGCACTGGCTTTGGTGGTTGGGGATGCGATGACCGGCATCGAATTCGAGTCTGCGGGTGATTTGCATAAAGCGGCTTTTGCTTTGGGTGGGTGGGCGATTATATCACCCGTCCGGATTACAATATCGCGATGACCCAACTTCTCGGCATTTCCGACCACGACCGCGACAGCGCCGCGCTCACTTATGTTTACCCGGTCGTCTCGCGACGCAGCGGCGGCGTTTCCGTCGGGATTAACCTGAATACCAACCATGCCTGCAACTGGCGCTGCATTTATTGCCAAGTTCCCGACCTGCAACGGGGCAGCGCCCCACCCGCCGACCTGGCGCTATTGGGCAGGGAATTGCGAGGCTTCCTTCACGAACTGCTGGAAGGCGATTTCATGGGCCAACGGGTGCCGCCCGAGGCCCGTCGCCTCAACGACATCGCCCTCTCCGGCAATGGCGAACCGACCAGCACCCCGAATTTCGAGGAGGTGGTCGAACTAATCGGCACGATCCTGAAGGAATTTGCCCTGCTCGGAAAAATCAAGCTGGTGCTCATCACCAACGGCAGCCTGATGTTTCGCCCCTCTGTGCAGGCCGGGCTGGAGAAAATGGCGCAGTTGAACGGCGAAGTGTGGTTCAAACTGGATCGCGCCACCTCGACGGGGATCAAGGAAATCAACGACAGCGCCTTGTCCACGGAAAAAGTCCGGGAGCATTTGACCATCGCCGCGCGCCGCTGCCCAACCTGGTTGCAAACCTGCCTCTTCAATCTGGACGGGCTTCCGCCAAGCGACGAGGAAAAATCCGCTTATATCAACCTAGTCGAATCTCTGGCGAGGGAGGGGGCGCGGCTACGGGGAATCATGCTCTACGGCTTGGCGAGACCATCCCTGCAAGCCGAAGCGCCACGTCTCGGTGCCATAACCGAAACGTGGGCCACAGGACTGGTGGCGGAATTGGAAAAACTGGGGCTGGAAATCCGGCGAAACGGCGTCTAGCTCGACTCGCCGTCTTCTTTTTTGGTCGAACGCACCGCTTTTTGCAGGCTTTTGTAGAGATCGGGGTGGCCGTTCTTGAGGTATTCGAGAATCTCGAAATCTTCCTTGTTCACCCTGGTCAGGTCGATTTGCTCGACATGCACCAAACGCAGCAACTCCAACACCGGTTTGGGCATCTCGCGACCGCTCTCATAGCGCGAACCGCCACTCTGGGTCACCCCGATCTTGGTCCAGAATTCCTGTTGGTTCAACCCCAGCTTGCGCCGAATATCCCGCGGGTTAAGAATTTTTTCGAATAACCTAATCACCTGCAAACTCCCGAATCTTCAAATCCATATAACAATTTTAATATATTCCCGAGCGAAAAAGTAAACTCTCCCGAAAATTATCAAGCGGATGCTCGTCTTATTGAGGCGAATACATTAAAATTCCTCCTTTTTTTCGGGAATATCCGCATGGCACTGATCGTACAGAAATACGGCGGCACCTCGGTCGGCACCCCGGATCGAATCAAGAACGTCGCGCAACGCGTCGCCAAGTTCAAGATGCTCGGTCATCAGGTCGTCGTCGTCGTCTCCGCCATGAGCGGTGAAACCAACCGTCTCATCGCCCTCGCCAAGGAAGTCCAGCCCACCCCCGATCTGCGCGAAATGGACGTACTGGTTTCCACCGGCGAGCAAGTCACCATCGCCCTGCTGTCCATGGCGCTGATGGAATTGGGTCTGAAGGCCAAGAGCTACACCGGCTCGCAAGTCAAGATCGTCACCGACAGCGCCCACACCAAGGCACGCATCGTCGACATCGAAGAACACAACATGCGCGCCGACCTCGACGCTGGTTGCGTGGTGGTGGTTGCAGGCTTCCAGGGCGTGGATGAGAAAGGCAACATCACCACCCTCGGGCGCGGCGGTTCCGACACCACCGGCGTGGCACTCGCGGCTGCGCTGAAAGCCGACGAATGCCAGATCTACACCGACGTGGACGGCGTTTACACCACCGACCCGCGCGTCGTGCCCGAAGCACGCCGTCTGAAAACCATCACCTTCGAAGAAATGCTGGAAATGGCCAGCCTCGGCTCGAAAGTGCTACAAATCCGCTCGGTCGAATTCGCCGGCAAATACAAAGTCAAATTGCGCGTGCTTTCCAGCTTCGACGACGAAGGCGAAGGCACCCTGATTACCTTTGAGGAAAACGAAAAAATGGAACAAGCGATTATTTCCGGCATCGCCTTCAACCGCGACGAAGCCAAAATCACCGTACTCGGCGTCCCCGACCGCCCCGGCATCGCCTACCAGATCCTCGGCCCGGTCGCCGATGCCAACGTCGACGTCGACATGATTATCCAGAACGTTGGTGCAGACGGCACCACCGACTTCACCTTCACCGTTCACCGCAACGAGTACAAGAAGACCCTGGACGTGCTGAAAGCCGTGCAAGCCCACATCGGCGCCCGCGAAATCACCGGCGACGACCGCATCGCCAAGGTATCCGTGATCGGCGTCGGCATGCGCTCCCACGCCGGCATCGCCAGCACCATGTTCCGCACCCTCGCCGAAGAAGGGATCAACATCCAGATGATCTCCACCTCGGAAATCAAGATTTCCGTGGTAATCGACGAAAAATACATGGAGTTGGCCGTGCGCGTCCTGCACAAGGCTTTCAATCTGGATCAGGAAGCGTAATCCAGTTTGTTTTTTAGGCGCGATATGTGTATTATTGCGCCCTTCGGAGAGATGGCCGAGTGGTCGAAGGTACTCCCCTGCTAAGGGAGCGTGGGGTTTATAGCCTCACCGAGGGTTCGAATCCCTCTCTCTCCGCCAATTGCTTGGCGGCAAAAAATGTGTATAATGCCGCCTTCAATCAAGCGCCCGTAGCTCAGCTGGATAGAGTACTTGGCTACGAACCAAGGGGTCAGGAGTTCGAATCTCTTCGGGCGCGCCAATCAGTGATAAAAGTGGGCACTTGGGAACAAGTGCCCATTTTTATTTGGTGGATCGTTGAAGCCAAAGCACCATAGCTTCCCTTGATCGTTGCCGCCTTATCTTCCACCACGATTTCATCCACCAGAATTTTCAGGCAGCTCTTCGCAAGCACTGAATCTTTTGCCAACAGCTTCTGCCGCAACACCTTGCCGAAGATTTCAACTTGGCTGGCTTTCAGATACTCCACCGCAGGCAAGGAGTGGTCACGACGCACCCCAGCCAGTTCAATGAACAACGCTTCGCGGGACGCCTTGAGTTGTTGGGCACGGCGTTGCGTCACTTCATCCAACTCGATTGTGCCGGTTTCGATGGCATCCAATAGGCGCTGCTGCCGTTCCTCGATTCTCTTGACTTGCCGGTTTAGCTCGTTGATACGCTCCTGTTGGTCGTCCTTTGAGGACTTAAAGTGTTAATCAGCGCGCAAAACTGACCAGGAAACCGGGGTAAACAGCGTCCAAATTTGACCACCCCGGTTGTGCCATTATCCGGCCCTTTTGGCTGGAGCAACCTGGAGTGATCTGCATGGAAACCATCGGTAAAATACGCCGTCGCCACAAGGTCAAGGGCGAGAGCATCAGTTCGATAGCCCGCGACCTCAATCTGTCCCGCAACACCGTCAAGAAATACCTCAACGCCGAGACCGATCCGGTCTATCAGCGGGAGCGCCAACCGGCGCCCAAACTGGGCGCAATCCAATCTGTGCTGGAAATATGGCTGGAGCAAGACAGCCGGCGTCCCAAGCGAGAACGCCGCACCGCCCAGCGCCTGTTCGAAGACCTGCAACGGGAAGGCTATAGCGGCGCCTACGACAGCGTGCAGCGCTTCGTGAAGCACTGGAAGGCCCAGCGTCCCGGTGTAAGCGCGGATGCCTTCGTGCCGCTGGCATTTCTGCCGGGAGACGCCTGCCAGTTCGACTGGAGCCACGAGCACATCATTCTCGGCGGCATGCCCCAGGTCATCAAACTCGCACACTTCCGCCTCACCCATAGCCGCCAGATGTTTCTGGCAGCCTATCCGCGCGAATCCCAGGAGATGGTGTTCGATGCCCACAACCGGGCCTTCGCGTTCTTCGGCGGCGTTCCCAACCGGATGATCTACGAAAACGAGCAACGCGAGTTTCAGTGAAGGCTAATGCGCGAAGCGCGTTATGCCGGAACTATAACCCCAAGGCCATCGTCGAAACCATCTTCAGCGGCAAGGAACGCCAATTCAACCGGCGTTTCCTGGCGCTCGCCAGCCATTACCTGTTCGAGCCGGTGGCCTGTACCCCGGCTTCCGGTTGGGACAACACGCCCGAAGGGCTTGTTGCGGCGCAGGCTAACCTGCACAGCAGGTTAAGCGCGGAGCGCGGCCGAAGCCACAAGGGGCAGGTCGAGAACCAGGTCGGCAATGTGCGGGAATGGCTGTTCACGCCCATCCTGCGTTTCGACACCCTGGCGGCATTGAACACTTGGCTGGAAACCCGCTGTATTGAGTTGTCCTCGCGCGCCCATCCCACCTGAAAGGAGCGATCCATCGCGGCGTTGTTCGCCGAGGAACAGCCCTGCCTTCGTCCCGTCACTGCATCATTTGACGGTTACTTCGAGCAAACCCTGCGGGTGTCTTCCAC
>JAGXQV010000092.1 GCA_018336195.1 Sulfuricella sp. | reverse complement strand
CATGAGTATCCGGCACAGGGGTTTGCGGCCCGCAGCGCTTTTGCGTTCCTTGGCATCAATCCGCCCAAGAATGGGGCGGAATATCTCCCAGTCGATCACGGCGTTGAGCCGCTCCAGCGGGTCGCCTGCCTCAGAGAGACTGGCATAGCGATTCTGTAGGTCAAACAGGCTGTTTTGCATGGCGTGGTCACAGGTGGCTGTACCGATAATTCAGATTATCCAGAAAGGCGGGAATTTATAGAAGTGCCCATAACCTGATTCTGGTCGGCGGTACCGGTACCGGCAAGACCCATCTGGCGACGGCGCTGGGCGTAGCGGCGATCCATGCCGGGAAACGAGTGCGTTTCTATAACGCGGTGGACTTGGTGAACCAGTTGGAGAAGGAGAAGGCTCAGGGCCGGGCCGGTGCCTTGGCACGACAGTTGACTCAGATGGACGGGGTAATTCTGGATGAGCTGGGGCTATTTGCCGTTCCCGGAGTCCGGTGGCGCCTTGCTGTTCCACCTCATCAGCCAGCTCTACGAGCGCACCAGCCTGATCGTCACCACCAACCTGAGCTTCGGGGAGTGGGTGCAGGTCTTCGGCGATGCCAAGATGACCACGGCGCTGCTCGACCGCATCACCCATCACTGCGACATCCTCGAAACCGGTAACGATTCCTTCCGCTTCAAACAGCGCAAGAAATCAGCTTAAATCCCTGGTCAAAATTGGACGCTGATGGGTGGTCAAATTTGCGCGCTGATTGACAATCTCTTTGGGCGCGCCAAACGCAACAAAGAAAAAGGCCATCTTCGGATGGCCTTTTTCTTTTCCTATCGCCCACCGGCTTTGAAGCCGGCCGGCCATCCCACGCGGAGCGAAGTCCGCAAGGTTCGTGCGTTTCTATACCATTCTTGACCAGAATATCGAAAATAGCGGAACCACGCCCCGCGTCCATAACTGGTATGGGGTTGGGGCGGGTCTCGGTTTTTTTAGTTTAGGATGTAGAGATAAATAATGTAGACCGGTGCGGTCGCGGGGGTCATTCCAATTAGCTCATAATTCCTTGCCCATAGAATAACGGTTCCTCCTGTTGTTTGGGCAAACTGGCTATCCGGCATGCACAGGAAAATCCCACTGGATTTATCCAGGCAGCCGTAGCCGAGCATTGTGGTGCTCATGGAAGACTGGGACAGGTTGCTATAGCCGTCCAATAAGGAAACGTTGCCGCATGAAAAAGCCGCTCCGCTTCTTGAGCATGTCTGCGTATAAACGGGCAGATCCGCTGCAAATGCGTTGGCCGACGTCTGTCCTGCTGAAATGCCGGCACCATTTGCCGATACGATATTGAATGCCACCATGATCAACAATGCGGTCATCAGTTTGAAAGCTTTCATTGCCATTCCCCTTCCGTTTTCAAAAAAGTGAAAATTCAATTAACTTTCCAGCCTCGATCTCGGTCACGCGACGACCCCTCAGGTACGGATAATCGTGGGTTAAGTATAGGCACAGAATCAGACAGGGGAACGCAATAATTAATTCAGGATTTTCAGACGGAACCTATTGAATGCAATTAGGATTTGCAAACAGAGCCTTGGTCACCGCCTCACATCTTGCAAACATTGAGGGCGCACCGATTCAGTACGAAATCGGGTCGGGAAGAAATTGGCAGAGCGCGTACAAACTCACGCGCCGCTACCTAAAATTTGTCGGATCGGAAAACCCGCTCGGGATAAAACACGGGAAGACGTTGCCGCTTGGTTTAGCGGCAACGATAGCGAAATCGCACGTTAACCGACGCACGTCTGCGTTAAATCTCTCCCTCGATTTCGGCAAGGAGACTTGCCAACTCGTCGCCATCCATCTCGCTGGCCTGCTGCAACTGCAGTTCCTCGATCAAGGGGGTCAACTCGGCTATCGTCGGTTTTTCGAAAAGCTCGCGTAGCGGCAGGTGGATGCCGAACTCGCGCTGCGTCCGTGTCGCCACTTGGGTGGCGAGGAGCGAATGGCCGCCCAGGTCGAAGAAGTTATCGTCGACGCCCACCTCGGCCAGCCCCAACACTTCGCGCCAGATCTCGGCCAAGGCGATTTCCGTCGGGGTTGCCGGCAACGCCTTGGCCTCGACGGGAAGGCTGTGCTCGATTTTCAGGAGGGTCTTCCGGTCGACCTTGCCGTGCGCCGTGAGGGGAATCGCCGCCACCGCGAATAGCTGCCCGGGGATCATGTAATCGGGCAGTTTTTCCTTCAGGTATTGGCGCACTTCCGCTATGGGAAAGGCTTCGACGCCCCCGCTGGGCACGACATAGGCGGCAAGGTCGCCGCCCTGCTCCCGGTCGCGGTGCAAGACCACCGCTTCGCGCACCAGGGGGCTCTCCGCCAGCACCGTCTCGATTTCCCCGAGTTCCACGCGAAAGCCGCGGATTTGCACCTGATCGTCCATCCGCCCGCAATATTCGAGATTCCCGTCCGCCAGCCAGCGCCCCAGATCGCCGCTTTTGTAGAGTCGCTCCCCATGATTGAAGGGGTCGGCGACAAAGCGCTGCGCCGTCAACTCGGGGCGTTTCAGGTAGCCCCGCGCCAAGCCGCGGCCCCCCACGTGGATTTCGCCTTTGATCCCCACGGGAACCGGCTGCCCATCCTTATCCAGCAGGTAAAAGCGCAAGTCCGCCAAGGGCGCGCCGATCATGCTGCCCGGCCGCTCCACTTCGCTTGCCCGTAGCGGGCGGTAGCTGGCGTGGACGGTGGTTTCGGTGATCCCGAACATGTTCACCAACTGCGGCGCGTTATCCGGATGGCGGGCGAACCACGGCGCGAGTTTCTGGAAGTCCAGCGCCTCTCCGCCGAAAATCACCAGGCGCAAGACGAGATTCCCGGCGCTGGCCGCTTCCTGGTCGGCACGGATGAGTTGATAAAACGCCGAAGGAGTCTGGTTGAGCACGGTGACCGCCTCGGAAGCCAGCAGGCTTCGAAAATCCTCGGGAGAACGCGATACCCAGTAGGGCACCACCACCAACCGGCCGCCGTGCAGTAGCGCGCCCCAGATCTCCCAGACCGAGAAATCGAAGGCGTGGGAATGGAACAGGGTCCACACGTCGCTTTCGTTAAAATGGAACAGCGAACGGGTCGCGGAAAACAGGCGTGTCACGTTGCGCTGGGTAATCTCGACGCCCTTGGGCTTGCCCGTCGAGCCGGAGGTGTAAATGACGTAGGCGAGGCTCGCTCCCGTCGCCTTGCTGTCGGGATTGCCACGAATGCCGTCTGCGCCGAGTTCGTCGATACATAGCAGAGTGCAGGGTCTGCCCGCCAACAGGCTTGCCACTTCATCAACCCGCGCGCGCACGGTGACGATGGTCGCCACTCCCGAGTCCTCCAGCATGAATTGCAAACGCTCGTTGTGGTAGGCCGCTTCAAGGGGTAGATAAGCGCCGCCCGCCTTGAGGATGGCGAGGATGCCCACCACCGTCTCGATGGAGCGCTCCAGGTACAGCCCAACCAATATTTCCGGCCCGACCCCGGCGGCGATCAGCCGCTGGGCTAGCGCATTGGCCTGCTCGTTCAATTCCCGGTAGGTCAGGCGGCGCGCTTCGCAGCTCACCGCGACGTTATCCGGATACTTTTCCGCAACCGCCTCGAACTGCTCATGCAACGGCGGCTCATCGGGGAATTCGCGGTAATCGCTGCTTCCCAGGTCGAGTAGTTCGCGGCGTTCCGTTTCCTCCAAAATCGACAGGGCGCCGATTTTCGCATCAGGACGACTGACTGCCGCGCCAAGCAGGGTCTGGAAGTGCTGCCCCATGCGCGCCACGGTTGCCGCGTCGAAGATATCCTTCTTGTAGACTATCGAGCCATGCAGGCGCTCGCCGTCTTCCCAGAAGGCGAATTCCAGGTCGAAGCGCCCCATCCCGGTTTCAATTTCCGTGAGTGGCCACACGTTCAGGCCCGCCAGGGCGATCTCCTCGACCGGCGCATTCTGCACGGCGAAAGACACCTGGAACAAGGGGCTGATGTTGAGATGGCGCTGCGGCTCAACCGCATCCACCACCTGCTCGAACGGCACGTCCTGATGGTCGTAGGCGGCGACAGCGGTGCGTTTCGCCCGCTCCAAAACCTCCCGGAAGGAGGGATCGCCGCAAAGATCGACGCGCAACACCAGGGTATTGACGAAAAAGCCGATCAAACCTTCGATTTCACTCTGATTGCGGTTGGCGACCGGCGAACCGACCACCACGTCGTCCTGGCGGGCATATTTCGCCAACAGCACCGCCAGCACGCCGAGCAGGGCCATGAACAGGGTAGCCCCGCTGCTTTGGCACAATTCGCGCAACCCCAGCACGCTATCCGCCGCCACCTCGAAAGCCACGCTGCCCCCCTCGAACCCCCGGTACTTGGGACGGGGACGATCGAGGGGCAGATCGAGGAGCGGCGGCGCATCGGCCAACTGCGCCTTCCAGTAGGCGAGTTGGCGTTCCAGCGCCGCGCCCGCCAGCCATTCGTGTTGCCACTCGGAATAATCGCCGTATTGAATCGGCAGGTCCGCCAGGGAACAGGCAACACCGGTGACTTTCTCTCCGTACAGCAGCGTGAATTCGCGGATGAAAATCCCCAGCGACCAGGCGTCGGAGACGATATGGTGCATGGTCGCCAGCAGGATGTGATCCTCGGCGCCTAGCCTGAGCAGGCGGAAGCGCAGCAACGGACCGCTGGCAAGATCAAAAGGTTGGCGCAATTCCTCCTCCACCTGTTTGCGGATCCACCCGTCCAACGCCGCGGGGGAAATTCCCGCGCTATCGACCACCGGGAAGGCCAGCTCCACCCGCTCCCGGATCTGTTGCAGCGGCTCGCCATCCTTCACCCGAAAAACCGTGCGCAGGGCCTCGTGGCGCTCGACGATGCGCGCGACGCTCCAGGCCAGCGCGGCTTGGTCGAGGGCACCGTGGATACGCAGGTTGGCGGGGATGTTGTAAAAGGGGCTGTCCGGCTCCAACTGGCTCAGAAACCATAAGCGTTTCTGCGCGAAAGACAGGGGAAACTGGATATCTTCGTTTGGATTGTTCAAGGTATTGCAACCCTATCGAGAAAAAATCAAAAATGAGACCTGAACCAGCATGGCTCCTCAGCGCACGCGATGCGCCACACCTAGGCGCTTCCAAGGGTTTTCCCCTAGCTGAAGATTAACGCTAATCGGGTGTTTTTATGGTTAAATTCGTAGCTGTCGATTTTCCTCCGGCATAGTAGGACTTGAGCTTCGCCAAGTCAAAATCGCGAAACGCTCGCCAGCGCTAAAAAACAAATTGTTATAGAGGGTGTTCAACATGAAAGAACCCATCGCCATCATCGGTCTTGGTTGCCGTTTTCCGGGCGGCGCGAACAGCCCCCGGCAATTCTGGGAAGCGCTCTGCAACAAGCGCGACGCCATCAGTGAAGTCCCGGCGGATCGCTGGAACCTGGCGCGTTTTTACAACCCCGACGCGACGCTTCCCGGCACCATCCAGACCCGTTTCGGCGGGTTTCTCGACCAGATCGACCAGTTCGACGCCGAGTTTTTCGGGATTTCCCCGCGCGAGGCTGCGGCCCTCGATCCCCAGCAGCGCCTGCTCCTCGAAGTGGTATGGGAAACCCTCGAAGACGCCGGCGAAATCCCGGAACAACTGCGCGGCAGCCGCACCGGCGTGTACGTTGGATGCTTCGCCACCGACTACAAATTGCTCTCGTACAGCGAAATGCAGAGCAACCTGCTGGGCGCCCATACCTCCATTGGGGCGAGCGCCACCATTCTTTCCAACCGGATTTCCCACTTTTTTGATTTTCGCGGCCCCAGCCTGTCCGTGGATACCGCCTGCTCGTCGTCGATGGTCGGCGTCCACCTCGGCTGCCGCAGCATCTGGGACGGTGAAACCGACCTAGCCGTCGCCGGCGGCGTCAACCTGATTTTCAAGCCGGAATGGACCATCGCCACCTCCAAGGGCGGCTTTCTTTCCCCCGATGGGCACTGCAAGGCCTTCGACGTAAAGGCCAACGGCTACGTGCGCAGCGAAGGCATCGGCGCGGTGCTGCTCAAGCCCCTCTCGCAGGCGTTGGCGGCGGGCAACCGGATTTACGCGGTGATCCGTGAAACCGCCTCCAACCAGGATGGGCGCACCAACGGCATCACCGTCCCCAGCAAGCTCGCCCAGCAAACGCTCATGGAGGAGGTGTACCGCAAGGCGGGTATCGCCCCGGCGGCGGTCAAATACGTGGAAGCCCACGGCACCGGTACGCCGACCGGCGACCCCATCGAAACCGGGGCCATCGGCGCGGTGTTCGGGGCGCAGCGGACTGACGAAAACCCCTGTTTGATCGGCTCGGTGAAGAGCAACATCGGCCACCTCGAAGCCGCCTCGGGCATGGCGGGTTTGATGAAAGCGGCGCTGAGCCTGCATCACCGGCAAATCCCCCCCAACATCCATTTCGAGACACCCAACCCGAACATCCGCTTCGACGAATGGAAACTGCGGGTGGTCACCGATATCGAGCCGTTTCCCCCGAGCGGAGTGCCCCGCTACGTAGGGGTGAATTCCTTCGGTTTCGGCGGCACCAACGTCCACGTGGCGCTGGAGGGCGCGGAATCCTATCCCGGCGACGCGCTGGCCGCCGCGCCGGACGACGCGCTGTTGCTGGTGCCCCTGTCGGCGAAAAGCGAGGGCGCACTGCTGCAGTCCGCCGCCGCTTTGCGCGCCGCGCTCGACGCAACCGACGCTTCCCTTTACGACATCGCCTACCACGCCGCGCTACGCCGCGAACACCACCCCTGGCGCGCCGGCCTGGTCGCCGCGTCGCGCGACGACCTCAAGGAATTGCTCGACGGCTTCCTGGGCGGGGAAAAACTCGCCAACCTGTTCGTTGGTACTAACGTAAAACCCGGCAAAACCGCCTTCGTCTTTTCCGGGATGGGGCCGCAATGGTGGGCGATGGGGCGCCAACTCATCGAAAACGAGCCGCTGTTCCGGGCGAAAATTCTAGAGTGCGACGCGCTCCTGGCGCGCCATGCCGACTGGTCGTTGCTCGCCGAATTGTCGGCAGCGGAAGACCAATCGCGCATCGACGAAACCCGCATCGCCCAACCGGGGATCTTCGCCATTCAGGTCGCGCTGGCGGCACTCCTCGAAGCGTGGGGCATCACCCCCGACGCCATCGTCGGCCACAGCGCCGGGGAAGTCGCGGCGGCCCACGTTTCCGGCGCGCTGAGCCTGGAAGACGCGGTGCGGGTGATATTCCACCGCAGCCGTCTCCAGCATCAAACCGAAGGCCAAGGGCGGATTCTCGCCGCCGGGATTTCGCCGCAAACGGCGGAAAAATACCTGGCGGGCCGGGAGGCCGCAGTCTCGCTGGGCGCGGTGAACAGCCCCAATTCAATTGCCTTGGCGGGCGACGAAGCAGTTCTCGACGCCATCGCCGCCGAGCTAGCCGACGAAAAAATCGCCTCCAAGAAGCTCTACGGCAAGGTGCCCTACCACAGCCCGAAAATGGACCCGCTGAAGGATGAGCTGATCGCCGCGCTGGCCGGCTTGCAGCCGCGCGCCACCCGCGTTCCGCTGTATTCGACGGTGAAGGGCGGCTTGTGCGAGGGCAGTGAATTGGCTGCGCCCTATTGGTTCCACAACATCCGCAATACCGTGCGGTTCGCAGCCGCGATTGATGCCATGATCGCCGACGGGGCCACGCTGTTCGTGGAAATCAGCCCGCATCCGGTGTTGTCGACCTCGGTGCGGGAATGCCTCGACGCCCAGGCGGCGCCTGGCGAAACCCTCCCCACCCTGCGCCGCAACAAGGACGAAAAAGCCCTGCTGCTGGGGACGTTGGCGCAGTTGTTCGGCGCCGGTGTCGCGCTGGATTGGCAAAAAATCTATCCGGCAGCAGGAAATTTCCTCGACCTACCCCATTATCCCTGGCAGCGCGAGCGCTACTGGGTGGAATCGGAGGAGTCGATCCAGTACCGTCTGGGTCAAGGCACCGTCAAGAATTTTTCCGGGGAAGTTCTCCACCCCCTGCTGGGGGCGCGCCTGCAAACCGGCACCCCGCTGTGGGATCTCGATTTGGACCTGGAACGCCTGCCTTTCCTCCAGGATCACCAGGTGCGCGGCGACGTGGTATACCCCGGCGCGGCCTACGTCGAGGCAGCCCTGGCTGCCGCGCTGCAGACAGCCGGCGGCGAATCCGTCGCGGAACTGGCTGACCTGGAATTCAGCGCCGCGCTCTACCTTTCTCGTGCGAGCAAAAGCGCCGTCCAGTTTTTCCTGGACGACCTGGATGGCCGCTACAAAATCTTCGGGCGCACCGACAAACAACCGTGGGTCCACCACGCCTCGGGGCGCATCGTGCGCGGCCAGCGGAATACCGCCCCGGCCCCGGCCAATCTCGCCGCGCTGCGGGCACGCTGCCCGGCAGCGCTGGATGTCGCGGCGCTCTACGAATCCTTCGCCGCACGCGGCCTGCAATACGGCCCGGCGTTTCGCGGCATCCAGGCGTTTCAGCGCGGCGACGGAACGGCGTGGGCGAGCCTGGAACTCCCCGAGGACATCGACGCCAAGGGCTACCATCTCCATCCGGCCCTGCTCGACGCGGGATTTCAGGCGGTATTGGGCAGCCTCGCCGGCGACGCCGCGCAGGGCTTGTTCCTGCCGGTGAAAATCGAATGCATCCGTCTGCACGGCGCAGTTCCCCGCCAGGTCGGGTGTTTTAGCGAAATCACCGAGCTCACCCCGGAACACCTGGTCGCCAACCTGAATCTGTTCGACGAAACCGGAAACCTCCTGGTCGAAGTCACCGGCTTCCGCTGCAAGGCCTTGGGCGCGCAGCACGCCGCGCCGCTGGAAACCTTTCGCGACGACCTCTACGAATACCGCTGGGAAGAAAAGGCCACGCCCGCCCCCGCTGCCGCGCCGCTCCAGAAGTGGCTGGTGTTCGGCGACTCCGGCACCGCCGCGAGCATTGCCGGCGAACTGGAGCGCCAGGGCCGCACGGCGATGCTCGTCGCGGAACCCGCCGCTGCACTATTCGCCAACCTGGCGGAAGCTGAGCCGTGGGGGCTGCTGTTCTGCGCCGCGGACCCGCAAGAATCTGGCGATATCGCCGAGTTCCGCGAACGCAATGAAATCCGCTTGCTGAAAATCCTCCAGGCAATGAACGCGCACGGCCGCAAACCGGCGCTGTTCGCCCTGGTGACCCGGGACCTGGCGACCTCGCCGCCCGCCGCCGCCCTGTGGGGAATGGGACGGGTGCTGATGAACGAGCACCCCCACATCCGCTGCGTGCTGGCGGACCTCGACGACGCGGCGGACGTGCCCGCCCTGGTGGCGGCCCTGGCAAGCGGCGACGGCGAAGACGAGATCGCCATTCAAGCCGGCAAACGCCACGTGCAGCGCCTGCACCGGGTGGACGGCGGAGCCTTGCCGCGACGCGCGGCGCAACCGGGCAGCCCCTATTTGATCGGCAACGGCGGCACCGCGTATGCCGTCACCCGCCGCGCCCCGGCGGCGGGCGAAGTGGAAATCGAAGTGCAGACCGCCACCCTCGTCTCCAGTGATTCAAAGGCGAAACGCCCCGCTCCGAGCGGCGCGCTTCAGGCTTTGGGCAACGAATGCGCCGGGGTCGTCCGGGCGGTCGGCGCGGGCGTTACCCGCTTCGCCGTCGGCGACGAAGTCATCGCCCTGGCGGCAGGAACTTGCCGCTCCCATGTCACGCTCGATGCACGGCTGGTCGCGACCAAGCCGGCGGGATTGGCGATGGCGGATGGCGCCGCCGTGCCCCTCGCCTATGCCGGCGCGTGGCTCGCCATGGCGCGCTGCGCGGGGGTGCGGGCCGGCGAAAAAGTGCTGGTGTGCGACGACACACAGGGCATCGGCCAAGCAGCGTTCCAGATCGCGCGCCTCAAGGGGGCCGAAGTGTGTGTGATGGCGGCGAGCCACGCAGCACGGCAGCGTTACGCCGCGCTGGGCGCCAGCCTGGTGGTGGATGCCGCGTCGCCTACCCTGGCCAGCGATTTACGCCAGGCCAGCGGCGAGCGGGGCTTCGAGGTGATTTGCCGCTCCGCCCCCGAACTCGACCTGGCAACCGGCGTCTCCCTGCTCGCACCCTTCGGGCGTTTCGTCGAACTGAGCGGAGAAGAACACGCCGCTCCGCCTCGGCGCAACCTCGCCTATTTCCGTATTGACGCGGCGAGCCTGGCAGAGGAAAGCCCCGACTTGGTGGCCGAGCTACTCGAAGAAGTGCGGGGCGGTTTCGAACGCGGAGAATTGCAGGCACCCGCGCCGCTGCCCGGCTGTCCCGCGTCACAAATCAACACCGGGGAAGAACGCGGCAAGCGGGTGGTCCTGCTGCGCGATGCGGACATCCGCCCGCTCGCGGAAGCGGTTTTCCACGCCCGGAGCGACGCCAGTTACCTGGTGACGGGTGGAGTGCGGGGCTTCGGTTTGACTGCTGCCGCATGGCTGGCGAGCAAGGGCGCGCGCCATCTGGTACTGCTGGGGCGTAGCGCGACGCTGGCCCCCGATGCGCAGGAAACCGTCGAGCGCCTGCGCCGCGACGGCGTCGAGGTGCGCACGGCTGCCGCCGACGTAACCGATCCCGCCGCCATGGCACAGGTATTCCGCGACATCGCGGCCGGCCCGTTCCCGCTGCGCGGCATCATCCACGCGGCCAACGTGTATGCCGACAGCTACCTCGCGCAAATGAGCGAGGAGGGATTCCGCCGGGTTTACGACCCCAAAGCCCTGGGTGCGTGGAACCTCCACCGGCTATCGGGCGATCTGCCCCTGGATTTCTTCGTGCTGTTCTCGTCGATCTCGGCCATCGTCGGCAATCCCGGGCAGGGCAACTACGTGGCCGGCAACGGCTTCCTCAACGGTTTGAGCCGCATCCGCCGGCAGCAGGGACTCCCCTCGCTGGCGGTGAACTGGGGCGCCATCGCCGAAGTCGGCTACCTGGCGCGCAACGGGGCGGTGGAAACGCAGCTCAAGGAAAGCGGGATTTTCCCGCTCGCTCCCCAGGCGTCGCTGGAACTCCTGGGCGAGTTGATCGCCCGCGACGTCGCCGAGATCACCGTCGCCAAGGTGGATTGGCAGGCCTGGCTGGCCAGCGCCCAGTCGGGCAAAAGTCCGCGCTTTTCCGCCGTGTATTCGGCACCGGGACAAGCCGCGGCGACGACGCAAAACCTAGCCGCGCCGCTGGTGGACGCGCTGCAAGCCGCCCTGCCGAAAAAACGCCGGGAAATCCTGGAAGGCCAACTGCTCCTCCAGGTGGCCGGAATACTCGGAATGGGCAAGCGCCTGCCCGGCGCCCGCCAGGGCTTCACCGAATTGGGTATGGACTCGATGCTCTCGGTGGAATTGCGCAATCGCCTGCAAAAGAGCTACCAATGCTCCCTCCCGGCGACCCTGCTGTTCCTTTACCCGACCGTCGAGAAACTCGCCGGGTATTTCCTCGCCGAAGCGCTCGCCGACCGGCTCGCCCAACCGGCTGACGAAGAGGGTCGGGAAGCCCCGCCAGCGGAAGCGGAACCGGTGGTTCCCGCCGAGCCATCCCTCGACGACATCGCCGCGTTGCTGGAGAAGAAGCTGGGGTTTTAAGCGCCGGCATCAATCCGGGATTGATGCGGCATTGGAATACTGGAAGAACGGGAACAGGAGAAGCTCGACATGAGCCAAGCATCCCGCCTCCATGACGATGCCGTGGTGGAACTGCTGCAAGAAGGCCCGGCGTTCGCCGGCGAAACCTTTCCGCGGCGCTTGAAGAAGCCAACCAGCCCGGAGGTCGCAAGGCCGTGCCGGCTGCCCCACGCCATATCGCGAAAGCGCAAGGCATGACCGCCGCGGCAAAACGCGCAGGAATTCCGAAAATGCGAAGGGCCTCGCAAGAGACCCTTCGCACAACATGCGTGAGGCGCTCGCCCCGCGCTCACCCTATTACGCTAGCGCGTCAGGTGCGAAAGCCCCCAGTCGCTGGCCACGCAGTTATCGGCTGAGTTGTTCAGCTTGTCGACCAGGTTGTTTAGCGCGGAAATCGTGTAACCGGCGGGAAGAGCCCCTCCCCCCAGCGCGACATTCGCCGCCGCCAAAATCTGGCTTACCGTCTGCCCGTCCAGCGAACCGCCCGTGCCGTACAGACGCAGGCCGCCGAATGCAACGCTTCCGTAGACACCCGCCGCGGTCAGGTCGGCGTTTAACTGAAGCGTCAATACCTGGCCGCCGAACACCCCGGAACTGGTCGTGGTGGGGTTCTTGAGATTCGCGTTCAAGGCATTGGCGGTTTTACCGGCAGGCAGATAGTCCTGCACCGCGCTCGACGAGGTGAAGTACGCATAGTAGGTGGGGGCAGACCCTACCGCTACGCCGAACGGGTAAACCGTCTGGAAATTGGCGGCAAGTACGCTGGCCGGGTTGTTACCCTTCGGCGTGGCACCCCATCCGCCCTGAGTTGCCGTACAGGCTCCCGGGGGAAAGCTGTAAACACTCGGAGTGGTTCCCACTTTTACGCTCGAATCGGCGCTCTGGTGCACCGCGCTACAACATTGCATCGGAATGGAAATCGCCAACCCGGTGGCTGGATCGATCGGCCCCGTCAAGGGGATTCCGTATACGTCGTTGCCGTCCAGCGTCGCGGTATTGGTAACCGTTCCCGAGCCGTTCACCGTCGCCGCGATGTAGTACGGGCCGCTGGTATCGCTGATCGTGACCGGCGCTGCCAGGTCATTGCTGATGAGGGAGTAGCTGGCCTGCCCGTCGCCATCCGTGGTAAAGCCCGTGTCGCTCAAGGTTACCGAGTTGTTGCAAACCACCAGTTTCGGCAAGGTGCGCGTGACGCGGGTCGGGACGCTGCGAACATAGGCCTCATCGCCATTGATCGCGCCGTCGCCGTTGATGTCGATATTGGAGCCTGAAGCGCCGCTGCCGCCACGGCTCCCGGTATTCCCAAACGAGACGATCATCTCGGTGCGCAGGGCGGTGCCGTCCGCAATTTTCATGACCGTATTGTCAAAGGTGGCGGAAAACATCAAGGCAACCGTTTCGCCCGGCTGAACAAGTTTCTGCGGCACCAGGGAAAATACGGTGTTGTTGCTGACATCGGTAAACTGAAGGCTCCCCGAGGCGGCATTCTTCCTGAACGTGCCCATCTGGCCGGATGTGGTGTACGTCGCCGGACTGTTGGACAGCGCGTTGGCCGGCGCAAGTTCAGCGGAGGCCGCTGCCACGACATTAGCCTGCATCGCAGCTTCGCCTTTCACCGCATCGGCGATATTCACCGCCGCCGATACCCAGGTGCTCTTTTTGTTGACCAGCCGCTGCGCTTGGAGGTTGACCACGATATTGCCGATGGTGGCCGGCGCGGTTCCCGTATTGGTGATCAGGACATACCCGTTCGCGCAGATCATATTATGTGCGCCGGGATCGACCGTTTTGTTCGCGATCACCGTCCACATCACATTGGTGCCGGGCGCCACCAACTGGCCCCCTTGATCGTTGGTTTTGGATACGTTCCAGCTTACGCCGTTATTGGTATTGCAGAGCGTCACATCGGACTGACTCAATGTAAGGCTTGCCTGCGGCGCAGCCGTTGCGGACGCCGCAAGAAATACCCCGAGAAATAACATTATTGAAATTGCTAAGCGTTTCATGGCGCCTCCCTAAAATTCATGCCGCGACGATGACTTTGTCATAACTTTCTTTTTGGTTCAAGATGTTACACAAGAACGAGTATAAATATAGCATGATTTCCCCGCCATATTGCCATTTCTTTGCCCCCCCCCGGGCCATTGCACGATGTGGCTC
>JAGXQV010000091.1 GCA_018336195.1 Sulfuricella sp. | reverse complement strand
TTGCGGCAGCCCCGTTTTTTTTTTTGAGATCGCCAGTAGCGTATAGGTTTGGGCTTGAGCTGATTGGCGCCGTCAGGGTATGTCTCTATAGAATTTGAAGAAACCTATGTGTCCTTTTTATGTAGTCAATATAATTAGCTTGTTTTGGGAAAGGCGAGATTGCCAACTTGAATCGCCATAACGGGGACTCTAATGAAATCTAGAAATGTATTGGCGATATTGTTTGTCAGCATTGCATTTTTTCTGGCCTTGCCAAGACTTGGGTACGCCAAGGAAAAGTTTGGGTTTGGCATACCGGTTCAGGCCAACAGCGAGAAAACTCCTGAGAATGTTCTGCTACCCCTTCCCGCCACGCGGGAGCTACGGGAATTGGTTGAAAATGCAGAGATCGTTCTTGTTTCCGGCTACGAGGCCAAGACCAGAGCTGGAGCGACAGTTGAGGTGGAGGTGAATCGTCCGGCCTCCAAGGTTTTGCTGATTTTAACAAGTTATGACCAAGTTAACTGGAAGGTTAGTGCTTCATCTACCACTAACATTTCGGGAGTTATCGTTTCCGGCTATCACGCTCCCACCGTTGTTATTAATGTTAAAGCTCCGGTCTACTCGGCTGAACTTCCTTATGCATATGAGACGGAGAACATAAATTTCAGAAGGTTGGTTGAGCGACTTAACGTATTGTTTGGAATTGACCGGTTAAATGCTTTTCGGGGCAGTTATTCAATTCCTGCAATGGTACGCATATCCGTGATGGATGCGCCGAGTGCCGCTTTGACGGCAAAAGGCGCGATTCCTAAAGCACCAAGCAAGCAACACTCCTTTGAATTGCTTTCTACGGATTGCCGGAAAATTCGGTGGCAATTAGATGGCCCGATAGACAAAGAACCGGCCCAATATCAGACGGGAAAACCGGTTGCATTTTCTGGGGTTGGTAGTGCCACGTACTCCCTTCGGGACGGACAATTGGAAATTCTACAAGCGGATACCAGGCCGTCTGTCGTCATCCCGCTCCCAAAGAATTTCCCGCGATTTTCCTGGCCTACTGGCATGGCCTATGACGCTCGCCGAAAATTCGTGAGTGTTGCAACACTTGGTGGGGAAGGCTATTTGTATCGTTTTGATACCGTCACGCAACAATGGGTTGACTACAGGTCTTTAAATAACATTGATATATTTTCGCTGTCCTACGATAAAACCAAAGACCACTATGTTGCGTGGACAGACCAGGGTGAATTGCTCTTCATTTCCGGCAATGGCGATTTTTTATCCAAGAGGAAAATCGCTCATTTACTTGAGGGGTTTGGTCGAATTTACGACCGGGGAAATACTGAATTTCCCACATTGTCGGTTGTGCCGGCTGGAGATGACATTGTTTTGGTTTACATTCAAGGGAATGCCGTTGCCAGAATCTGGCATTACGACTCCATCGAAAATAAAGCTATATTGACGTATGCCGATGGTTGAAGACTGTATCGATTTAAATCCAGCACGTTATGTCTGATTACACAGTGTTCGATGTGCAGCCTGGGAAGACGCCGGTCCTTTGCGATACCGTGGGGGCTGGTTCCCCGAATATCAACTCCGCCACCGTGCCTTCGCCCTCGCGGCTCTCGATGGCGATTTCCCAACCGTAGCGGTCGCAGATGCGCTTCACCAGGGATAGGCCGATGCCCGAGCCTTGGCTGGTCGAGCCTTTGTAATGGCGTTGGAATATCCGCCCGATGTCTTCTTCGCCGATACCTTTGCCGGTATCGGTCACCAGCAGTTTTCCGGCTTCCACCCGCACCGTGATTTCGCCCGATTCGGTGAAGGCCAGGGCGTTGCGCACCAGGTTGTCGACGACGATGGCGAGCAGGACTTTTTCGGCGGCCAATGCAGGGGTTGCCTGGATGTCGAGATTCACCTGGGTCGCCTTGCCGCGCACCAGGTGGCGGTGTTTCTCCACCGCTTCGCGGGCGACCTTGGCGACGTCGCAATCGGCGCGCGCGCTGGCGTCGGCGTCCTCGCGCGCCAGCGCCAGGAGGGCGGCGATCAGGGCGCTGGTTTCCAGGGCGGCGCGCTCGATGCGGTCGAGGCGGGTGTGCTGCCATTCGCTCAGGGTCTCGTCGGCCTGCAAGACTTCAGCGGCACCCTGGATCACCGCCAGCGGGGTGCGCAATTCGTGGCTGACGTCGGCGGTGAAGGCCCGCTCGCGTTCGATGAAGGCATTGATGCGGGTGGCGTAATGCTCGAAGGCATGGGCCAATGCGCCGATTTCATCAACCCCGGCATCCTTTTCCAGTGCCGGTGCATCGCCGTCCGGGGTGGCCGCCCCGACGCGCCGCGCCAGCGCCGTCACCGGCGAGGTGACCCGCCCCGCCAGCCACCACCCGCCGATCGCCGAAAACAGGATCATCGCCAGCACCCCGCCGCCCAGTGTCAGCAGGAAACGCCGTTCGCGGCTCTGCTGGCGGGCTTCGTTGAACAGCATGTAATAGCGGCTGCCGCCGCGGTCGGCCACGGCAGCGTGCCAGTTGAGTCCGTCGAAGGCGATTTCGTGGCTGCCGGGAGTGAGCTTCGCCAGGGCCGGGGGGACATCGCCGGCGGCGTCCCCCGGGGTGGCGACGAAGCCCCGTACCGAAGCGGTGGTGGGCGGCAGCGATAGCGGATTACGGGCGCGCCGCGCCATGTAGTCTTCCAGTTCGGCGTGCAGGGATTCGTCGATCAGGCGCTGGTTGAGGTTGTGGGCGGTGAAGAACAGGATCGCCGCCAGCGCCAGCGCGACCGCCCCGCCGAACAGGGCGAATGCCGCGGCGACGCGGACCCGCAGGCTACGCCGGCGTTCCATGGTTTCGTGGGAGCGGCCTTGGCCGCGATATGCGCTGCCGCAATCGCGGGCAAGCCCGTTTCCATGGCGATACAACCGGGTTCGTCATCGGTTTTCCGGCATGGCGTCGTCGAGTGCCAGGCGGTAGCCGATGCCGCGCAGGGTGTGGAGCAGCGGGGGTTCGCCGGGGCCGTCCAGCGTAGCGCGGAGGATGTGCATGTGGGCGCGCAGGGCGTCGCTGTCGGGCGGGCTGTCGCCCCATACCGCCTGTTCCAGTTCGGCGCGCGACACCGCGCGCGGCGTGGCGCGCAGCAGGGCTTCGAGGAGCTTCAAGGGGATCGGCGGGAGTTCCAGGGGGCGCCCGTTGCGGTTGACTTGGTAGGTGCCGGTGTCGAAGGTCAGGTCGGCGAGGGCCAGCACGGCGGGGCCGAAAGCGCCTTGGGCGCGGCGCGCCAGGGTACGCAAGCGGGTTTCCACTTCGCGCAGGGCGAAGGGTTTGACCACGTAATCGTCGGCGCCGCTTTCCAGGCCGGCGATCTTGTCGTCCAACGAATCGCGGGCGGTGAGCATCAGCACCGGGGTGGCGAGATGGGCTTCCTGGCGCAGGCGCCGGCACACGCTGAAACCATCGAGGCCGGGCAGCATGACATCCAGGACTATCGCGTCGTAGGTGTTGGTGGTGGCCAGATGCAGGCCGCTCAAGCCGTCCTCGGCGAGATCGACGATGTGGCTCTTGGCTTCGAGAAAATCGAAAAGGTTGGCGGCGATGTCGCGGTTGTCTTCAATGACCAGGATGCGCATCGCCGGTTTTCCTTATGTTGAAACAGCGATATTCGTAGGAGCCTGCCATGCAGGCGAGCGGCGTCGCCTGCTCGGACGCCGTCGCGGACTCGGACACCGCATCGCGGGCGCGGCCCGCTCCTACAATCCTTTGTTCCATGTCATTAGTCGAAAATCACCGTCTTGTTGGCATACAGCAGGATACGGCTCTCGATGTGCCAGCGCACGGCGCGCGACAGCACCATTTTCTCCAGGTCGCGGCCTTTCTGGATCAGGTCGTCGAGTTCGTCGCGATGCGAGATGCGGTTCACGTCCTGTTCGATGATCGGGCCGTCGTCGAGGATTTCGGTGACGTAATGGCTGGTTGCGCCGATCAGCTTGACGCCGCGCTCGAAGGCCCGGTGGTAGGGCTTGGCGCCGTGGAAGGCGGGCAGGAAGGAATGGTGGATGTTGATGACGCGGTTGGGGTAATGCTTGATGAAATCCGCCGACAACACCTGCATGTAGCGCGCCAGCACGATCAGGTCGATGTGGTGGTGGCGCAGCACGGCCAACTGGTCCTTTTCCGCTTCTTCCTTGCCGTCGCGCTCCACCGGGATGTGCTGGAAGGGGATGCGGTAGGCTTCCGCCAGCCATTGGGTGTCGGTGTGGTTGCTGAGGATCAGCGGGATGTCGCATTTCAGTTCGCCGCTCTGGTGGCGATACAGCAGGTCGGCCAGGCAATGGTCGTAGCGCGACACGAAAATCGCCATCTTGGGGCGGTGATTGGACAGTGCCAGCCGCCAGGTCATCTGGAATTTTTCGGCGATGGCGGCGAAATGCCGGTCGAATTCCTCGATATCCAGTTGGAAACCGTCGAGATCCCACTCCACCCGCATCAGGAAAAGATTCAGCTCGCTATCCTGGTGCTGGTCGGCATGGAGGATGTTGGCGTTGTGCTGATAGAGGAAATTGGCGATGGTGGCGACCAGTCCCTTTTGGTCGGGGCAACTGATGAGCAGGATGGCGGTGTTTTTCATGTTATCCGGGGTGGCGACGAAAGCGGGCTATTATCCCAGATTGTCCGATAAGGCGCGAGACGCCGGAAATGGCCCGGTCTTTGGCGTTTTAGGCACGCCAACGCGGAGAAAACGTCGGGTAATCAATTCCCGCCATCCTTGGGCATCTCAAGAATTTTCCCGCCTTCCAGCAGTTTGGCGAATTCCGCGGCGGGAAGCGGCTTGCTGAAATAGAAACCCTGCATCACGTCGCAGCCGTTGCTTCGCAAATAGTTCAATTGCTCAGGGGTTTCCACGCCTTCCGCGACCACGTCGAGTTCCATGCTGTGCGCCAGGCCGATGATCGAGGCGGCAATGGTGGCGGAGGTCTTTTCGGTGAGGAGGTTTTTCACGAAGGACTGGTCTATTTTCAGGGTGTCGATGGGGAAACGGCTCAGGTAGGCCAGGCTGGAATACCCCGTGCCGAAATCATCGAGGGAAATCTTGATGCCGATCTGCTTGAGGCGCTGGAGCATTTGCACGGTTTCGTCGGGATGTTCCATCAACATGCTTTCGGTCAGTTCGAGTTCCAGGTGGCCGGGTTCCAGTCCATATTTATCGAGTGCTTGGCTGATGACGTATTCCAGGTTGCCGGAATGGAACTGGCGGGCGGAAACGTTGACCGCGATTTTTATGTCGCGTTGCCCGGCGTCGCACCAGTTGCGAATCTGCCGGCAGGCGGCTTGAATCACCCAACTGCCGATGGCGATGATGAGGTCGGACTTTTCCGCGAGCGGGATGAACTGGAGCGGCGAGATCAGCCCGATATTCTGGCGCTGCCAGCGGATCAGCGCTTCCGCCCCGTTGATCCGGCCGCTGCGCAGATCGACCTTGGGCTGATAGTGGAGCACCAGTTCGTCGCGCTCGATGGCGCCGCGCAAGGCGGCTTCGAGATCGAGGCGGGCAAGGGCGTCGGCATTCATGTTGCGGGTGTAGAAGGAGAACTGGTTGCGTCCGTTTCCCTTGGCCTGGTACATCGCGGTTTCGACGTTGCGAATCAGGTCGACTGCGGTTTTGGCGTCGTCGGGATACAGGACGATCCCGATGCTCCCCCCTACATAGACCTGGTGGCCGCTGCTCATCGGGAACGGCAGGGTCAGCGCGGTCAGGATGTCGCGCGCCAGCACCGCGACTTCCTGGGAATCCGCGACCCATTCCATCAGTACCACGAATTCGTCGCCACCCAGACGGGCCATGGTGTCTTCGCCGCGCAGGCGCCGCTGGATACGCTCCGCCACCTTAGCCAACAGTTCGTCGCCGGCGGGGTGTCCCAGGCTGTCGTTGATGTTTTTGAAATGATCGAGATCGATCAACAGCACCGCCAGTTTTTCGTCATGGCGGGCCATTCTTTCCAGCGAATGTTCGAGCAGCGTCTGGAACAGCAAACGGTTGGGCAGTCCGGTCAAGGGGTCGTAATGGGAAAGCCGCTCCAGGTCTTCCTCGGTGCGGCGCAGTTGGGTGATGTCGGTAAACACGCTGACGTAGTGGGTGATTTCGCCCTTGTCGTTATGCACGGCGCTGATCGACAGCCATTCGGGGTAGACCTCGCCGTTTTTGCGGCGGTTCCAGATCTCTCCCTGCCAGTGGCCATCCGTTTTCAGGGTTGCCCACAGGGCTTGATAGAAGGATCGCTCGTGGCGCCCGGATTTGAGGAAGCTGGGGTTCCTGCCCAGCACTTCTTCCTCGTTGTAGCCGGTGGTGGTGGTGAAGGCGCGGTTGATCGCCAGAATCGTCGGGGTCGGGTCGGTGATGGCGATCCCGTCGCGGGTGTTCTCGAACACGGTGGCTGATTGGCGCAACGTTTCTTCCGCCAGGCGGCGTTCGGTGACGTCCATCGCGATCCCGTTGTGGGCGACGTCGCCGTTGTCGAGTGCGGTCGCGCTGGCTTCGAAGTGTATCCAGCGGATTTCCCCGCCGATGACGAAGCGTCCTTCCCAGTTCAAGGCGTCGAGGGTGGGACCCTCCATGAGTGCCATCAGTTCCGGCAAGTCCTCCGGATGCGCCCAGGCGAACACGCTGCCGATCTCCTCCAGGCGGGATTCCGGAGGCAGTCGAAAAATTTCCCGGAAACGCGGGCTGGCGTATTCGAAGGCCACCGCCCCATTGCCCTGCAGGTGCAGGCGATACACGCCCACCGGGATGCGCGTCACCAATTCCATGAATTGCTGGCGGCTTTCCTTGAGAGCGGCATGTTCCCGCGCCAGCTTGGAACGATAATAAGCTCCCTCCAACAGTGCCGGGAGTTGGTAGAGGTAGCCGGGTTGCTTGATCTGGTAGCCGTAGAACCCCAGGCGCATGGCCTGCATGGCGATTTCTTCGTTGCCCTGGCCGGTCACCATCACGATGGGGATGTCGATGTTGCGGTGGTAACGCAGGATTTTGGCGATGTCGATGGCGTTGAAACCGGACAGGTTGTAGTCGAGCAACAGGACGTCGCACACGCTGCGGGCCTGCTCGGCATCGCTCAGGCGGTCGAGCACCTTGTCCGAATCCAGTGCGGTTTCGATGCGGATGTGCGGCGCATAGCGCGCCAAGTGCTGGCGCGTCAGGTCGATGTCGAAGGCGCTGTGCTCGGCGTAGAACACCCGCAGCGGCTGGGATTTGCGCACGGCTTCTTCGCGATAGCGCTGCAACACCGATTCGAGATGCCTGGGTAGATTCAAGAGATAGTCGTGGCGTTTCACGATGTAGTCGTCCGCGCCGTTGCGCAGCGCTTCGGCAGCGGCTTGTTGATCGCCGGAACCGGTCAGGATGGCGACGGCCAGCGGTAGCTTGCGTTCGCGGATGTGGGCGAGCAATTCCAGGCCGTTGCCATCCGGCAGGTGCAGGTCGATCAGTGCCAAGTCCAGCCCGGCAGGCTCCTTGAGGCGCGCATAAGCGGCTGCCAGGGTCGGGGCGATTTCAGTTTCGTGGCCGGGGAGGGCGCCGGACAGGGAAAGCCGCGCCAGTTCGGCGTCCTGGGGGTTGTCTTCGACGTAGAGGATCTTCATGGTGGCTATCTCCGGCTATGCGCGCCGTAACTCAACGACAGGGCGGGCTGTTCAACATCGCCCAATACAGTTTGATATGGGCCGCCACTTCGAGGAATTTTTCGAAATTCACCGGCTTCACGATATAGGAATTTACTCCCAGGCGATAGGCGGCCTGGATGTCGATGTTTTCCGCCGACGAGGTCAGCATCACCACCGGAATGACGCTCAGGGTGGGGTGTTGCTTGATCTGGCGCAGTACCTCCAGACCGTCCACCTTGGGCAGCTTGATGTCGAGCAGGATCACCAGCGGCTGTGGCTCGCCGCCTTCCCAGCGCGGCAGCCAGGCCAGCGCTTCCTCGCCGTCGCGCGCCACCAGCACCGGATTGGCGAGTTGGTGGCGGGCAAAGGCGCGCAGGGTCAGGTCGAGATCCACCGGGTTATCTTCTACCAGCAGGATGGGCTGGCATAGCGCATCGCTTTTCATTTCGGCAACTCCACAAAAAATGTCGCTCCTTCGCCGGGCGTGCTTTCCGCCCACGCCCGCCCGCCCATGCGCTGCGCGGCCTTGCGCACGATGGCCAGGCCAATGCCGGTTCCCGGATAATCCTCGGCGCGTTGCAGGCGCTGGAAGATTTCGAAAATGCGGTCGTGAAAGCGCATGTCGAAACCGATGCCGTTGTCGTGCACCCACAGGATAGCGCTGGTCGCTTCGTCGCGCCCGCCTATTTCGATGGCCGGATTGGGGCTGTTGCGGCTGAACTTGATGGCGTTGTCCAGCAGGTTGCGCAGGATGGTGGTCAGGCTTTCAAGGTCTACGCCGACTTCCATTTCGGGAACCGCCAGGCGCAGTTCCACATGGCGGCTGCGCAGTTCCCCGGAGAACTCCGCGGCGACAGCTTCCGTCATTTTTGCCAGTGAAACCAGGGTATGTCGCAGGGCGCGCCGTTCCTGGCGGGAATAGGCCAGCAGATCCTCGATCAACTGGCTCATCTGCTGCGTGCCGTTGCGGATGTTGGCGATAAAGGTACGCCCTTCCTCGTCCAGCCGGCTGGCGTAATCTTCCTGAAGCAGGCGGCTGTAGCCGTCGATGCCGCGCAACGGCGCCTTCAGGTCGTGGGAAACCGAATAGGTGAAGGCTTTCATTTCATCGTTGATGGCGCGGAGTTCGGCAGTCCGTTCTTCGACCTTGGTTTCCAGTTCGGTATTCAGTTGGCGGATTGCCGACTCGGTTTGCTTGCGCTCGGTAATGTTGTCGAATATCGCCACGAAATGGCCGCTTTCCGGGCAATAAGCCGAAAGGGAAAACCAGATTCCCAGCGCTTCCAGATAAAACTCGAATTTTTCCGCGCTGCCGATTGTGGCAACCCTGCCGTAAATCTCGAAGAGCGCCCGATCCTTGTCGCGGATGCCGGGAATTACCTCGCTGACTTTTTTGCCTGCCACGTCCTTCAGCCCGGTCAACCTTTCGAAAGCCTGGTTGACATCGAGGTAAATGAAGTCCCACGGCTGACCGTCCTGGAAAATCATTTCGCAATAGGCGTAGCCTTCCAGCATATTGTCGAACAAATGGCGGAAGCGCCGTTCACTTTGCCGAAGGGCCAGTTCGGATTGCTTGCGTGCGCTGATGTCGATGCAAATCCCCAACATTCTGGCGGGTTTGCCGTCTTCGTCATAGGTCGTATTGCCAAACGCGCCGATCCACCTTTGTCCGCCGGAGGGAAGCACGATCCGGTATTCCGTATTGAACGGCACCTGATTGAGGATGGTTTCCTTAACCATATCCTCGGCGTACTGTCGGTCTTCCGGGTGCAGCGTGCCGCTCCAGGTACCGAAGTTCACGGTACCAAGTTGCGGGTCCAGGCCGAACAGCGAAAACATCTCCTCCGACCAGTTCAGACGATCCGTGCCGATTTCCCAATCCCAGAATCCGGCACCGGCGGCTTTTTGCGCCAACGCCAGGCGATCCTGGACATTTACCAGCGCCGCCTCGGCAAGCCTGCGCTCGGTGATGAAGCGGGCCTGCTGGATATTCTGGTAAGCAAAGGCGGAGAGTTGGTTGGCCAGGGTCGATATTACTTGGGCCACCAGCCCGAATCGCTCCCGCGACATCGCCGGCACTTCGCGGAAAGCTTCCAGCATGGCGGCTTCATCGGCGCCGATTTCCCGCGCATAGGCGCGCATGCTTTCCTCGGATTGCGTTTCATCGCGTACCTGGCCGATCAGCCAGTTGGCGATGTGGCGCCCTCCTATCGAGATGCTTGCGCCGGCGTCCCATAGGCCGCAGGCCATGCACGGCTGGATGGTTGGAGGGCCGGCAGACGGATCTCCGCTCATGGCATTGGCAAGATGACAGTTGGCGGGGTCTTTGTCGGTCTTGCGGAGAATGTCGCGGCATAACCGGCAGAAGCCGCTGGGGGCGGTGATCGGCGTTCCATCGGGGTGGGTGATGAGGGACGCCACGCCGGTAGCCTTGGCGAAATCGTCCTGTAGCCGCTGGATGTCCTCCAGGTTGAACAACTCTTCGAAGGTAATGCTGGCGGTATCGTTCAGCGGGCGCGTCAGTGCCACCATGCGCGTTTCCATTGCTTCCACGGCGCGCCGGTGTTCGGTGACGTCCATCCCGAGGCTGGCGGTGCCGATGATCTGGCCCAGATCGTTGCGCAGAACGGTGTTGTCCCACACGATTATCCGCGGCTCGCCGCAGCGGGTAAGGATCTCGTTTTCGTAGTGTGCGGGTACGGTACTCGCCTTGATGGCGGTGGCGAAGACTTCCCCGACCTGGTCGCGGATTTTTTCGGGGAGGAAATACTGGAACCAGTTTTGTCCGAGCACTTCTTCGCGCTGCCAGCCGGTCAATTCCAGGATGAAGTCATTGCAAAAGCTGATATTGCCTTGCAAGTCCAGTATGACTGCGGCCAGATGGGCGTTTGACAGCAGGTCGCGGAAACGCCGTTCGGATTCGCGCCGAACCGCCTCGGTCCGTTTGCGTTCGGTGATGTCGCGAACGATGGCCCACATTCCCTCGGGTTGCCCATTTTCCCCGAGGATCAGAGAGGCTTTCAGTTCCACGGGAAATACCGAACCGTCCTTGCGCCGGTATTCCTTTTCGTAAACCGGCGAATGACCAAGGGGGATGACCTGTTCCTCGATGATCCGCATTTCTCCTTCATGCCACTTCTCGGGCGTCAAGTCGATATAGGTGAGTTGGCGCAACTCCTCCGCGGAATAGCCGAGCATTTCCTGGAAAGCGTGATTGAAATCGACCAGATGGCCCGTCATGTCCACCATGGCGAAGGCGTCTCTCATGCTCTGGTGCAAACGGCGGTATTTGGTTTCGCTTTCGCGCTGGATGGCGGCGGCTTGTATGCCCAACTCCAGGCGATGGGCGCGCAACGTCTGACGCCACAGCAGCAGCATCGCCGCCGCCAGCGCGCTGATTGCGGCGAACGCCACCAGGCTCACCCAGAATATCAGGGTGTCGAGCGGCGCAAGAATTTCCTCGCGGTCGATCTTGGCGATGAGATGCCAGGGCGTGCCGGGTACCGGCTGCGAGGCAAACAGCACGCGCACGCCGCGATAATCCACGCCTTCCTGCAATTGCGGCTGGCTGCTGAGGAGCGTCTTGACCGCCGGAATCTCGGGGTTGTTCGCAAAGGGGAGCCGGAAGGTCAGCGGCGGATCGCGGCGCTGCCGCAATTCGTTGAGGAACAGCGCCGCGTCGCCGTCGCGTCGCACCAGCAGGGCTTCGGCGCTGGGGCTGGGGGTCGGCCAGGACTGGACGATGGGAAACAGGAAGCGCCCCACCGGTGCGTGTAAGACCACCGCTAGCGTAGGCTTGTGCGAACTGCTGCTGGTGCCCGCCAAGGGCACCACGAAATCGAGATGAATGTGCCCCTCCGCATCCCGATACAGGTCGCTGCGCTGAACCCGGATGCTTTCCAGTGCCTGCGGGAGCAGGTGCTGCTTGACCAGAGCCGGAGCCTGGTCATGAGAGCCGATGGCCAGCAAGGACTGGCCGCGCGAATTGAGGAGGATTGCCGAGTCGAACCCCCACGCCTTGGTAAGCGAATTCAGGCGCTTCTCCAGATAGTCGCGCGACACCGGGTTGCCGGCTTGCGCCAGCCGTTCCGCATGGGCCGTAAATCCTTCCGCACCGGTCAGCACTTCGGCGTCGCTTTGACGTGCCTGTAGCCAGGATTCGATTTGCCCGGTTTTCAGGCTGGCAATCGCGCGTAGGTCATTGAACGCCGCTTCCCGCAGGTGCGGGCCGTGGAGGCGGACAATGCTGAATGCGATGAGGGGGACGATCAGGGAAAACCCCACAAACAGGGCGACCAGATTGCGCAGCCGGGGAGCCGGCGGCGGCGCGTCATGGTGTGCTGCCGCAAGATCCCAGTTTCGTAGAAGCAGGTAGAGCAGCAGCGTCGTCACCAGGACAAAGGCGAAGCCTTTTCCGGTACTGATCTTGAGCAGAAGCGCGGGGTCGTCCAGGGCGAGGTTGAGCAGGCGGTCGGAAGCGAATATCCACAGCGAGGCAAACACCAGATACAAACCGGCAATTTGCAGGGCTTTACGGGAAAACAGCTTGATTACACCCGCTTTGATCGACATTGCCATTTCCTGTGTGGTGAGCCGAAGCGGCCGCCAATCCGGGATCGCGAAGCGTGTTTCAATTCTCTTCGGCCAGCGTGCGACGTCCCTAATCATAGCATCAATGTACCTGCCGCCCGCCGCCTCGCGCGATTCCAAAATAGAGTTGCGTTTTGTCAGGATGGTAACTAGAATTAGTGCCAATCATTCAGTAAAAACACAATATGTTGTGGATATCCCTATGGATATCTTGTGGATAAATCCCCGCTGGATTGTCTGGATGCCGCATAAATACTAGGAGAAAAAGCCTTGATGCAAGTTACCACCGATTCCGTTTCGCCCTCGCCCGTTCCCAACCCCGCCTTCGCTTATGGCGAAGCGCCGCCCGCCCAGGAAGCCGCCTACGCGCAATACAAGGTGATCCGCCGCAACGGCAGTGTGGTGGGTTTCGAACCCGCTAAGATTTCCATCGCCATGACCAAAGCCTTCATCGCGGTGAACGGCGGGCAGGGCGCCGCGTCGGCACGGGTCCGCGAAATGGTGACGACGTTGACCGAGGCGGTGGTGGGCGCGCTGTTGCGCCGCCAGCCAAATGGCGGCACGTTCCACATCGAGGATGTCCAGGATCAGGTCGAGCTTTCCCTGATGCGTTCCGGCGAGCACGACGTGGCGCGCGCCTATGTGTTGTATCGCGAGGAGCAGACGCGCAAGCGCGCCAGCCAGAAAACCGTGGAAGCGCCGGCCCATGTCATCCAGGTGGTGGAAAAGGGCGTCCACAAGCCGCTCGACATGGCCTGGCTGAACGGCCTGCTGGCTTCCGCCTGCACCGGCTTGGGCGACGCGGTCAATCCCCAGGACATTCTCCAGGACACCCTCAAGAATCTCTACGATGGCGTGGCCATCGAGGAAGTCGGCAAATCGGCGATTCTCTCGGCGCGTTCCCTGCTCGAAAAAGACCCGGCTTACGGTTACGTCACCGCCCGCCTGTTGCTCAACACCATCCGCCACGAAGTGCTGGGCGAGGAAGTGCCGTTCGAGGCCATGGCTACCCGCTACGCCGAATATTTCCCGGAATTCATCAAGAAAGGCGTGGCCGCCGAGTTGCTCGACGAGCGCCTTGCCCACTACGACCTGAAACGCCTGGGTGCCGCGCTGGATTCGTCGCGCGATCTGAAATTCGGCTACCTCGGCCTGCAAACCCTCTACGACCGCTATTTCCTGCACATCGACGAGCAGCGCATCGAACTGCCGCAAGCCTTCTTCATGCGCGTGGCGATGGGCCTGGCGCTCAACGAGATCGACCGCGAGACGCGCGCCATTGAGTTCTACAACCTGCTCTCCAATTTCGATTTCATGAGCAGCACCCCGACCCTGTTCAACTCCGGCTCGCGGCGCAGCCAGCTTTCCTCGTGCTACCTCACTACGGTGTCCGACGATCTCGACGGCATCTACGAGGCGATCAAGGAAAACGCCCTGCTTTCCAAGTTCGCCGGGGGACTGGGCAACGACTGGACCCAGGTGCGCGCGCTGGGCAGTCGCATCAAGGGCACCAACGGCAAGTCGCAAGGCGTGGTGCCGTTCCTCAAGGTGGTCAACGACACCGCCGTGGCGGTCAACCAGGGCGGCAAGCGCAAGGGCGCGGTGTGCGCCTACCTGGAAACCTGGCACCTCGACATCGAGGAATTCATGGAGCTGCGCAAGAACACCGGCGACGACCGCCGTCGCACCCACGACATGAATACCGCCAACTGGATACCGGATCTCTTCATGAAGCGCGTCATGGAAGGCGGCGAATGGACGCTGTTCAGCCCCTCCGATTGCCCGGACCTCCATGACAAGTTCGGCAGCGCCTTCGAGCAGGCCTACACCGCCTACGAGGCCAAGGCCGACCGCGGCGAAATCAAGCTGTTCAAGCGGATTCCCGCGCTGGTGCTGTGGCGCAAGATGCTCACCATGCTCTTCGAAACCGGCCATCCCTGGCTGACCTTCAAGGACCCCTGCAACGTGCGTTCGCCCCAGCAGCACGTCGGTTCGGTGCACAGTTCCAACCTCTGCACGGAAATCACCCTCAATACCAACGACCACGAAATCGGGGTGTGCAACCTCGGGTCGGTGAACCTCTCCGCCCATATTCGCGATGGCAAGCTGGATCTCGACAAGCTGCAGCGCACCGTCCGCACCGCCATGCGCATGTTGGACAACGTCATCGACATCAACTACTACGCGGTGGCCAAGGCGCGCAATGCCAACCTCAAGCACCGTCCGGTGGGGATGGGCATCATGGGCTTCCAGGATTGCCTGCACCAGTTGCGGGTTTCCTACGCCAGCGTGGACGCCGTGGAATTCGCCGACCGCTCCATGGAAGCCGTGGCTTATTACGCTTACTGGGCCTCCAGCGAACTCGCCGAAGAACGTGGCCGCTACTCCACCTTTACCGGCTCGCTGTGGGACAAGGGCATCCTGCCCCACGACTCCAACGCCCTGTTGCGCGAAGCGCGCGGCGGTTTCCTGGAAGTCGACGAATCCATTACCCTCGACTGGGAAGCCCTGCGCGCCCGCATCAAGCAGTACGGGATGCGCAACTCCAACTGCCTGGCGATTGCCCCCACCGCCACCATCGCCAACATCGTCGGCGTCTCGCCGTCGATCGAGCCGACCTACCAGAACCTCTACGTGAAATCCAACCTCTCCGGCGAATTCACGGTGGTCAACCAATACTTGGTCAACGACCTCAAACAGGCGGGGCTGTGGGACGAAGTGATGATCGCCGACCTCAAGTATTTCGACGGCACCCTGGCGCGCATCGACCGCATTCCCGCCAACCTGCGCAGCCTCTACGCCACCGCCTTCGAAGTCGAACCGCAGTGGCTGGTGGAAGCCGGCTCGCGCCGCCAGAAGTGGATCGACCAGTCGCAAAGCCTCAATATCTACATGGCCTCGCCGTCCGGCAAGAAGCTCGACGAGACCTACAAGCTGGCCTGGCTGCGCGGTCTCAAGACCACCTACTACCTGCGCAGCCTGGGCGCCACCCACGCCGAGAAATCCACGGTGCAAGCCGGTTCGCTCAACGCCGTGCCGGTGGACGGCGGCCTGGGTGGGGATTTGCCGAAGGCTTGTTCCATCGATAACCCCGAATGCGAGGCTTGCCAGTAATACCACTCCCCTCTCCCGCAAGCGCGGGAGAGGGGCCGGGGGAGAGGGAAACCCACCCCACGCAAAATTGCATTAACCGTTGTCCACGATAACGAGGAGAAACCCCAACATGCTGAACTTCGAAGACCCCATTCCCGCCCAGCCGTCCGCCCCGCGGATGCCTGCTGCGCCCGCCGCCGAGCCGCTTTCCTCCGCGCTCACCGGCATCCACGACACCCGCCGCATCCGCGCCGAAGACAAGCGCATCATCAACGGTCAGGCCGACGTCAACCAACTCGTTCCCTTCAAATACAAATGGGCCTGGCAGAAATACCTGGACGCCTGCGCCAACCACTGGATGCCCCAGGAAGTGAACATGAACCGCGACATCGCCCTGTGGAAAGACCCGAATGGGTTAACCGAAGACGAGCGCCGCGTGGTGATGCGCAACCTCGGCTTCTTCTCCACCGCCGACTCGCTCGCCGCCAACAACATCTCGCTCGGCACCTACCGCCACATCACCGCGCCGGAGTGCCGTCAATACCTGCTGCGTCAGGCGTTCGAGGAAGCCATCCACACCCACGCCTACCAGTACATCGTCGAGTCTCTCGGCCTCGATGAAGGCGAAGTGTTCAACATGTACCACGAGATTCCCTCGATCCGCGACAAGGACGAGTTCCTCATCCCCTTCATCGACATCCTGTGCAACCCGGAATTCAAGACCGGCACCCCGGAAAACGACCAGAAGCTGCTGCGCTCGATCATCGTGTTCGCCTGCATCATGGAAGGCATCTTCTTCTACGTCGGCTTCGTGCAAATCCTCGCCCTGGGCCGCATGAACAAGATGGTCGGCGCCGCCGAGCAATACCAGTACATCCTGCGCGACGAGTCGATGCACCTGAATTTCGGTGTCGACCTGATCAACCAGATCAAGATGGAAAACCCCCACCTGTGGACGGCGGAATTCCGCACTGAAATCACCGGCCTGCTGAAAAAAGCGGTCGAGCTGGAATACGCCTACGCCGAAGACACCATGCCGCGCGGTGTGCTGGGCCTCAACGCGCCGATGTTCAAGGAATACCTGCGCTTCGTGTGTAACCGCCGCTGCCAGCAGATCGGCATCGACCCGATTTATCCGGGGGCGACCAACCCGTTCCCGTGGATGAGCGAAATGATTGACTTGAAGAAGGAGAAAAATTTCTTCGAGACGCGGGTGACGGAGTATCAATCCGGGGGGGCATTGAGCTGGGATTGAGCGGCTGGGGGAAGGGAAAAAGGCGCAGGAGACTGCGCCTTATTTGTTAAGACACTCATTCAGCTTTTTGGCTAGCCGATTTAACGTTAGGTGTGAGGTTTAGAATGTCTGCGGCTGAAACCAATGTCACTACGAAAATGCTCGGAGATGCTGGAGAGCATTACGCTCTAAGTCAATTTACATTCGCGGGGAAGCCGGCATCAAAAATGCCTGATTACTGGCCTGGCTACGACCTCGTTGTCGAAACTGGTCACGGACTTGCTAAAGTTAGCGTAAAAACACGAAGTGAAACTGATGCATGGAGTACCGGTAGCTGGTTTCTATTTGACGAGCGGCATGAGTGCGACTGGCTGGTCTTTATCTTCAGACCAAAAGCGGGACCAGTGCGCTCCTGGATAATGCCTTTCTCCGTGGCCCGCGAACAAGGTAATCGACCCACACCAAAGAGAAAAGATCCACATAATCGGGATGTGTCTTGGGCAAAGTTAAACAAAGAACCTTTAGCGCGTTTTGAGAATAACTGGGAGTTGAACCTGTAATTTCTTCCATCTTGCTGCATGTCAAAGCAAGCGTAGCCCGGATGAAGCTTTAAGGAATCCGGGGCCGCCGAGAGGCGAATACGCATCGCTCGCGGTGGTCGCGATTTCCCCTTGCCGCGACTGATGTGCCTCGTTCCTCGGCACATCCTACGTGTAACTCATAATATTGATTAGCCACGTAATTGGAGATTATTGTTTTATGAACTACCGTGTTAAACAGAATATTGAGGACACAACTGGAATTACAGAAATTCCAGAGACTGTGGCAACTAATGAGGGATATGAACTTGCCACAATGATGCCGGCGGATCACGTCTGTGATGATTTTTCGAAGTGTGAGTCATATGCCAAACTTACCCCGGGAGAAAAATGTCCTGTGCCACATTGCATACGAGACAAACCGAAACCGCGTCGTGTTTAAACTCGCTATGAGGGGCGCCCACTATTAACCCAGCAAGCGTAGCCCGGATGAAGCTTTGCGAAATCCGGGGCCGCCGACAGGCGGATACGATGTTTGGGAATGCCGCTACTGCTTGCATCCTCGCGGATGCTCCCGGATTCCGCTGCGCTTCATCCAGGCTACGGGACTGCGCTACTCGGCGGCGGAAAAGGGGAAACCCGGCAAACCCATCCTCACCCTGGCCCTCTCGTTGAAGGAGAGGGTATCGGGCGGTGCTGGAATCTTGGACATCTCGCACAAGGCCCGATAACCATTGGGCTTTGCACCGGATGCAAGCAGCCGCCCATCTGATAAGATGGCCGAATATTTACCATCTGGTGCAATGCGCTGCCGCTTATCGCACCTTACGAGCAGGGCCATGTTCAAAGCCATTCGCATCATTATTCTATTGTTCATCCTTTTGGCGGTCGGGATTGGCGCGTGGCGCGACAAGACCCGTTCCGTGGAGTGGAAGCGTGCGTTGCCGGTTCATGTTTTCCTGATTAACGGCGATGGAAGCCAACCCGTGGCTGAATATTTGAGCAGTCTGACGGTGGACGATTTCAAGCCGGTCGCAAGTTTTATGAGCGACGAGGCAAAACGCTATGGCCGATCGGCCAATGCTTCGATAGACCTCAAGCTGGAGGGGCAAATCAAATTACTACCGCCCGAACCCCCGCACAATGGCAGTACCTGGGACGCGATCATCTGGAGTTTAAAAATGCGTTGGTGGGTCTACAGGAACACCGATATTGTCGGCCCGCGCCCGCAGGTGAAGCTTTTCTTGCTGTATTTCGATCCGGCGAAAAACAAAATGCTCCCTCATTCAACGGGCTTGCAAGAGGGGTTGATCGGGCGAGTCAATCTCTTTGCATCGCACGACATGGCGAAGCAAAACAATGTGGTCATTGCCCACGAGTTTTTGCACGTTCTGGGCGCAACCGATCATTATGATCGGGCGACCAATCTCCCCTTATTCCCCGATGGCTACGCTGATCCAGAACTCAAGCCGCTGTTGCCGCAACACTTTGCGGAGATCATGGCGGGGCGCACGCCCAAGTCGCCGACCGAGGCAGTCATCCCGGACAGTCTGGATAACGTGGTAATAGGCAGCAAGACCGCGCTGGAAATTAACTGGCGGTAGCCGGGGTTCAACCCGACAAAATGATGCTGGCGGGTGGCGTTTATCGGGTATGGTCACGCGGGAATAGGCTCTTGAAATCATTTGGGCAGCTAGGCGTGTAGCGTGATGATGGCCCTACATCTGCCGGGGCGGGGGGAGTAAGCGTAATCTGTATAGGGAGCGATAGTGCGATCCGGGGTGCAGAACTTTTCCCGCCGCCCAATCCCTCGTAGAATCGCGAACCTCCCACTACCGCAAGACCAAATGCCATGAGCCCCAACACTCTCCGCGCCCAACTCAGCTTTTCCTTCAAGGGCGAAACCCACGAGCTGGATGCCGTTGTCGATCTGGACAACTACCCGGCCGATCCGGAACAAACGCCGGATTTCCATGTGCTGTTGGCCCGGGTGGGAGGCATCGATACTTACTCCTACTTGTACGAGGTGCTGGAATCGCACGACGTCGAGTTTTCCGATGCCACTGGCTTGGCGGCGCAATGCTGCGATGGCGGCGGCTTCAATTGGAAGAAGTTTGCGCAGGCGCGCAGAGAGGACGGCGATTGGCAGATGGTGCGGCGCATTGCCGAACCCTTGCTGCCTTCTCCTGCGCTGGACGATGATCCCGCGCTTAAAGCCGCTTTGCTGGCGGTGTATCGGGCAGGCAAGACGGGTGGCTAACCCGGGCTTTGCCGATTGGGAAATCGCCGTCAATGGCGAGAACCCTTATAAAATCGTACCTTTGTGAGGTAGCCATGGATTGGGATGTAATAGCCGTCAAACCGTTACCGGACTACCGGATTTATTTCGAGGTCAAGGACGGGCGCAAGGGGATATTCGATATGACGCCCTATCTCGACCACGGCGTTTTTCGCGAGCTGCGTGATGTGCACTACTTCAACCAGGTCGGCATTTCATTCGGGGCGGTCAGCTGGCCACACGAGCAGGATGTCGCCCCCGAAACGCTGTTGGCGGAAATGGTTCCGGCGGAGGCTGCGTAAGGTAAATCGCGTAATGTGTAATCGCTACCAAGTGCCGAATTTATGGACCTCCCCCTGAAAAACCGCCCCGATCTGCGCGCCCACGCCCTGTTGCTGGGCGACCGGCTGGACCTGCGCGCGTTCAAGATCGCCGATTGCCTGGCGACCACGCCGTTGACGATGGGCGTGGGAGCGGAGGGCGGTATCGCGGTGCTGTTCCGTTACGGGGTGGTGGTGTTGTTCGGGGTGGATGACGCGGACGAAGCCCGCTTTGTCGATACCCTCAAGCCGCTGCTGACCAATCCCTACCCGATGCCCGAGATCGAGGAGCTGGAAATCCATTGCGGCAGAAGCGCCATCGGGGTGCAGAGCGGGGCGGTTTCGCTGGACGACGTGACGCTGGAGAAATTGCAGATCATCGCCGATGCCTTGAGCAAGAACCTGGTGTTGACGCTCTACGAGAAGAAAGTCGCCGGGGAATTCGACAAGATCGAGCCGCTGGCGCAGGAGTTGGCGACTGACGGCAAGGTCAGCGCCGACTCCAGGAAGCTGTTGTCGAAGATCGGGCGGATGCTGCTGATCCAGCATCGCATGGTGGGACGCGCCGAGATCGGCGACCGCCCGGAAACGCTGTGGGATTTTCCTCATCTGGAAGGGCTGTACGCCGGCCTGGAAGACGAATACGAGCTGAAGGAGCGCCAGTCGGCGCTGGACCGCAAGCTGGGCCTGATTTCCGATACCGCACAGACCCTGGCCGACGTGTGGGACAATAAGCAATTGCACAGGCTGGAATGGTATGTGATCGGCTTGATTCTTTTCGAGATCGTCATCAGCCTGTATGAGTTGGCCGACAAGTTTTTGCGTTGAGTTAAGCCATACGCAGTCAGTCAACGTGAAACACCGCCATTGTAGGGCGGGCTTTAGCCCGACATGTCAGGCTGAAGCCCGCCTACTACACCCTATCCGGCCCACCCGCCCAAGATCTCCGCCAGCCGCTAAAGGCGTGGGATTGCCAACGTAGAAAAAGGATATGCACATGAAGAGAACCGATCTGGAAAAGAACCTGGGCCTGAAGATCAAGGGCAAAATCAATCAGGCCGGCGCGTCCGGGCGTTTCGGCAGCGCGGCGGGTGCGGTGCCGGACCGCCGCGAGCAGCGCAAGCTCGATCAGGCGCAGGGGCTGGTGCCGTTCGCGGTCAAGCTCGACGGCGAACTGGTGAAACAGGTTCAAGCGCTGGCGCTGGAGCGTGGGGTGGGGCTGAACGAGTTGGTGGGCGAATTGCTGAAGAAGGGCTTGGCTGCTTGAGAAGCGCCTCACTGCGTTACCATTCGTTTGTCCGACCGAGCGAAAAACTATTTCCAACCTAATTCCGCGCCAGGCGCGCCTATCATCTTATGGAACTTGAACGTATTCTCCGATCCCAGGGTTTTGGATCTAAAAAGACTTGTCGCGCGCTGATCCGCTCCGAAGCGGTGACGGTGGAAGGTGTGCCGTGCGACGATCCTTTCGCGGAATTCACATCGGCGGGCCTTAACTTCACGGTGGACGGCGAGGCTTGGCAATATCGCGAGAAGGCTTATCTGTTGCTGAACAAGCCGGCGGGCTACGAGTGTTCCAACCAGCCCATCCACCATCCCAGCGTGTTTGCGCTGTTGCCGCCGCCCATGCAGGGCCGTGGGATGCAGTGCGTGGGGCGGCTGGACGAGGATACCACCGGGCTGTTGCTGTTCTCCGACGACGGGCAGTTCATCCATCGCATGGCTTCGCCGAAATGGAAAATGCCCAAGGTGTACCGGGTGACCCTCAAGCATCCCGCCGACGACGCCCAGGTTGCGGCGCTGACCAGCGGGGTGCAATTGCACGACGAGCCGGCACCGCTGGCCGCCGTGGCCTGCGAGCGCATCGACGAGCGGGTGTTGCTGCTGACCCTCACGGAAGGCAAGTACCATCAGGTGAAGCGCATGATCGGCGCGGCCGGTAACCGGGTCGAGGCGTTGCAGAGGGTGTCTCTCGGCACCATGACACTGCCGGCGGATTTGCCGGAAGGGGCATGGCGCTGGCTGGATGCGGAGCGCGATTTGGCGGGAATGTTCGTGGCCAGATAGGCGGTTATTCTCCCCGGCTATCCCGCCGATTCCCTGCTAGGCTGAAAATGTGGCCCAACCAGGTAAGCGCCGTGGAACAGAAGCAACTCACCCCACTGCCGTTGATGCTGACGGTACGTCTGGGCATCCGCCATCTCCCCATCAAGCTGCTTACGCGGATGAAGCCGGGGGATGTGCTGACGCTGGAACAGGCGTTGAATCAGCCCCTCGACCTGCTGGTCGGCGAGAAGCTGATCGGCAAGTGCGAGGTGATCTCCCTGCAGGAAAAACTCGGTATCCGCATCGTCGAACTGTACGAGTTCCCCGTTTCGCAAGGATGCAACAAGCGTAAGCCGCAATAATCCGCCAAACGTGTAAAATGACGCGGGCTGCGCAAACAACCGCCTTAGATCCTGTGCGGAATGCTTGCGCCAAGGGCAATGATTTTAGGCGAGGGGGGGCGATGGTGCGGGTTTTTCTGGCAGTTCTATTCTGGGTGAGTGCGGCGGCTTGCGCCGTGGCGGATGTCTTCGACCCCTCGACCAATATCCTCACCATTCCCAACCTGCAGATCGGGTCCGAGACTTACCAGAATTCCTCCGTTCTGCTGAGTCCGAGTGGGCAATGGCGTGTGTTGCGCGTGGGCAATACAACAGCGGACACCAGCACATCCAGTTCTACTTCGAGCACTACGTCGAGCACCACCACGCCAGCCCTGCAAATTAATCCTACCAAGTTTACGGCGACTGTCGGGAGCGATGTTACTGTAGTCGCCAGCGGCGGGACGCCTCCCTATACGTTTACCTCCTCCAGTTCGAATATGGCGCTGGTATCCAGAACGGGCAGCCAGGCCACTTTCTTGGTTTACGGAATCGGCGATACCTCCATCATCGTTACCGATAGCGCCGGTAACCTAGCCACTGCGACTCCTACCATGAATTCCTTGATGGCAGTGGGACCGGATAAGCAGACCGCGGTAGTGGGCGAGCAGGTTACCGTCACCTTCGTAAACGGGGTGCCGCCTTACACGGTGGGTACCTCCAATTCGACCATTGCGAAAGCCGGTGAAGTCACAATGCATGCGGGGTCGCGGGGCACCGTGACGATTTACACGTTCCGGCCGGGGCCGGTCACGATCATGGTGCACGACTCTCTGGGCCAAATGCAGTACTCGGCATTGACGGTGACCGCGACGCGCTGAGTTCACCCAGGCGAGACAACTCAACGCATCGTCTCGCCAAGTGATTTCCGTCGAGAAATTTTGGTAAAACAAGAAAAGAACGACTCTCAAACCGGGCAATCAATAAGCTTGGCGGGTCCGAAAAAAAGGGGTGGTGGGGATGGGATATGAAATCGTCTGGGAACCTCGCGGGGTTTCCAAGGTGTTCTTCGGGCATGTCACGGCTGAAGAGTTCATGCAGAGCCTGGTTATGGTCGAGAGCGATCCGCGCTTCGACGATCTCTCTTTCGTGATCAACGATTTTCTCGGAGTGGACAGCTTCGCGGTCGGGGAAGACGAGGTGCTCATGGCTGCGGCGATCGACAAGGGCGCTGCGGTTTCCAATCCCAACATCAAGGTTGCGGTACTTTCCGACGACGCGCAGATACAAGCCCTGGCGGAACTGTATGCGGCTTCTCCCTTGAACGTTTATCCCACCGCGACTTTTTCGGATGCCGCCCAGGCCAGGGATTGGCTGGCGCGCCCGTTGCCCCGTCAGGCGGCGTTTCGCTCGCCCATTGTGGCGAGATAGCTCGCAAAACCGTTGCAAAAACCCGTCCGCTTCTCTACGAGGATACCCATTCATGAATGAACCTGAAAAAGGCCCGAACTTTGTTCTCGGCAACATCATCCTGAGCATTTGTCTAATCATGCTGTTTTTCATGGGCAGTATCTGGCAATACCTGGGCGTCGGCGCGCTGGCCCTGTGGGTGGTACTCGCCGGGGTGGGGATGTATTTCGTGATGAACGAGAAAAGCAACCCCAACCTGCCGGATTAACCTTGCGCTTTCACATGGCGTAAAAAGTCCTCCAGCGTGCGGCCCGGCGTGTCGCTGAAGGTTTCTTCCAGGATCGCCGGACTCTCCATCCGATCAATGCGGAAGTGGCGGAATGCCCCGCGTAGTTCGCACCATGCCGCCAGCGTCCAGGCGGCCCCCCAGAAATACAGGCCGAGCGGTGCAACGGTACGCTCGCTCCGTTCTCCGTCCTCGCGGGTGTAGGAAAATCGCAGCAAGTTCCGCTGATTGAGGGCTTGGCGCACTTGTTCCAGGGTCGTGCCGAGTTGCGGGGTGTCGCGGAAATTGAGGGCGAACATCAGGCAGCGGTTCACATCGGCGCTGCGTTCGGCGGGTAGCACCGCTTCGATTTTTTCCAGCGCCCGGCTCGCGGCTCTTGCCAATTCCCGTCCACCCCAGGCTTGTGCCATGCGTGCGCCGACCACCAGGGCTTCCACTTCGTCGCGGCTGAACATCAAGGGTGGCAGGTCGAAGCCCTTGCGCAGTACATAGCCCACCCCGGCCTCGCCCTCGATGGGTACACCGGACAGGGTAAGGTCGCGGATGTCCCGGTAAATGGTGCGTTCCGAGACTTCCAGGCGCTCCGCCAAGTGGCGCGCGGTAGTCAGGCGCCTGCCGCGCAGATGCTGGATGATCTGAAAGAGACGGTCGGCGCGGCGCATGTCAGTTCATTGGGGAACACAGTTCGACCAGGGTGCCGTCCGGGCAGCGCAGGTAGGAAACGGTCTGGCCCCAGGGCTTGATTTGCGGGGCGTGAAGCTCGACGGCACCGACGGCAACGGCGTGGGCGTGGGCCATCGCCACGTCCGGGGCGACCAGCGCGATTTCCATGCCCAGCGGCTGTAGCGAAGAGTGGGCCGCGACGTAGCCGTCCGGCAGATTCATGGCGCCCAGTTCGTGGGCGGCGAAGGCCAGCGTGGTGGGGCCTGTTTCCATTTCGCCGTAGGTTCCCGATTCGTGGAGGAAACGCCGTGCCAGTCCGAACGCCTGTTCGAAAAAGGTTAGCGATGCCGTCACGTCGGGCACGTAAATGATGGTATAGCCGAATTTCATGTTGTTCTCCTCAGGAAACGGGCCGCGCAAGTCCAATCGAAGGCCCGCGCGGCGGGACAGGTAATCAGTTTAGCGAATAAAGCCCGACCCGGTTGCCTTCGCTGTCGAGGAAATGCGCGAAAAAGCCTGGGTAGTCGGGAATCGCGGTTTTCGGCAGGAGCATCTTGCCGCCGGCGGACTCGACCCGCGCCAATTGCACGGCAAGGTCGTCGCCGCAATTGAGATAAACGGTGCTGCCGTCGGCGGAGGGTTTGACGCCGCCGCAGGCGCTCAGGCACCCGGAAATGGTGTTTTCATCATGAGGAAACAGCGCCATGCGCATCTCTTCCGGGCCGCAGATCGGCATTTCGATGGCAAAGACGCTTTGGTAAAAGGTCGTGGCGCGCGCCAGATCGGCAACGGGAATTTCGAACCATACGGCAACGTGGCCTGCAAACATGTGAGTCTCCTTGAATGTGGTGGAAGAATTGCCAGAAGGCGGAAGCCATCTTAAACCGCTGCTCCTGACAGCGTGGCGTCAGGAGCGTCGTGGATATCTCCGATTTACAGGCAGCCTGTCTTTAATTTCTTTAGTAATGCCAACGTATTGACGTGTATAAAGGTTTTTTTTGATGCAGGATAAATAGAGTTAATTATCTGAATTAAAGTTGACAAATGTCAGTGAAATTGGCGATTGAATTACGTAAAATATCCACATCTTAAGCGTGGTATCTGTCAACTGAAATGGAGAAGGAAAGATGAAATT
>JAGXQV010000090.1 GCA_018336195.1 Sulfuricella sp. | reverse complement strand
AACTGTATCTCCAATTTTGAAATTTGCATCCATGAGTAAACTCTCCATTCTTAATTCAATAGCTCATGAGGGCGAAGCACCCCTTTAGCGACGGGTTAAAACGACGGCTGAATGCTAGACTTAACAGAAATGCTGGATTGGCAAGAATGACAAAGATATTTCGTACAGCCCCATTGATCTCCCTCGCTCTGGAGAAGTGATTTCTTCCCTTCGTGGTAACAACGGCTACATATCCAATGTGGTGGTTCGGAGGCTGATGCTTCGCTTTTCAGGGTATAAGCAAAGACTCCAGAGCCAAGTGCCTTGAGTTCATAGCGCTGTTTTTCAGTTTCCCAATTTTTCAGGCCCCTCAACTCCTGCTCAAGTTCGTTTTTGTCGCGTACCAGTGACGAGTTTTGAACTTGTATCGCTGCGATACTGGATTGGAGTTGAATAATAACCTTTTGAAACTCGATGAGTTGGGCGTTCCGCTTTGTTTCGTCTGATGCATTGGCAATATCGGCACCCGCTTTAGCAAGGCCTGGAATTGCGGCGAGAAAAGCAGAGAGAGGATCGGTCATAGCAGTTCTAACTAAAAGTAGACCCCAATAAAATACCTATACTTTTATCGGGTTGGTTTATATTCATGGAATAAACTCTAAATCTGATTTAAAATCAATGCAACCAAATTTTTATTGGGACAATCCCCTATTTTTAACACACCACATGCCTGTTCCCGCTAATCCGCCAAAGCTGCTCGATCAAGTACAGGCCGTGCTGCGCACCAAGCATTACAGCATCCGTACCGAGCGGGTCTATCTGGACTGGATTAAACGCTACATTTTGTTTCACGACAAGACGCATCCTGCGCAGATGGGGGCGGCGGAGGTGGAGGCGTTTTTGTCGCATCTGGCGGTGGTGGGCAATGTGTCCGCTTCGACGCAAAACCAGGCGAAAAGCGCGTTGCTGTTTCTTTACCGCGAGGTGTTGGCGGTGGAACTGCCGTGGCTGGACAACGTGACGCAGGCGAAGATGCCGCAGCGCTTGCCGGTGGTGTTGACGGTGAGCGAGGTGAAGTCGGTGTTGAGCCGGCTGGACGGGACTTTGTGGCTGATGGCGAGCCTGCTTTACGGCGGCGGTTTGCGCTTGATGGAGTGCGTGCGGCTGCGGGTGAAGGATGTGGATTTCGAGATGCGCCAGATTACCGTGCGCGAGGGTAAGGGCTTCAAGGATCGGGTGACGATGTTGCCGGAGGCTTTGATTATGCCGTTACAGGCGCATTTGGCGCGGGTGAAGATGCTCCATGACGAGGATGTGGCGGCGGGTTACGGTGCGGTTTACCTGCCTTATGCGCTGGAGAAAAAGTATCCCAATGCAGCGAAGGAATGGGGTTGGCAATATGTGTTTCCGGCGCGCGCGCTGTCGCTCGATCCGCGTTCCGGGGTGACGCGCCGCCATCACCTGGACGAGAAAAGCCTGCAACGCGCGGTTAAGGGCGCGGCAGCACGGACAGACATCACCAAGCCGGTGACGCCGCATACCTTCCGCCATTCCTTCGCGACCCATCTTTTGCAATCCGGCTACGATATCCGCACGGTGCAGGAATTGCTGGGCCACAAGGACGTGCAGACGACGATGATTTATACCCATGTGCTGAATCGCGGCGGCAAAGGGGTGCAAAGCCCGCTGGACCTGCTGTGAAACAGGCTTTTGTTGAAAGTCCATTGATGAAAAAAAATCGTATCTCCCTCATTGCCGCCATGGCGGCCAATCGCGTGATCGGCATCGACAACCGCCTGCCGTGGCGGCTGCCCGCCGATTTGCAGCACTTCAAGCAACTCACCCTGGGGCACCATATCGTGATGGGGCGCAAGACCTGGGAATCGCTGCCCGGCAAGCTGCCCGGGCGGCCCCACGTGGTCATCAGCCGCGATCCGGCGTATCGGGCGGAAGGCGCGCTGGTCGCGCATTCCCTCGAAGAAGCGCTGGCGGTGTGCGGTGGCGACCAGGAAATCTTCTTCATCGGTGGGGAAAACCTCTATCGCCAGGCGCTGGCGCTCGCCGACCGCCTCTATCTCACCGAAATCCAGCAGCCCTTCGCGGGCGACGCGCATTTCCCCGAATTTGGCGGCGGCGCGTGGCGGGAAACCTCGCGGGAGTGTCATGAGTCCAACGGACTCGTCTATCATTTCGTCATTTACGACAAGGAGGTGTAACGTGAAAAAACTGCTGCAATCCCTGCTGGTTTTCTGCCTGCTCTTTCCCGTCGCGGTGTTTGCCGCTACCGACCTCGCCTGGTACGGCCATGCCGCTTTCAAACTGACCACCCCGAACGGCAAGGTGCTGCTGATCGACCCGTGGATCGTCAACCCCGCCAACAAGAACGGCAAGGAAGACCTCGCCAAACTCGACAAGGTCGACCTGATCCTGATTACCCACGGGCATTTCGACCATGTCGGCAACGCCGTGGAAATCGCCAAGAAGACCGGCGCCAAGCTGGTGACCACCTTCGATCTGGGCAAGGCGCTGGTGCAATACGGCGGCTACCCCAAGGAATTGATGGGCTACGATACCGGCGGTAATTTCGGCGGCGAACTGAGTCTGCTCGGCGGCGAGGTGAAAATCACCTTCATCCCGGCCATCCACAGTTCCTCGGTGATGGCCCCGGAAGGCAGCGCCGACAAGGACATCCACGACGGCGGCAACCCCGGCGGATTCGTGGTGGCGGTGAAAAACGGCCCGACCCTTTACCACACCGGCGACACCGACGTGTTCAGCGACATGGCGCTGATCGCCAAATTCAACAAGATCGACGCCATGCTCGCCTGCATCGGCGGACACTTCACCATGGGCCCGGAACGCGCCGCCGAAGCCGTGCGCCTGGTCAATCCGGGGATGGTGATCCCCATGCACTTCGGGACTTTCGCGGTGCTCGACGGGACAGTCGATGCCTTCGCCAAGGCTCTTGCCAAGCAGGGCATGAAGACCAATCTGCGCGAAATGAAAGTCGGCGAAGTCGTGAAGTTCTGACCACGGCTCTTCACGGACGCTTTACCTAAGCGGGGAGCCAAGCAAGGTGATAGGTAATGAGTGATGGGTAATGGGAGGGGGCATTACCCATTCCTCATTACCCATCACCGCGGAATTCAATTCAAAACATATCCTGATTAGCGCTGATCTTCGGCTTGGCCGGATGTTTCAAATAAATGACTCTTTATCCTGTAGGAGCGAGGCTTGCCCGCGACAGAAGGTATCACGAAGAGGCACCGCAATCGCGGCCAAGGCCGCTCCGAAGAACCGAACCAATAGCTGAAAATCAGCGCTAATCAGGAAACATATTGTTGTCATGTTTTGACATCATTTGCCTGATATAGACTAAATACGCCGGCGCAGCCCTTAGGGAACTGCGCCGGTTGTTGTTTTCTCGCCGCTGACGGGGCCGGGGGCATATATAAAACCCCTTTATTCCCCGGCGGATGGCGGTAGAATTGCGCTTATCCAACCCACACCCGATTCTCATGACTGTCGCGCCGCAAAGCGAACTGGAACTTGCCCAGGCGGAAATCCGCGACCTGCAACGCACCGTGCAGGCGTTACGCGGCGAGCTGGAACTGAAGGCCATCGACAAGGAAACAGCGGTGCAGGCCGCGCTGGCGAGCGGCGGCCAGGAAATCGCCCAGCTCAAGGCGACTGCGGCGGCATTGCGCGACGCGCTGGAGCAGGCGCGGATGGAGCGCGAGTCGGCGGTGCAGCGGGCGCTCGCCGATTCGAACAATGAAATCGTGCAGTTGAAAGCAGCCGCGGCGGCGCTGCGCGAGGCTCTGGAATTGAAACAGGTTGAGGAGGAGACCCGTATTCAGCGGGCGGTTTCGGCGAGCGCCGGGGAAATTGCCCAACTAAAGGCGACTGCCGGCGAATTGCGCGAGCAACTCGAATTGCGCCGGGGCGAGACGGAAAATGCGATTCAGGCCGAACGCCAAGCGGCCAGCGCTGAAATCAGCCAACTTCAGGAAACCATCCAGGCCATGCGCGAACAACTGGAGGGAAATAACAGTGTTGAGTGTTGAGTGTTTAGTTTTGAGTTATGGAATGCGCGAAGCGCCTCCACCACTAAACACTAAGCACTGAACACTGAACACTAAACACTAAACACTGTCCTCATTATGACCACCAAGTCCGTTCTATCCGCCACCGAACAAAAGCGCCAGTTCCGCCAGGCGGCGCTGCTCCTGGAAATCTCCCACCGCATCGCGGCGCAGGACAGCCTCGACGCGATCCTCCGCACCCTGGTGGAGATCACCACCAACGAGTTGAATTCCGAGCGCGGTTCGTTGTTTCTCAACGATCCCGACACCAACGAATTGTATTCGCGGGTGGCGCAGGGCAATATCCAGCGCGAGATTCGCATCCTCAATACCAGCGGTGTCGCCGGCTACGTTTTCACCACCGGGGAAGGCACCATCATCCAGGACGCCTACGCCGACCCGCGCTTCAACCGCAGCGTGGACGAGCAGACCGGCTTCGTCACCCGCAACATCCTGTGCGTGCCGATCCGCACCGCCAAGGGCGAAGTCATCGGCGTGGCGCAGACCCTCAACAAGAAAACCGGGCATTTCACCAAGGCCGACCTGACGTTGTTCGAGGCGATGACCAGCCAGGGCACCCTGGCCCTGCAAAGCGCCCAGTTCATCGAGCGCATGAACCGGGTGCGCCAGCAGGAGATGGAATTCATCAACATCGTCTCCGAGGCCACCGCCGACATCAAGCTCGGCTCGCTACTGCGCAAGGTGATGGGCGAGGCCACCCGGATGCTCAATGCGGAACGCTCGACGCTGTTCCTCAACGACGACAAGACCAAGGAACTGTGGTCGGAAGTCGGCCAGGGGCTGGAATCCATGCAGATTCGCCTGCCCAACCACGTCGGCATCGCCGGGGCGGTGTTCACCTCCGGCAAGACCATCAACATTCCCTACGCCTACGCCGACCTGCGCTTCAACCCGGCGTTCGACAAGAAGACCGGCTATTTCACCCGCTCGATTTTATGCGTGCCGGTCATCAACAAGGCCGGCAAGATCATCGGCGTGACCCAAGTTCTCAACAAGCGCGGCGGCACTTTCACCAACGAGGATGAAGCGCGTCTGCGCGCTTTTACCGCGCAAGTGTCGATCGCCCTGGAAAACGCCAAACTGTTCGCCGACGTGCAGAACATGAAGAACTACAACGAGGCGATGCTGGAATCCATGTCCAACGGCCTCATCACCCTCGACGAAGCGGAGAGCATCGCCACCTGCAACGCCGCCGGTCTGAATATTTTGAAGGTCGCCGAAGCCCAGCTTCTCAATCGTCCGGCCCGCGAGTTCTTCGCCGGAGCCAACGAATGGGTGCTGGAGAAGCTCAAGCGCGTCGGGGAAACCCAGAAATCCGAAGTCACCATGGATGCCGGGCTGGAAGTAGGAGGCGAAAAACTCTCGGTCAACATGACCGCCCAACCCCTGCTCAACGCCGACAAAAAACGCATCGGCTCGATGCTGGTGATCGAAGATATCAGCAGCGAAAAACGCCTCAAATCCACCATGTCGCGCTACATGGACCCCGGCATCGCCGACCGCCTGGTGGCCAGCGGCGCGGAAATCCTCGGCGGGCAGAACGTCGAATGCACGGTGATGTTCTCCGACGTGCGCGGTTTCACCACCCTCACCGAACAACTGGGCGCGCAGGCCACGGTGTCGCTGCTCAACGAATACTTTACCCTGATGGTCGATTGCATCCAGAAAGAGGAAGGGATGCTCGACAAGTTCATCGGCGACGCCATCATGGCCGCCTTCGGAATACCCGTCGCCCACGAGGACGACGCCGACCGCGCGGTGCGCGCCGCCATCAGCATGATCCGCGTGCTATTCGGCTGGAACAAGCAGCGCGCCGCCGAAGCCAAGCTGCCGGTGGACATCGGCGTGGGCCTTAACACCGACACGGTGGTCTCGGGGAATATCGGCTCGAAAAAACGCATGGATTTCACCATCATCGGCGACGGCGTGAATCTCGCCTCGCGCCTCGAATCGGCGTGCAAGCAATATGGCGCGCGCATCCTCATCAGCGAATTCACTTGGCGCAAACTCAAGGGCACCTACCGCACCCGCGAAGTCGACTTGGTGGTGGTCAAAGGCAAGACCCAGCCGGTGGCGATCCACGAAGTCCTCGACTATCACTCGGATGAAACCTTCCCGGAAATCATCGAAGCCCTGCCGCGCTTTCGCAACGGCATCACCCTCTACCGCCAGAAACGCTGGGACGAGGCCATCGCCGAGTTCTCCCAGGTGCTCGCCTACCACGGCGCCGACAAGCCCTCCAAGCTCTACATCGAGCGCTGCAAACACTTCCAGGAAGCCCCCCCGCCCGAGGAATGGAATGGGGTTTGGGTGATGGAGTCGAAGTAATTATTAGCTTGGCTGAAGGTTCACGTTGTTCAACCGAACCTTACAACTCGCGGCGCGGCGGATCGTCGTGTTCCCACATGGGCTTTACGCCGCCCCCGACTATTTCGCCGCGCCCCACGTGCAGCGCGGCGAATTGCGCCGGGTGCTCGCCGACCACCACCGCCTGAGCGGTGTTTCCCGGACGGTGCCTGATGCCCACCAAAACCCGCGCTTTCCTCGACATGCTGGCGAGTGCGCTTGCCGACAGCCTAAACGATGGCTGGTCGCTTCCGCCGATTCCGGCTTCCCGCTTTGCGGGAAGCCGGAATTAATGGGCTGGATCAATAATTCGGCTAATATGCATAATGTGGGGATGGCCCCGCCGGGGGGTAAACAATGTTTGCGTTTCTGGATCACCTTAACGTTCGCAACCGGATATGGACTATGGTGTTCATATTCATCCTGGGCATCCTGCTTAGTGGCATCATCGACATCCTGACGGTGCGGGCGACCCTTTGGGGCGAAAAGGAACTCAAGACCCGACACTTGGTGGAAAGCGCTTACAGCGTGCTGGTGCATTATCACGAGTTGCAACAGGCAGGCAATGTGACGGAGACGGCAGCCAAGGCCGCCGCCATTGGTGCCATCAAGGCTATGCGTTACGACGGGACGGAATATTTCTGGCTTAACGACCTGGGCACACCCTTCCCAACGATGATTATGCATCCGACGATACCTGCCCTCGACGGCAAGGTGCTGGCTGCCCCCCAATTCAACCGTGCTACCGGCCTGCGCAGCGGCATCGGCGGCCCAATGATCGCCACGGATGGAAAAAAGAACCTCTTCGTTGCCTTCGTCGAGGCAACCAGCAAGAATGGTCAAGGCTATGTCACCTACGACTGGCCCAAGCCCCTAGCTGGTGGCGGTTCCACCGATGTGCCGTATCCCAAGCTTTCCTTCGTCAAGAAATTCGAGCCATGGGGCTGGATTATCGGCTCGGGAATCTACATCGACGATGTGGACAAAGCCGTGCAGGTGCAGGGAATGCGCACCTTATTGCTGATAATCGGCGCCGGCATGGTTTTGTCGCTGATTGCCTTCATCCTTGCCAGGAGTATTACCCGCCCGTTGCAACTGACCGTCGCCGCCATGCGCGATATCGCCGGAGGCCAGGAAAATCTTATCCGTCCGTTGGCGGTGACCGGCGCCAATGAAATTGCCCAACTAGCCAGCGGCTTCAACGACATGGTGGCGCGTATCCACGCGCGGGACACAGAACTGGTGCGGCACCGGCAGCATCTGGAAGAGGAGGTGGCCCTTCGCACGGTCGAATTGCGGGCCGCCAATACGCAGTTGAAGGAGGAACTGGTCGAGCGCCGCAAACTGAGCGAGGCACTCAGGCAGTCCGACGAGGCCATCGTCATCATCGGCGATCTGGAACTGAATTTTATCTACGTCAATCCGGCTTTCGACCGTCTCTTCGGCTATACGCTGGCCGAGGTGGCAGGGCAATCTATTTCCATCCTGGCGCCACCAAATGGGCTGGTCACGCCTGCGGAAACGGTGAGGATTGCGCGGGAAGAGGGCCGTTTTAGAGGCGAGACACTGCGCCGCAGCAAGGACGGACGCAACATTCCCGTGCTGGTCAACGTATCCCCGGTGTACGGCGAGGATGGCGAGATTGTGAGTTATGTGGCGACCATGACCGACCTGACGGAACTCAAACATGCAGAAGCCGACGCCCGTGCGCGTCTGGCGGAGCTTACCCGGGCCAACATGGAACTGAAGGAACTCAACAACAAGCTGGGGCTGGCCCAAAGCCAGTTGCTGCAGTCGGAGAAGTTGGCCTCCATCGGTCAACTGGCGGCAGGCGTGGCCCACGAGATCAACAATCCTATCGGCTACGTCTATTCCAACCTTGGCACCCTGGCGAAATACTTGCCGGATTTCCTTTCCGTCTTGGATGCCTATGAGCAGGCGGAACCGTCTCTGGACGAGGCCTCACGGGAAAAAATGCGTAGCGTCAAGGCGGCGGTGGATCTCGCCTTTCTCAGGCAGGACGTGCAAGCCATCCTGGATGAGTCCCTCGACGGGATAAACCGGGTAAAGAAAATCGTCCAGGATCTCAAGGACTTCTCTCATGTGGATGAGGAGGTGCAGTGGCGAATGGAGGACCTCCACCGGGGGCTGGACAGCACCCTCAACGTGGTCTGGAACGAACTCAAGTACAAATGCACAGTGAACAAGGAATATGGCGAGCTACCTCTGGTGGAGTGCCTGCTTCCCCAACTCAACCAAGTATTCGTGAACCTGCTGGTGAATGCCGCCCAATCCATCGAAGAGCAAGGCACTATCACCCTTCGCACCGGCACGGCAGGCGAGCGCGTGTGGCTCGAAGTGGCTGACACGGGCAAAGGCATTTCCGCAGAGAATCTTTCCCGCATCTTCGATCCGTTCTTCACCACCAAACCGATCGGAAAAGGCACGGGGCTGGGACTCTCGGTTTCCTACAGCATCGTTCAGAAACACCACGGCGAAATTAACGTTGAGAGCACCGTCGGCATCGGTACCACCTTCCGGATAGGGTTGCCCATTAGGCAACCCACGACCTGAAATTGCGTTCTACGCCGGTTGTTGCGCTGGGCCGCGCTTTCGCGGCCCGCACTGGGGCTGTGAGCCGGTTGACCTCAAAGCAAGGTAACACCATAATGGTTCCACTTTGGTTGGAGAATGCGATGCCCACAACGTTGACCCTGAAAAATATTCCGGATGCTGTGTACGAGAAACTGAAACTCTCTGCGGCGAACCATCGTCGCAGCCTGAACAGTGAGGCAATCGTGTGCCTTGAAGCAGTGCTGCTTCCCACCAAGATGATGCCCGCCGAGAGGCTGGCACGCGCGCGCGAACTGCGCGCCGCGTTACCGCAAGGGAGTTTTCTCGCTCGCGACATAGACGCGGCGAAACGCGAGGGCCGCTCATGATTGTGGTTGACTCGAATGTGCTCGCCTACCTGTACCTGCCCGGCGAGTACACCGCAGCAGCGGAAGCGCTGCTGGAACAAGACCCCGAATGGGCGGCGCCAATTCTTTGGCGTAGCGAGTTTCGTAATATTTTGCTTGGCTACGCGCGGCGCAAGGCCATTTCCTTTGAGCAGGCAAATAGCCTGCAAAGAGAAGCGGAAAGCCTGCTTGAAGGTTCAGAGTTCGAGGTCGACTCCCTTATCGTGTTTGAGCTCGCACGCGACAGTGATTGTTCTGCATACGACTGCGAGTTTGTTGCCCTCGCAATGAAACTCGATAGCAAGCTGGTGACGATGGACAAAAAACTGTTACGAGCTTTTCCGAAACACGCCATTGCGCTCTCTGCGGTCTAACGTGAAACCGAGAGTCGGCGCGGCTGGAAACTGGGCGGCGCACAGAACCGGTCAAGGTCAAAAACCAATTTCCATGGAACGCGGGTCACCCGGAACCGGACTCGTCCAACAACCGGGTTAGATCGTGGCTCGCTACGCGATTACGATCTAACCTTATTCGTTGGGCTTATCTGTGTTTGAGCAACTCGTCAAGCGTGGGGCCAATGTCTTTGGCAATCTGGCGGAGCAAGATCGGAGAAATGTCTCGTCCTTGATGAAAGGGTACCGTTGTGCAGCGGCCTGTGGCATCGCGGAATTGTTTGTGTGAACCGCGTTGGCGAATTTCTGTGAAGCCGAGTTTGCTCTTCTCATGGATGCCTATTCAGGTCAACTCGAAAGCCCAGGAGCCGCTCGGCGTAGCCGTGGGCAATCAGGACTTTGTCTTCGTTGAAGACCGTTAAGCCAACAAAGCGGCGCACAGCGCTTCGCCCAGGCTGGCGGCGGATTGCGGGTTCTGGCCGGTAATGAGGCGGCCATCGACCACCACGTTGTTGCTCCAGTTGGGCGTGTTCTGGTACTGCGCGCCGCGTTCGTTGAGCGTGCTTGCCAGCAGGAAGGGTATGATGTGCGTGGACTGCACTTCCTCTTCCTCGCCGTCGGTGAAGGCTGCCGTCGGCACGGCGCGCGTTGACCAGTGCCGCCGGGCCGTGACACATCGCCGAGACGACGCCGCCCGCCGCATCAATCTTTTGCACGGCAGGGCTGTCGGGAAAGTCCCACATCGTGCCGTGACCGCCAGCAAGGTCGTGCTGCCGGAGGTTCACGACCCCGGCAGCTACGAGATGGTGATTCAGTTCCCTCATCGAGCACTAATGGCGCCGCGTGTACGGGTGACGATTGATTGTCTGCTCGCGGCGTTTTTGTGAGACGAAGCGTTGCACGTGCCTTTAAGTGCTTTGAAGGCATATGTCACCTAGGCGCCTGGTTAAGTGAAAGGCAAAAACAGTTTTGAATGTTTAGTTGATGTCGCCGCGCAAAGCGCGTCGGATTTGAATCAGGCGCGAAGCGCATTCCCCAACTCAACACTAAACACTCAAAACCAAAAACTGCTTTTACTTAAGTCCTTGCCAGAAAGTGTCAAACAGCCGCCTGGTTCCTCCCTTTGGAAAAGGAGGTAGGGGGGCGCCAGAGGTGGAATTTTCTCCACCGCTGAAATCCCCTTCAATTTATCTATTTTGTACTGCCGCTTCACCCCGTGATGGCCACCAGCGGCCTGAGTCTCGCCACCTTGCGCGCCAGTCCGGCGCGCTGGGAGGCTTCCACCACCGCGCCGACGTCCTTGTAGGCACCCGGCGCTTCTTCGGCGACACCGTGTAGCGACGAGTTGCGAATCAGGATGACCTGGCTTGCCAGATTACGCATCCATGCCATTGCTTGGTCGCCTGGGTGCGGCTCATGGCCCGTTATGGGAAGCCACGAGGTTGCCGGTCAGTGGCACGAAAGCCACCGGTAGCACGTTGTCGCCGCTCACGCTGCCGTCCGCGGCTTTTTTTACCACCAACAGGTTCTGGGGCATGTAGCGTAAGCCAACCGGGATCACCAGCCGCGCGCCGGGTTTGAGCTGTTCGATCAGCGGTTCGGGAATGTGCGGTGCAGCGGCGGTGACGATGATGCCGTCGTAAGGGGCGTGTTCCGGCCAGCCCTGGTAGCCGTCGCCGCAGCGCACTTCGACGTTGGCGATGCCCAGCGCGGCGAAGTGCTGTTCCGCCAGGCGCGCCAGGTGGGGAATGATTTCGATGCTGTACACTCGGCGCGCCAGGTGCGCCAGCACCGCGCCCTGGTAGCCGGAACCGGTACCGATTTCGAGGACCGTCGCGTCTTTCGGCAGGTTCAGCAGGCCGCTCATCAGGGCGACGATGAAGGGCTGCGAGATGGTCTGACCGTGGCCGATCGACAAGGGGTAATTGCCGTAAGCCTGCTCTGACAGTTCATTGGGGACGAAGGCGTGGCGCGGCACGGCGCGCAGCGCCGCGAGTACCTTGGGATCCGCCGCGGCCTGGCTGGCGCCGCCGACGTAGCGGGCCTCCCGCTCGATATCGGCGAGCAGTTCCGCCATTTCGGCTTTTCGGTCCGGGTCGGGTGCGTCGCGCATCTCAGTCGGCCTCGCGTTCGATGCCGCAGCATTGCGAGCCTTCCTCCCCGGACACCAGCAGCTCGCCGGTGACCGGGTTGGGGCGGAAGGCGGTGCAGCCTTTCAGCCCCTGGGCGTAGGCGCTTTCGTAGAGCGAGCGGAACGCTTGGTAAGGGTAGTCGGGCGGCACGTTGATGGTTTTGGAAATGGCGTTGTCGACGTGGACCTGCAAGGCTGCCTGCATCGCCAGATGGGCGGTGGGTTCGATGTCGGAAACCCGCACCAGGGCCGGCGGCAAGGCGGCTGTCCCGTGCAACTGACGGAACAGGCGGTAGGCGTAGTCCTCCACCTGGGCGCTGCGAATCGCGCCGCTCGCCTCGCGGATGTGGCGGGTGTAGGCGAAATCGTAAATCGGTTCCAGGCCGCTCGAAATGTTGTTGGCCAGCAGGCTGATGGTGCCGGTCGGGGCGATGGCGGCGAGGTGGCTGTTGCGGATGCCGTACTGGCGGATGCCGTCGAGGATGTCGCGGGGCAGGGTGCGGACGAATTCGCCGCCCAGGTAATCCGCGGCGCGAAAGGCCGGGAAGGCGCCTTTTTCGCGGGCCAGCCCGACCGAGGCCCGGTAGGCGTTGTGGCAAATTGCCGCCATCACCTCGCCGGCAATGGTGATGGATTGGGGGCTGCCGTAAACGATGCCGAGCATCGCCAGGGCGTCGCCCAGCCCGCTCAGGCCCAGCCCGAGGCGGCGCGAGGCGCGGGCGGTGTCGCCCTGTTGCGGCAGGGGAAAGTGCGAGATTTGGTAGACGTTGTCGAGAAAGCGCGTGGCGAGGCCGGCGCAGGCGCGCAGGGCGGCCATGTCCAGCGCGGCGGCGGGGGTGAACGGCGCGCGCACGAAACGGGTGAGGTTGAGCGAGCCGAGATTGCAGGCGCCGTAGGGCGGCAGGGGAATCTCGCCGCACGGATTGGTGGCGTCGAGGCGCTCGGCGTAGCCCTGGTTGTTGAGGCGGTTGACCCGGTCGATGAAGATCACTCCGGGTTCCGCGTAATCGTAGGCGGCACGGGTGATCTGGTCCCACAGCGCCCGTGCATTCACCCGTCGCACCACCCGGCAGGGACGCGGCGCGGCGCTGCCGGGCCAGGCGCGCACGACGATTTCCCCGCTGCGCGCTTCGCCCTCGCCGAGCGGGAACAACAGCGGCCATTCGGCATCCGCCTGCAACGCCGCCATGAAGTCGTCGCCGACCAGCACCGACAGGTTGAAATGGCGCAGCACGCCAGGTTCGCGCTTGGCGGCGACGAATTCTTCGATATCCGGGTGGTCGCAGCGCAGCGTCGCCATCATCGCCCCGCGCCGCGCCCCGGTGGAGAGGAGGGTGGCGCACATGGCGTCCCAGATGTGCATGAAGGAAACCGGCCCGGAGGCGATGGTCCCGCTGCCGTGCGCCGTTTCGCCGCGCGGGCGCAGGGTGGAAAAGTCGTAACCCACCCCGCCGCCCTGCTGCATGGTGAGCGCGCCTTCCTTGAGGGCATCGAAAATCCCGTCGAGGGAATCCGCGATGGTGCCCATCACGAAGCAATTGAACAGCGTCACCCGGTGGGCGGTACCCGCCCCGGCCAGGATGCGTCCGCCCGGCAGAAAGCGGAAATCCGCCAGCAGTTCGTAGAAACGCTGTTCCCACAGTTCCTGCTCGCCGTCTTCCGCTTCGGCCAGGGCACGCGCCACGCGCTGCCAGGTGTTCTCGATGGCGTGTTCGCGGTTGCCTTGCCCGTCGACGTAGCGGTACCGGCTCTCCCAAATGTGGCGGGAGATATCGGTGGAGAAGGGATCCTGGTTGAGGGCGAGGCTCATGGCGCGGTTCCTTTCACTTCGTTTAGGTCGTGCAGGCGCTGGTATAGTTCCCGCTCTTTCGCGGAGGCCGGGCGGAAACCTTCAGGCGCAGATGCCGGTAAAATCCTCCGTGTTGGCCCGTTCAGAACTCGGGGTAGCCCACCGCTTGCCAGGTGCGGCACGGTATCCGGCTGGCTGACGGTGCCGCCACCCTCAGTGTGAACGCTCACGCGGGTGAGCCGGACTGCTTAAATCATAGTCGCAAAATAGTCCCAGAGCGGAAATCGGTAGTAGGGCAGATGAGCGTAGCGCTATCCGCCGTATGAGTTTTTTGCCCATGACAGGTGGCGGATAACGGACTGCCCGGGCTTACTCCTTTCATCGACAGGACTTGTCTCGGGCAGGCCGGCTCAATTCTCGTCGCGAAGAGCAATCTCAGTCAGGAACGACGCGTTTCGATAGCGTAAATTCTCGTATCAAGGAGATGCGGCGGTGAACATATCGAGAGAAAGTCTTTATGCGGAAAAATTCAACAGGGTGTTCGACTATATCGACAGGCACCTTGAAGAAGATCTGACTGTCGAACTGTTGAGTCAGGTTGCCTATTTTTCGAAATTCCACTTTCACCGGCAATTTACCGAGTATTGCGGCATTAGCGTCTATCGGTACATCCAGTTGATGCGGCTCAAGCGAGCTTCCTACCGGCTTGTTTTCAAGAGCCTCGACCGGATTATCGAGATTGCGCTGGATGCCGGATTTGAAAACCCGGAATCGTTTTCACGCGCATTCAAGAACACCTTTGGACAGACCCCTTCTGAATTCAGAAAAACCCCAAAGTGGAAGCCGTGGAACGAGCGATACAAAATCCCAGCCAGAGAAAGGAAACAAGATATGGAAGTCAAAATCGTCACATTCGAACAGACCAAGGTGGCCGTACTGGAGCACCGAGGCGCCGCCGAATTGGTCAACGATTCCGCAAAAATATTTATTGAATGGCGCAAGGAAAGCGGCTTGTCTCCCGTCCAATCGAGCGGCACATTCGGAATAGCCTATGACAATCCCGAAACCACCGAACCGGACAACTTCCGTTTCGATATCTGTGGCTCGGTAACGGACGACGTGCCCGATAACGCCCAAGGCGTCATCAACAAGGTGATACCTGGCGGTCGTTGCGCGGTTATTCGTCACTTGGGAGCCCATGACCGGATTGGGGACTGCGCGTATTACCTGTATCGGGACTGGCTTCCCGAGAGCGGCGAGGAACTACGCGATTTTCCGTTGTATTTCCGCTACCTGAACCTGATGCCGGACACTCCCGAACACGAACTGGTAACGGACGTTTACCTGCCGTTGAAATAGGATTGCGTTGGGCGGATGGGCGTCGCGTCCCGTGCCCTTTGGGTAGTCCGCCGTATGTGTTCGTCGTCCGTGACATGCGGCGGATAACGGCCGGCGGCCTCATCCGCCCTACCACCCGCACTAGCCTTGGCCGGTGGCTGGGCGAGGCTCACGGTTTGATCAGCAACGCCTGGCCGGTGGGCAATTCCATGGGGCGCAAGCCGCGAGCCTTGAAAAACCGGTCTGCGGCGCTTTTCTGGGCGTGGTAATTCAGCCAGCCGTAATCGTCGAGGACGATTAATCCGCCCGCTACGACCCGCTCGAACAGCACTTCCAGCGCGGCAATCTCGCTTTCCGCATTGTTCAGGTCGAGATGCAGGAAGGCGATTTTTTTAGGGGATTTTTTTTCCAGGGAGCGCGGAATCCGGCCTTTGATTACCTTGATGGCGGGAATGTCCGCGAAGCGCTTCCGCACCTGCTGGCAAAGCTTTTTCCCATGTTGGGGCATGCTGTGCCAAGCGACGTCGTCAGGATGTTCGAAGAGGTCGTAGAGATAATATTTTTTCCCCGAGGCCGCAAAATCCAGGTAGTCGCAAATGATGCGGACCGAGGTGCCCCGGTAGCAGCCGCATTCCACGAAATCGCCCTTGCGGCCGAGCGCCTGTTCGGCGCACCAGGCGAGGATGTAATGGCGCCAGATGATGCTTTGTTCCGCGAGGGTCTCGCAGTTCCTTGCGACTGCCGCCATGAACTTGCGGTCGTCGAGAAAGCTCAGGTTGCGGCGCCAGACGAACAGGTTGTCGGCGAGGAAGATCCCCGCTTGGGGCTGGATGTGCTCGATGGCCTGGTGTATGCCCTGGTAGATGTGCTGGGCCGCTTCATCGGTCTGCCCCCAAAGCCCGCTGTGAAAGTTTGCCGGGGCCGGGGCTTTCCCCTTGGCAAGGGGCGGTAATTTCTCGGGGGCTTTTTTGGTAGGCATGGCGAGGCTCTTTGCGTCGGTCGAAGGGGGCGGGGAAAGAATCCCTCAGCCCCGGGCGATTATGCGGGATTCTGTTCGTCACCGCACCTTGGGCGGCTGCATTTCTAAAACAGCTTTTTAGACCGCCTGCTGGTTGATCGTCACTTGGATTCCCGTCGCACCGTAATGCAGGCCGATGTCGGCAGCCGCTTGGTTGCCGCTCAGCAAGTCGGCATAGCGGGCGTTGACCTGGTCGATCTGCTGCTGGGTTTTCGCCGCTTGGTATTCCTGCTGATAAGCCATCGACCGCTCGATGCCGGGAATGTGGCTGGCGAGGGCTTCGGTGTTGTGGATGTCCATTTGCAGCTTGTGATCGCTGTTGACCAGTGCTTCGATGGCCTTGGCGTCGGCGCGGTTGCCCTTCACGGTGACGTGGGCGGAATTGACGTCCTCGATCTCCAGTTCGAAAGCGGGACTGCGCGGGATGCCGGCCTGATCGAGCTTGGCGTTGAGCGCGTCGCCGGCAGCTTTGGCCAGCATGGCGACGTTTTCACGGGTCGGCAGGAGCAGTTTCTGATTGAGGAAGTTGGCGGGGGCGCTGTAGGTCGGTGCGGCGGCCTCTGCGGTCGCCGGGTTCGCACCGGATAAGGTGACGATGGCCGAAGCGCTGGGCGTCGGTTGTAGCGGTTTTGCCGGTTTGGCTGCCGTGGTGGCGGCAGTTTTTTCCGGGACGAACCGGGAAGCGAGTGCGGCGACGTTCATTTTTCCCTCCGTTGCGACGAATGCCGAGAACTTCGCCTGGACTGGCAATTTGCGTTCCACCGCGCCGGGGCGAGACAATAAACCACAATTTAGAGAGGGATTCGCCAAATATTAGGTTGTGTTAATATTTTGGCGGCGCCTGCTTGGCAAGCGCATAGCCAATGGATAACCCGACCATGACTCCCAATATTCTCATTCTCGGCGCCGGTTTTGCCGCGCTTACCGCCGCCCGCGAATTGCGCCGCCGCTTGCCGAGCGCGTCGATCACCCTGGTGGCGCCCAAGGCTGAATTCGTCTACCTGCCCAGCCTGATCTGGATCCCCTCGCGGCTGCGCGAGGGTAGCGACCTGGTGCTGCCCCTGGCTCCCTTCCTGAAACACTATCGCCTGGATTTCCTGGCGGCGCGGGCCACCGGCCTGGCGGATGGCGGACGCACTGTCCTTACCGACCAGGGCGAATTGAAGAACGATGCCCTGGTGATCGCCACCGGTGGGCGTTTCCTCAAAAAACTGCCGGGCCTCGAACACGCCCTTACCCTGTGCGAAGGGGTCGCATCGAGCGAAGCGATCCGCGACCGCATCGCCGGGATGGTGGGGGGGCGCATCGCCTTTGGTTTCGGCGGCAACCCCAAGGAACCTGCGGCGATGCGCGGCGGGCCGATGTTCGAACTGCTGTTCGGGGTCGATACCCTGCTGCGCCGCCAGCGTCGGCGCGAGGAATTCGAACTGGTGTTTTTCAACCCCGCCGCCCAGCCCGGCATGCGCCTCGGCGAAAAAGCCGTCACCGGGCTGCTCTCCGAAATGGCGCAACGCCGTATCGATACCCATCTCGGCCACAAGCTGCTGAGCTTCTCGGAAAAAGGCGTGGATACCGAGGGCGGCCACGTCAATGCCGACCTGATCCTGTTCATGCCCGGTCTCACCGGCCCGGAATGGGCGGAAAATTCCGACCTGCCGCTGTCGCCCGGCGGTTTTATCCTGAGCGACGAATACTGCCGGGTACCGTCCACCGAACGGGTTTTCGTGGCAGGCGACGCCGGCAGCTTTCCCGGCCCGGAGTGGTTGCCCAAGCAGGCGCACATGGCCGAACTGCAAGCCAAGGCGGCGGCGCAAAATCTCCAGCTCGCCCTGCAAGGCCAGCTACCCATCGCCACGCCGCGCCCGGAGCTGATCTGCATCGTCGATACCCTGGACGCCGGGATGATGGTGTACCGCGATCCCAAGCGCTCCTGGCTGTTGCCCTCGTCGCGGCTGTTTCACTGGGCCAAGCGCGCTTTCGAACAGCACTATTTGCGGGCGTTTCGGGAATGATGGGGCCATCGCAATGAAAATCGCCGACCCCCGCGCCGATCTGGTCTGCGACGAGCGCGAGATTTACCAGCGCCTGCTTCCCCTGCACGGCGCGACCGTCCTGGAACTGGGTTGCGGCAAGGCCGACAAGACCCTGGCGATTGCCCGAGCCGGTGCCGTGGCGGCGATTACCGCCATGGAAGTCGATGATATCCAGCACGCCAAGAACCTGGCGCTGGCCGACGTGCCGGCCAACGTGCATTTTTGTCGCGGCGGCGCTGAGGCGATTCCCGCGACGGATGCGAGCTTCGACATCGTGTTGATGTTCAAGTCGCTGCACCACGTCCCGCTCGACCTGATGCCCAAGGCCATGGCCGAAATCCGCCGCGTGCTCAAACCCGGCGGGCTGGCATACCTTTCCGAGCCGGTCTACGCCGGGGAGTTCAACGACATCCTGCGCCTCTTCCACGACGAGAAAGTCATGCGCGAGGCCGCTTTCGCGGCAATCGGACAAGCCGTGCAAGGCGGCCTGTTCGAGCTGGTGTGCCAGAAGTTCTTCAACACCCCCGGCCATTACGACGACTTCGAACAGTTCGAGGAACGCATGCTGAAAGTGACCCACACCCGCCATAATCTTTCCCCGGCGCTGTACCAGACGGTCAGGGAGAAATTCATGGGGCACATGACGGCGCAGGGGGCCGATTTCAAGAATCCGCTGCGCGTCGATTTGCTGCGCAAGGCGGGGTAGGACGTGGCACGCGCCATACGGCGTGGGTTGGCCGAGTGAGAGCCTGTGAAAAATTCAACCCCTACTCCGAACGCCACCAATTCCCGCCTGGCTGCGTTGCAAAAGGAGTGAAATTCGCTTACGTAGGCTCGCTACGCGCCCGAATTTCCCTCCTTTCGCGCCTTGCCATGCGGGTTTAGCGACGTTCTCGCTACGGATTTGAATTTTTCACAGGCTCTGAATAGTCGGCTGCTAGAGTGTAATATGTCTGAAAAACACATCTATCCTGTCCGGGTTCGGCTATGCGCTTCAAAATCACCTTGGTTGCCATTCTGCTCTGGACGGCCGGCGTTGCCGTTTCGCTGTGGATGCAGCAGAACCTGCTGCAGCGCACCGCAGTGGAATTGGCGCGCAACGACGCGGCGGCCAACTTGCGCAAGGACATGGCGATTCGCAAGTGGGCGTCGACCATGGGCGGGGTATTCGTCGACGACAGCAAGGTAAAGGATTCGCCGGCCCTCGCCGAGCAGGAACGGGTGGTCGGCCAGCGCAGTACCGGCCAGCAAATCCGCCTGGTTTCCCTGACACCGATCCACATCCTGCTCGGCATTCAGGAAACCCACCAAAAAGAATACGGGATCAAGGAACGCCTGACTTCCCTTCAGTTGCGCAATCTCGAAAACGCCCCCGACGATTGGGAGCAGAAGGCTCTCAAGGATTTGAAGGAGGGCGCCAAGATCGTCTCGGACGTCACCACGGAAAAGGGCGGGCACGGCATCCTGCGCCTGATGCTGCCCATGCAGATGGACAAGGAATGCCTGGAGTGCCATCGCGACACCCTGGTTCCGGTGGGCGGGTTGCGTGGCGGCGCGGCGATCACCATCGACCTGGAAAAATACCGCAAGGCCCAGGAGCCGGCCTGGCGTGCCGTTCAATACGGCCATCTGGCGATCTGGCTGTTCGGCATGGCTTCGATATTGACGATCTTCTTCATTGCCAGCAAACGCGCCAGCGAGCATGAGCGCGCCGAGGAGGCGCGGCGCGAGGCGGAACTGGCATTCGCGTCGATGAACGAAGGCGCGGTGATTACCGACGTGCGCGGGAAAATCGTCTGGGTCAACGACGCCTTCTGCGCGATCAGCGGCTTCTCCCGCGATGAGGTCATCGGCAATACGCCCGCCCTGCTCAAGTCGGGACGTCACGACGACACCTTTTATCGCGACATGTGGCAGCAATTGACTGCCAGCGGCCAATGGCGCGGAGAAATCTGGAACAAGCGGAAATCCGGGGAAATCTATCCGGAAGAACTCTCCATCCATTCCCTGAAGGAAGGGACCGGAAGAATCCGCCGTTTCGTCGCGATCTTTTCCGATATTAGCGAACGCAAATGCTCCGAACAGGCATTGCAGCAAGCGGGGTGCCTCGCGCAAGCGATTACCGATGCGCAGTCCCTCTTTATCGCCAACGCTTCTGCCAATAAGGTGTTTCAACCGATTCTCGACACCGCCCTGGCGCTGACGCAAAGCGAAGTCGGGCTGGTGGCGAAACTGCACCATGATCGCGATGGACTCCCTTACCTGAAGGTTCATGCCATCGCGAACATCCCCATGACCGAGGAAATGCAGGGTCTGTACGAGAAAAGCCTGGCACAAGGCTTCGAATTCCACAATCTGAATACCTTGTTGGGTACTCCGCTGAAAAACGGCGAAACCGTGATCAGCAACGATCCTGTTCGCGACCCGCGTTCGGGCGGACTCCCACCCGGCCATTTTCCCTTGCGGACTTTCCTGGGGGTGCCGTTGAAAAAGGATGATGCGGTGATCGGCATGATCGCCGTCGCCAACAGTGCCGAGGGCTACGATGAGACTACCGTTGGCCGCCTGACGCCGCTCCTTTCCACCGTCGCCACGCTGATCGATGCGGACAATATCAAGGCCGCTCACGCCGAGGCTCTCAAAACGCTGGAAGAAGCCCAGCACATCGCCCATCTGGGCAGTTGGGAGTTGGATCTGCGCACTCATGCGCTGTCCTGGTCGGATGAAGTGTTCAATATCTTCGGCATCGACAAGCGGCAGTTCGCGGCCAGCTATGGCGCTTTCCTCGATCACATCCATCCCGATGACCGCGAAAAGGTTAACCACGCTTTTACCGAGTCGGTCGATCTGGGAACGCCTTATGAAATCGAACACCGGATCGTGCGCGAGGATGGTTCGATCCGTTGGGTGCTGGAACGCTGCGGTCACGAAACCAACGAACACGGCAAGGTGGTGCGCGCTCTAGGAACCATACTGGATATTACCGAGCGCAAGCGGATCGAGGACGCGTTGCGCGCGGCGGAACAGTCGCTAACCGAAATCAATCGGAATCTGGAAAACCGGGTGCGCGACGAGGTGGCCAAAAACCGTGAAAAGGATCACCTGCTGATCCAGCAATCGCGCCTCGCGGCAATGGGTGAAATGGTCCACAACATCGCCCACCAGTGGCGCCAGCCCCTGAACACCGTGAATCTGATTCTGGCGAACATCCAGGATGCCTACCATTACGGCGAGCTGGATGACGTCACCATGGCTCAGTCCGTGGCGGACGGTAACCGTCTGATCCAGAAGATGTCCACCACCATCGACGATTTCCGCAATTTCTTCCGTCCCGACAGGGAGAAAAAAACCTTCGATTTGGCGGAAGCGCTGCGCGAGGCACTGTCCTTGCTGGATGCCAGCCTGCGTAATCACCACATCGAGGTGACGCTTGATGAGGCGGACAAGTTGGAAGTACTGGGGTATGAAAATGAATACGCCCAGGTTTTACTCAATCTCCTGAATAACGCCAAGGAAGCGATTCTGGCGCATAAGGTCGAGCACGGGCTTATCGCCATCCGTATCGAACGGGATGGCGACGCTGCCAAGGTAACGATACGCGACAACGGCGGCGGGATTCCCCCGGAAGTGATGGCCCAGATTTTCGAGCCCTATTTCTCGACCAAGGAAATGGGGACCGGCATCGGCTTGTATATGTCGAAAATGATTATCGAGAAAAGCATGGGCGGCAGGATCGCGGTAGGCAATAGCGACGGCGGCGCGGAGTTCGTGGTGACTTGTCCGCTGTTGCGCACGCTTGGGCTGGATGAGGTGACGAAGGGAGTGTAGGTCAAAGGATAACGGCTTGCGGCCTCCTCATCCGCTCCAAATAGGGATCAAGCGATCCCCAGCGCCGCCTTCTGCTTTTCGACAATCTGCGCGATGCCGTTCTGCGCCAGATTCAACATGGCATCCATTTCCCCGCGGGTGAACGGCGCGCCTTCGGCAGTGCCCTGGATTTCCACGAAACCGCCCTTGCCGGTCATGACGATGTTCATGTCGGTATCGCAGCCGGAATCTTCCAGGTAATCGAGATCGAGCACCGGTACGCCTTGATAGACGCCCACCGAGATGGCGGCGACGAAATCGCGGATCGGCGAAACGCCGAGCAGTTTTTTCTCGAGGAGATGGGTAACCGCGTCGTGGAGCGCGATGAACGCGCCGGTGATGCTGGCGGTGCGGGTGCCGCCGTCGGCCTGGATCACGTCGCAGTCGAGATGGATGGTGCGTTCGCCCAAGGCTTTCAAGTCCACCACGGCGCGCATCGAGCGCCCGATGAGGCGCTGGATTTCCTGGGTGCGCCCGGATTGCTTGCCCCTGGCAGCTTCGCGGTCCATGCGGCTGCCGGTTGAGCGCGGCAGCATGCCGTATTCGGCGGTGGTCCAGCCCTGGCCCTTGCCGCGCAGGAAGGGCGGCACTTTTTCCTCGACGCTGGCGGTACAGATCACCTTGGTGTCGCCGAACTCGATGAGCACCGAGCCTTCGGCGTGCTTGGTGTAGTTGCGGGTGATGACGATGTTGCGCAATTGGTCGGGTTGTCGCTGGCTGGGGCGCATGGGATAGGTTTCCGCTATAGTTGAGTTTTATGGGATTGGCTAAGTACTTAAGTTGTGAGTGCTTAGTGTTTAGTGTTTAGTTGTGGAATGCGCTTTGCGCATGATTTCAAACTAGGCCGCGCCTAGCGCGGCGACCACAACTAAACACTCAACACTAAAAACTAAACACTGATTTTAATCGAGGTGGCCCGTGGCTCAAACCGATTTATCCAGATTGCATATCGAGCGCGGTTCGGCGCACGCCGCCAGCCCGCGCCGGCGCTGGCCTTACCTGGTTGCGCTGGCGGTTGTGCTGGGCGGCGTCGGGCTGCTGGTCGCGAGTGGCAACCGCCCGCTGGCGGTGGAGACCGCCAGCGTGGTGCTGGCCTATCCCTCGCAATCGCTGACCTTGCTTAATGCCACCGGTTACGTGGTGGCGCAGCGCAAGGCGGCGGTGGCGTCCAAGGCCACCGGGCGCCTGGAATGGCTGGGAGTGCGGGAAGGCAGCGTGGTGAAAGCCGGCGAGGTGGTGGCGCGCCTGGAAAACCGCGACGTGACGGCAGCACGCGACCGGGCGGGGGCCAATGTTCAATTGGCGCGGGCGACTCTGGAGCAGGTGCAGGCCGAAGCGCACAACGCCGAACAGGAATACCGGCGCGCCCTCGACCTGCTGGCCAAGGGCTTCATCAGCCAGTCGGCGGTGGATGGCGCGGAAGCGCGTTTGCTCAAGGCGCGTGCCGGAGTCAACGCGCAAAACGCCGCCATCGTGGTCGGCCAGGCTGCGTTGCGTGAGGCCGAAGTGGCGCTCGACGCGACGTTGATCCGCGCGCCCTTCGATGGGGTGATCCTCACCAAGCAGGCCAACGTCGGCGACGTCATCACGCCTTTTGCCGCCGCCGCCGATTCCAAGGGCGCGGTGGTGACCATGGCCGACATGGGTACCCTGGAAGTCGAAGCCGACGTCTCCGAATCCAGCCTCGCCAAGGTCAAGCCCGGCCAGCCCTGCGAAATCCAGCTCGACGCCTTGCCGGGCAGCCGTTTCCTCGGCGAAGTGGCGCGCCTGGTGCCGACCGTGGATCGTGCCAAGGCGACGGTGATCGCCAAGGTGCGCTTCCTCGAAAGCGACCGGCGCATCCTCCCGGAAATGAGCGCCAAAGTGGCTTTCCTGGAGCGCGCCCTCAAGGAAACCGAACGTCAGCCGCGCCTGGCGGTGAATCCTGACACGCTCGCGGAACGGGGCGGACAGACGGTGCTGTTCCGCGCCGAGAAGGATGCTGCGCTGGCGGTGCCGGTACAACCCGGCGAGAAACTCGGGGAAGTCCAGGCCATACTGGGCGAGGTCAAGCCCGGTGACAAGGTGGTGCTGAAACCCGCCGCCAAGCTGGAAAGCGGCGCGAAGGTCAGCGTGGCGGCGAAACCGTGAGCGACCCGCTGGTCAGCCTGCGCAACGTCGCCAAGTCCTATCGGCGCGGCGGACAGACGATCGCGGTGCTGTCCGACATCAGCTTCGACATCGCCGCCGGGGAGTTCCTTGCTCTGATGGGGCCGTCCGGATCGGGGAAGAGCACCCTGTTGAATCTCATCGCCGGTATCGACCGGCCCAGCGGCGGTACCCTTAGGGTGGCGGGGGTGGACATCGGCAGCTTGAGCGAAGGCGAATTGGCCGCCTGGCGCGCCCAGCACATCGGTTTTATCTTCCAGTTCTACAACCTCATGCCGGTGCTTGACGCCCTGGAAAACGTCGAACTGCCGCTCCTGCTTACCCTGCTGTCGCGCCGCGAGCGGCGCGAGCGCGCCGAGTTGGCGCTCGACATGGTGGGGCTTTCCGACCGTCTCAGCCATACCCCCGCGGAACTTTCGGGCGGCCAGCAACAGCGCGTCGCGATTGCCCGCGCCATCGTCACCGACCCCACCCTGATCGTCGCCGACGAACCCACCGGCGACCTCGACCGGGTGTCCGCCGAGGAAGTGCTGGGGCTGCTCGACCGCCTCAACCGCGAAACCGGCAAAACCATCGTGATGGTTACCCACGACCAGCGCGCCGCCCATGCCGCCCACCTGGTGCGGCATCTGGAGAAGGGCGAGTTGTCGGCGGCGGAAATGCCGGGCTAGCTCAGCCCGTGCTCCAGGCGCGCGGGCGTTTCATCCCGGCGACCTTGCAGGCCTGCTTGACGTAGCCGTAGGGAAACATTTCGAACAGCTTGTTGCGCGCCGCCGCACCCAGGCGGGGCGACAGGTGCTTGATGACGTAGCGGGCATCCGGGATGACCTGATGCTCGTCGTAATACTCGCGCATGAAGCGGATCACGTCCCAGTGATCCTCGGTAAGTTGAAGCTTTTCCTGGCGGGCGAATTCCTCCGCCACTTCTTCGCTCCAGTCCTGCGGTTCCACCAGGTAGCCCTCGCCGTCGATTACCGGCAATTCCATCAATGTTCCCATGATGCACCTCCAAAAAAGGTTGTGTTGAGAGTGTTACAGCTAATATATCACAACGTGATATTATCATAGCGTGATATTGCAGGGGGTGCAAGAAAGGCGGTAGCATTGGCACATGCAAAAAAACAATCTCAACAAGCGGGAATTCGAAACGCTTTCCCAGTTCCGCTACCAGTTGCGCCGTTTCCTGCGCTTCAGCGAGACCGTGACCCGCAAGCATGGGGTGACCCATCTCCAATACCTGCTGCTGTTGCACATCAAGGGCTATCAGGGCAGGGAATGGGCGACCATCGGCGAGTTGGCCGAGAAGCTGCAAGCGCACCATCACGGCGTGGTTTCCCTGGTGTCGCGCTGCGAGAAACTGGGGCTGGTGCACCGGGAGTCGGGTACCGCTGACCGGCGCGAGGTGGAGGTGCACCTCACCGCGGAAGGGGAGAAGAAAGTCGCGGTACTCGCCCGCCTGCATCGCGATGAGTTGCTGAAACTACAGGGCGTCTTTCAGGTGCCGGATGCCGGGGATTTGCTCGGGGGCGGTACGTCCGGGCAAGCCGGCTCCTAGCAACGCTGCCGCAGGGTTGTACCGACCGCTTGACCCGTCTATCGCTTCACACTTTAGAGTCTCTTCCCGACGGCACGGTGCGGTCGTTATCGAATTGAGGAGAAAATCCATGAGTGAAACGAAAATGAACCGGGCGCAGTGGGTGGAACTGTTTCATGCCATCGGCCTGGACGAAGCGGCGATGCGCCGCTGGCACGCCGAATTCGAACGGCGCTACCCGGCGCAGCACCAATCCTTTCTGGAATGGATCGATCTGTCCGCCGAGGAGATCGTGAAGGTCAGGACCCTCCCTGTGGCGGGTTGATGAACCGGGGAAGCCCGGTGGGCTTCCCCGTCAACGAGGTCGCGAAAATGCTTACCGTCGGTCAACTCGGAAAATTGTTCAAGCTGTCCCGCAGCACCTTGCTGTATTACGACGCCATCGGACTGCTGTCGCCTTCCGGGCGCAGTTCCGCCAATTACCGCCTGTATTCGGAGAGCGATGTGCGGCGCCTGGAGCGGATAAAAATCTACCGCGACGCCGGTCTGCCGCTGGAGGTGATCGGCGATTTGCTGCAGGCCGATAGCGGTTCGGCCGCCGCGCTGCTGGAGCGCCATCTGCTGGAGGTGAACCGGGAAATCGCCCGGCTGCGTCAGCAGCAACAGGTAATCGCCAAGTTGCTCAACGACGAACACGCCTTACGGGATAGCCGCGCCATGACCAAGGAGCGCTGGGTCGCCCTGCTCGCCGCGACGGGGCTGAGCGAGGAGGGTATGCGGAAATGGCACGTCGAATTTGAAAAAATGTCGCCGGAGGCCCATCAGGATTTTTTGGAGTCGCTCGGCATCCCGGCGGAGGAGATCAGCGCGATTCGCCACTTCTCGAAAACGACTTGAGAGGTAATGCCAAACGGGGTGCGGTAATCGGGTGGGGAGGGCCGTTTAAAGCGGCCCTCCCAGTGAAGCGCCTCAATAACCGGTCTTGCGTCCTTCGATGACGGGAATCGGCGTGTCGCTCATGATCGTCCAGATGAAATGGGCGATGGATTCCGGGGCAATCACGGTATTGCGGTTGTTCGAGGCGGCTAGTTTTTCGCGCAGTTCCTTGCGTACTTCGGCAATGCCGGTCAAGTCGAAAATGATATCGACTGCTTCGCCGAGGGCGATCAGTTCGTCGATGCTCAGGATCTTCACCCCGGCGGCTTCCGCCAGCGCTCTGCCCGGCGTGTTGTTTTTTTCCACGGCGTAGGCGACCTTGACGCCCTTGCCGGTGAGGCACAGCAATTCGTCGAGGAAGGCCGCGCCGACCCGTCCCAGTCCGATGATGGCAGCTTGTTGCTTTTGCATGAGTGTTTTCCCTTGATGAGTAGTTAGAATAAGTTGTTATGGATAGCCAGCCTGTGCCGGCCGGTTTAGTCTTTTCCGCGGTACAGCGCCACCCGTTTCAGGTAAGCCTCGCGGGCGATCCGCACGTCTTCCAGGAATAGCGGCAGCTCTTCCATCAGCAGGGCTTGCGGGCCGTCCACCAGCGCCTTGGCGGGCGCCGGGTGGAAGTCTACCAGGATCATGTTGGCTCCGGTGATCACGCCCTGCGTGGTGGCGTGCATGATGTCGAGGATGCCGTCCGGGGCGCGATTGCGCGAGCCGACCGAATGCGAGGGATCGACGCATACCGGCATCCGCGTCAAGCGCTTGACCACCGGGACATGGGCGAAATCGACCAGGTTGCGGTGCGGGTCGCCCATGTTGGTTTTCATGCCGCGCAGGCCGAACACCACCTTGCGGTTGCCTTCCGATGCCAGGTATTCGGCGGCGTTCAGCGATTCGTCGAGGGTGATGCCGAAGCCGCGCTTGATTAGCACCGGCAATTCCTGCTGGCGTCCGACGATTTTCAATAGCTCGAAGTTCTGGGTGTTGCGCGTGCCGATCTGCAGCATCACTCCGGTGGGTTGGCCGGTTTTTTCCAGTGCCTCACGGATTTCGTCGAGGTGCGACTCGTGGGTGATTTCCATGGCGATCACCTTGATGCCGTACTTGCCCGCCAGTTCGAAAACCCACGGCAGACACGCCTTGCCGTGGCCCTGGAAGGCGTAGGGGCTGGTGCGCGGCTTGTAGGCGCCCATCCGCGTGCAGACCTGACCGTTGTCGCGCAGGGCTTTCATCATTGCCTCGACGTGTTCGGGCGTATCCACTGCGCACAGGCCGGCAAATACGTTGAGGGTGTCCTGGCCGAAACGTACCCCGTTGTAGTCGAAATGAGTAGGGCGTTGATCGTCCTTATGCCGCCCCAGCACCCGGTATTCCTCGGAAATCCTTACCACGCGCTCGACGCCGGGGAGGCTTTGCATGTCCTCGACGACCAGCGAGGCGGTGTCGCCGATCAGGTAGATTTCGGTGAGGGTCTGCTGCTGACCGTGCTCTTGGTGCACGCGGGTGCGAATCTTCGGCAGGGACGCCAGATGGTCGCTGAGCTGACGGAATTCCGGGCTGTCTGAGCCAATTTCAGGGGTCAGGATGAGGATCATGGAAGTCTCTCGCGAAGCGGAAATGGCGGTTATTGTACTGTGTCGCAAATTGAAATGGCATGAAATTAAAGAAAGTTAGGCGTTATGCCGTTAATCCTTTATAAATATTAAGTTGCAAAATATTTATGAAGTAAATCATAAGAGTGGTGCGCAACGCCATGAATTGTTACGGAGGCGGTCATGCAAAAATATGATTTTTCGTTAAAAACACGGGACGGCCAAAAAGTCGAAAGCATTCTGATTGCCGGCAGGGATCAGCCGGATGCGGAACGCAAATTGCACCAGATGTACCGCAACTGCGTGGTGACTCGTTGCGAGGTGCGCCAGTCCGACGACAAGTATTGCCAGGCGGTATTCATCGAGGACGTGCTGACCCTCATCGCCAAGTATCATTGATGCGCAGCAGTATTTCCTCACCCAGTCTCATGCAGCGTAAGCGCAAAGCGCGCTTGCGCGACGTCCTGCTGTTCTGTCGGGCGTTTCCCTCGGGCGGCAAGCGCCGCCGGGTGAGGTCTTGCCCGTTGCCGGTAGCCTTGTGACGTAGCTCGGCATTGGCGGGATAGTCCATGCCTCTTGGGCGGCCTTCCCATGCCGGCGCCGCCGCCAATCGCGACAAGCCGCAACGACCCCTGTAAAATGGCGCGCTCCCCGTTTCGAATCGCGATCCGCCATGCAAAAAATCTATAACACCCTGTCCCGCACCAAGCAGGACTTCATCCCCATCGAACCCGGCAAGGTCCGCATGTACGTATGCGGCATGACCGTCTACGACTATTGCCATCTGGGCCACGCCCGCGTGCTGGTGGTGTTCGACATGGTGCAGCGCTGGTTCCGCGCCTCCGGGCTGGACGTGACCTACGTGCGCAACATCACCGATATCGACGACAAGATCATCAAGCGCGCCGCCGAGAACGGCGAGGAAATCGGTGCGCTGACCGGGCGCTTCATCGCGGCGATGGACGAGGATGCCGCCGCGCTGGGGGTGGAAAAGCCCACCCACGAACCGCGCGCCACCCAATACGTGGCGGGCATGATCGCGATGATCGAGACCTTGATCAAGAACAGCTTGGCCTACGTGGCGGGCAACGGCGACGTGTGCTATTCGGTGCGCGATTTCCAGGGCTACGGCAAGCTGTCCGGCAAGTCGCTCGACGATCTGCGCGCCGGCGAGAGGGTGGAAGTGGTGGACGGCAAGCGCGATCCGCTCGATTTCGTGTTGTGGAAATCCGCCAAGCCCGCCGAGCCGGCCTGGGAATCGCCGTGGGGCAAGGGACGTCCGGGTTGGCATATCGAGTGCTCGGTGATGAGCGATGCGCTGCTTGGCGAACATTTCGATATCCACGGCGGCGGCGCGGACTTGCAGTTCCCCCACCACGAAAACGAAATCGCCCAGAGCGAGGGCACGCACGGCCACCAGCACGTCAATTACTGGATACACAACGGCTTCGTGCGCATCGACAACGAGAAGATGTCGAAGTCGCTGGGCAACTTTTTCACCATTCGCGAAGTGCTGGAGAAATACGATGCGGAAGTGGTGCGTTTCTTTATTTTGCGCGCCCATTACCGTAGCCCGCTGAACTATTCCGACCAGCATCTCGACGACGCCAAGGGCGCGTTGACCCGCCTTTATACGGCGCTGAAGAACGTGGCGCCGTCATCCCTGGCCGGCATCGACTGGCACGAACCCTATGCCGCTGCGTTCAAGAATGCCATGGACGACGATTTCGCCACGCCCGAGGCGCTTGCCGTGCTCTTCGACCTGGCCAACGAGGTCAACAAGACCAACGATGAGCAACGTGCCGCGCTGTTAAAAGCGCTGGGCGGGGTGCTGGGCCTGTTGCAGCGCGATCCCAGCGCCTTCCTGCAAGGCGGGGCGGGAGAAGCCAGCTTTACGCCGGAAAGCATCGAAGTGCTGATCGCCGAGCGGGTCGCTGCCAAGAAAGCCAAGAACTACGCCGAGGCCGACCGTATCCGCAAGGACTTGCTGGATGGCGGGATAGTGCTGGAGGATACGCCGCAGGGAACGATCTGGCGGCGCGCGTAAGAAGGGTTTGGATCGGTAGCGTGGTGAGGGCAACCCGGTTTTCGGGTTGCCGGCTTATTCGCAGGTCTGCTTGGTTACGCCGTTCCAAGGCTTTCTCAGGACTATCGTTGCGACGTCCCAAGCGTCCCAAGTGCGCGGGTCGTCGAAATCCAGCTTGGCACTGGTGCTGTCGGCGATGATGCCGACCAGTTGCCATACCCCGGAATTTACCGCCTGTAGCGATATCGAGTCGCCCATCAAGGTGGTGGTGACGGTTCCCGCGGGGCTGGTATTTTCCGGACGGGGCAGGTAAATGTCACCGGTTTTCGAAAGTGCGCCGACGTCACTGCGCGTCAGGATGTTGAAGCTTGAGCCGAGGTTGTTTTTCTTCAATACGAAAAACTTGGGTAGGTTGGCGCCTTCCGGGTTGAAAAGAAACAGGTACACGTCGCGGTCCACAACCTTCTTGCTGTTGGTGGCATCGTAGGCAACCGTGAACTGAACCGCATCGAATGAGGGTTCGGTGGCGTTGTCGCAAGGCGAGGTCTTGGTGGTAGTGGGATACTTGGCAGCCGGTTTTTCCCCGGCGGTACCTTTCGGGAAGGATGCCGTGATTTTCATGCTATACGCGGCCATGACCTGGGTGGGAGCGGCACTCAGCAGAAATATGGCGGCAAATATCGGCAAAAATTTGTTCATTCTATTTTCCCGTCCTTGAAGGTAGAGGATGCAAACCGGGACCAGGAAGATCAGATTTTGCCCAGTTGCCTGCCGGAGCCGATGGAACGGGAATGCCCATCCGGCCCGTACAAACCGTTCTGTTGCGCGGCGTCTTGAAGAATGGCGAGCGCTTGTTGGTTATGCTTGAGCAGGGTTTCGATCATGGCGCCGTTGAGTTGATTTAGCTCTTGGGCGCGTTTTGCGCTAGCCAGCAATTTATCCCAGCTTTCCTGGAGACTGAGGTGGCTGCCCGGATCCTCGCGCTGAATGAATTGCTTTAATGATGTGGCGTCGGTGCCGATGCCGTTAAGCTTTAGGTGATTGTCCCTGGCGCTGCCGAGTTGGGAGAGCTTGACGAGATATTCGGATTTGCTGCGGGCAATTTCCGGAAGCTTGTCGATCTCGCCTTGCTTTAAGGCTTGCTGCTCGGATTCGAGAATCTGAGAAAATTTTTCGATCTCATCAAACTCCGCCGCGACGAGGGAGGCGAAGTCTGAATGACGTGGGGAAGGATTCGCGTTCACCCCGGACCAAGTCTTAGCCGGCAACCAGTTCTTTGGCGCTGGCGATCAAGCGGTCGGCAATCTTTTCCGGATTGACTTTGAAGTGGCCTTCGCTGATGGCTTGTTTGATGGCATCGACGCGAGCCCTGTCGAAAGGCGCCGAGCTACCTTCAACTTTGGCGGCATGTGAGCCGATCTGGACATTGTCCTGTGGAGTGGCGGATGTTTTTTCCGTCGAACTGCTGGCCCCCGCTTTGGCGGGCTTGACGGAATTACCGACCAGTGGCGTTAGTTTGTTATCGACTTTCACGATGGCATCCTCGGAATGTAGTGCAATTGGTTTCCCGGAATTGATCGGGGAAACACTGGTTCTGACTGTTTATCGGCGTGAGCCTGCTGAACTTTAGTGGAGATGGCGGTTTTTTTCAAGCGATTGTTATGCCGCCGAATCCCAGCGCTGCATGGCCTGATCGTCGCTTTCGCGGGCGTCTACCCAGTGTTCCCCTTGTTCGGTTTGCTCTTTTTTCCAGAAGGGCGCGCTGGTTTTCAGGTAGTCCATGATGAACTCGCAGGCGGCGAAAGCTTCGCCGCGATGCGCGCTGCTCACGGCAACCATGACGATCTGGTCGGTGGGCAGGAGCGGGCCGATGCGATGGATAACCAATGCATCGAATAGCTCCCAGCGCTGGCGGGCTTGGGCGACGATTTCGTCGAGCGATTTTTCGGTCATGCCGGGGTAATGCTCCAGCGTCATCGCCGAGACGGACTGACCGTCGCTGAGATCGCGGACCAATCCGACGAAACACGCGAGCGCCCCGATTTTTGGGTTGTCGCGGCGCAGGGTCTGAAGCTCCAGGCCGACGTCGAAATCCTCGCTTTGTACCCGTACGCTCATGTCAGCCACCGGTGACAGGGGGAAACAGGGCCACTTCGTCGCCGTCGGCGAGTGGGGCGTCGGCAGCGACCATGGTTTGGTTGATGGCTATCCGGACCGGTTTGCCGGGAGCGAGTTCTTCGCTCCATGCCCCACCGCGCCGGCGCAGCCAGTCCAGCAAGGCGCCGGCGCTAGCGACGTCTTTCGATATGGCAATTTGTTCGGAAGACATACCGAACGATTCTCTGAGTCGGGCGAAGTAGAGCAGGGTAATCATGCGAACAGTCCGGCAAAGGGAATGAATTTTACTTGGTCGCCGCGCTGGAATGGGGTGGCATCGACCACCTCGATCAACCCATCGCTCCAGGCGCACGAAGTCAAGACACCGGAGCCCTGGTGCGGGTGGAGTTGCACGCTGGGGCCGCCGTCTTCCCCGGTCGTCATGCGGGCGCGCAGGAATTCGCGGCGTTTCTGGTCGGGCTTGGGCCACGCGGAATCGGCGCGCACCATGAAACTGGGCGGGGCGATGTCGGTCACGCCCTGGCGGCGCAGGATATAGGGGCGGACGAACATGCAGAAGGTGACGAAAGCCGATACCGGGTTGCCGGGCAGGCCGATGAACGGGGTTCCGGCGGCGCTGCCGAAGGCCAGGGGTTTGCCGGGCTTGACTGCGATTTTCCACAGGTCGATCTGGCCGATGCTTTCCACTGCGGCCTTGACGTGGTCTTCCTCGCCCACCGATACGCCGCCGCTGGTCAACACCAGATCGGCCTGGGCGGCCGCCTGTTTCAATGTGGTGACCGTGGTGGCGAAATCGTCGGGGACATTGCCGAGGTCGATGACCTCGCAGCCCAGCGCGGCGAGGAACCCGGCCAGCAGGAAACGGTTGGAGTTATAGATTTGGCCGGGTTGCAAGGGATTGCCGGGCATGACGATTTCGTCGCCGGTGAAAAAGGTCGCGACCCGCAGCTTGCGGTATACCGGCAGGCTATCCAGTCCGACCGACGCGGCCAGCCCCATTTCCGCCGGACCAAGCTTGATGCCGGCCGGCAGGATTTGCGCGCCGCTGCGAATATCCTCGCCGGCGCGACGGATGTTTTCGCCGGGGCGAGGCGGCTTTTCGATATTTACCGTATCGCCTTCCACCCGGCAATGTTCCTGCATTACCACCGCGTCGCAGCCTGCCGGGATCGGCGCACCGGTGAAAATGCGCGCCGCCGTGCCGGGCTGGAGAGGCTGGCCCACCGTGCCGGCGGGGATGCGCTGGGTGACGCGCAATGGCTTGGCGGTAGCCAGGTCGGCCATCCGTACCGCATAGCCGTCCATGGCGCTGTTATCCAGCGGCGGGACGTCGACGCTCGAAAACAAGGGGGCGGCGAGGACTCGTCCCAATGCCTGGTGGGTGGCGATCGAGTCGCTTTGGTCGAGCGCCGCGGCGCTCTCCAGCAACAAGGCGAGTGCTTCGTGAACCGGGAGCAGGGGCTTACGGGTATCGTTCATGAGTTCAGACCAGTGTGGCGCAAAATGAAGTGGGCGATTTCCTCGGTAGCGTCGAGGGCGTAACAGGGCAGCCCGCTGTCGCCGGGGGCGTCTCCCGCCAGCGCGACGATGTGGGCGTCATTCGGGAAGAGGTATGGCTTGCCGTTGGCGGCGCGATGCACTTCCAGCTTGGGGATGGCTTCCTGCTTGTAACCTTCGACCAGCGTCAGGTCGCAAGGTGCCAGGCGGGCCAGATGATCTTCCAGTGCGGGTTCCGGCGCGCCGCGCAACTCGTGCATCAGCGCCCAGCGCCGGTTTGAGGCCACCAGCACCTCCTGGCAACCGGCTTGGCGATGGCGCCAGGAGTCCTTGCCGGGCTGGTCGACGTCGAAATCGTGATGGGTTTGCTTGATCAGCGAAACCGTCAGGCCGCGCGCGGTGAACAGCGGCACCAGCTTTTCGATCAGGGTGGTTTTGCCGGCCCCGGAATAGCCGGCGAAGCCGAAGATTTTCATCGCTTGTCGCGGACCAGCCGTTGTTTCTCGCGCAGCCATTCGCGGTCCTTCTCGGCTTCGCGCTTGTCGTGCTGCTTCTTGCCCTTGGCCAGGCCGATTTCCAGCTTGATGCGGCCTCGCGTGTAATGCAGGTCGAGCGGCACCAGGGTGTAGCCGGCGCGTTCCACCTTGCCGATCAGCTTGCTGATTTCCTCGCTGTGGAGGAGCAACTTGCGAGTGCGCACCGGGTCGGGGGTGATGTGGGTGGAGGCGGTGGGGAGCGGGCTGATGTGGCAACCGATCAGAAACAGCTCGCCGCTGCGGATGATGACGTAGGCTTCCTTGAGTTGCGCGCGAGCGGCACGGATGGCCTTGACTTCCCAGCCTTCCAGCACGATGCCGGCTTCGTACTTCTCTTCGATGAAGTAGTCATGGAAGGCTTTCTTGTTCTGGGCAATGCTCATGGACGGCGTGCAGGGCTTAAAATGCGCTATTCTAGCAGCTTTTGAGGGAGGGCACGGACGCGGTATGTTGGTCGAGAAATCAGTATTGGTCGGGTATTCTGCGCAGCAAATGTATGATCTGGTGGAGCGGGTCGAGGACTATCCGCGGTTTCTGCCGTGGTGCGGCGGGACTGTGGTGCAGCGTCCCGAGGGCGGAACAGTGGTGGCCACGGTGCGTATCGACTACCGCGGTCTCAAGCAGTCCTTCACCACGGAAAATACCCATCAGGCAGCGCAACTGATTACCATGCGCCTCAAGGAAGGCCCGTTCAGTCATCTGGAAGGCAGTTTCCGCTTTATTGCGCTACGCGAGGATGCCTGCAAGATCGAATTCAAGCTGCAATATTCGTTTTCGAGCAAGATCCTGGAAAAACTGGTCAGCCCGGTTTTCGACTACATCGCCAATTCCTTTGTCGATGCTTTCGTTAAACGCGCCGAAGAAATCTACGGCGAATCATGACTGACGACATCACGGTCGAAGTGGCTTATGCGTTGCCGCATCGACAGACGCTGCTGCAGGTGCGTGTCGGTGCGGATGCCACGGTGGCCGAGGCCATCGAGCAGTCGGGTATTTTGAAGAAACTCCCCGAACTTGATCCGGCGCATTTGCAGGTCGGCATTTACGGCAAAGCCGCGACCCTCGGTGCCGGCCTGCGCGACAAGGATCGTATCGAAATCTACCGGCCCCTGATTGCCGACCCCAAGGAAGTGCGCAAGAAGCGCGCTGCGGAAGGCAAGGGCGATTCCCAAAAGGATCAGGCGACCGGAGTCGCCTGATTTCACCGCTTCGGAAAGCCGTTTCCGGCTTCCTTTAAAGATTACCGATTACAGTTCGCCGGCGTGCTTGGACAGGTAGTCGGCCACGCCTTCCGGGGATGCCTGCATCCCGGCCTTGCCCTTGTTCCAGCCAGCCGGGCAGACTTCGCCGTGCTGCTCGGTGAATTGAAGGGCGTCCACCATGCGGATCATTTCGTCGATGTTGCGCCCCAGCGGCAGGTTGTTGACGACCTGGTGCTGGACGACGCCGTTCTTGTCGATCAGGAAGGAGCCGCGCAGGGATACCGATTCGCCTAGCAGCACGTCGTAGTCGCGGGAAATCGACTTGGACAGGTCTGCCACCATCGGGAACTTCACCTGTCCCAGACCGCCATTGTTGATCGGGGTGTTTTTCCACGCCAGGTGGGTGAACTGGGAGTCGACGCTGACCGCGATAACTTCAGTATTGCGGTCCTGGAATTCCTTGAGGCGATGGTCGAAAGCCAGGATTTCCGAGGGGCACACGAAGGTGAAGTCGAGCGGATAAAAGAATAGCACCGCGTACTTGTCCTTGGTATGGGCCTTGAAGTTGAAGCTTTCGTTGATGCTGTTGTCGCCCATCACGGCTTTAGCGGTGAAATCGGGAGCGGGTTTGCCAACCAGTACGGCCATAATTGATCTCCTATTAATTTGAGGGTAGAGCGATAAATTTAGATTGTGTCTAAATGATGCGGTAAGCGGTAAAAGTTGTCAAGGCAAGATGGAGATTTGCGCCAAAAATTACTGGGCCGGAATTTCCGTCATCACGAAATCTGCCTTGGGAATTCCGCAATCCGGACACTTCCAGGTGCTCGGTACGTCTTCCCAGCGGGTGCCTGCCGGAATGCCGTCGTGGGGTTCTCCGACCGTTTGGTCGTAAATGTATTCGCACACGATGCAGCGCCAGGCTTTCATGATAAAACCTCATAATAGAACATGTTTTTGGGAGCTTCCGGTTGCTAACCGGAAAATATCCCTTGGTAGTGCATTCGTCAAATCGTCGTGTTTTGGTATAATGCCGCTTTGCTTGAGAGGTGTACCCAATGCGTGTTCTGCAAAAAGCGCTGACCTTCGACGATGTCCTTCTCGTTCCCGCGCACTCCAATATTCTCCCCCGTGAAGTTAGTCTGGCAACCCGCCTGACGCGCGAGATTACCGTCAATATCCCGCTGGTGTCGGCGGCGATGGATACCGTCACCGAAGCCCGCCTGGCGATTGCCCTGGCGCAGGAAGGTGGCGTCGGGATCATCCACAAGAACATGACCGCCGCCCAACAGGCCGCCCAGGTATCCCAGGTGAAGCGCTTCGAAAGCGGCGTGGTGAAAGACCCCATCACCATTTCCCCGAGCATGACGGTGCGCGACGTGCTGATTCTGACCCGCCAGCATCGTATCTCCGGCCTGCCGGTGGTGGACGGCGGCAAGGTGGTGGGCATTGTCACCAACCGCGACCTGCGTTTCGAAACCAATTACGACCAGCCCATCGGCAACATCATGACCCAGCGCGACAAGCTGGTGGTCGTCAAGGAAGGGGCGAGCCGCGAAGAAGCCATGGCCCTGATGCACCAATACCGCCTGGAGCGGGTGCTGGTGGTCAACGAAGCTTTCGAACTGAAAGGTCTGGTCACCGTCAAGGATATCCAGAAATCCACCGAACATCCGCTGGCCTGTAAGGATCAGCAGGGTCGTCTGCGTGCCGGTGCGGCAGTCGGCGTCGGCGAGGGTACCGAAGAGCGCGTCGAGAAACTGGCCGAAGCCGGTGTCGACGTAATCGTGGTGGATACCGCCCACGGCCATTCGCAAGGCGTGCTGAGCCGCGTGCAATGGGTGAAGAAGAATTTCCCGCAAGTCCAGGTGATCGGCGGCAACATCGCTACCGGCGATGCCGCACGCGCCCTGATGGATCATGGTGCGGATGCGGTCAAGGTGGGTATTGGTCCCGGCTCGATCTGCACCACCCGTATCGTTGCCGGTGTCGGCGTACCACAAATCACCGCTATCGAAAACGTCGCCAAGGCGCTTGAAGGCACCGGCGTGCCGCTGATCGGCGACGGCGGCATCCGTTATTCCGGTGATATCGCCAAGGCCATCGCGGCAGGCGCCAATTCCGTGATGCTGGGCGGCTTGTTCGGCGGCACCGAAGAGGCACCGGGCGAGATCGAGCTGTTTCAAGGCCGTTCCTACAAGTCCTATCGCGGCATGGGCAGCCTCGGCGCCATGCAGCAGGGTTCCAAGGACCGCTACTTCCAGGACAACGAAGCCAATGCCGACAAGCTGGTGCCGGAAGGTATCGAGGGTCGTGTACCCTACAAGGGCAGCGTGCTGACGGTGATCCATCAGTTGATGGGCGGCCTGCGCTCCAGCATGGGCTACCTCGGCTGCAAGACCATCGACGAAGTCCACGCCAAAGCCGAATTCGTCGAAATCAGCAGCGCCGGCATCCGCGAATCTCACGTTCATGACGTGCAGATCACCAAGGAAGCGCCAAACTATCACGTTGACTAATCCATCCTGAAGACAGGGGCGCCCAATGGCGCCCCTTCTTCATTTTATGCGGGGCATACAGACATGAGCCACCAGAAAATCCTCATCCTCGACTTCGGTTCCCAATACACCCAACTGATCGCCCGCCGCGTGCGCGAATGCAGCGTTTATTGCGAACTTCATCCCTACGATGTCAGCGAACAGTTCATCCGCGACTTCAACCCGCAGGGCATCATTCTTTCCGGTGGCCCTTCGTCGGTGTACGAGGAAGAAACCCCGCGCGCCCCGGACGTGGTGTTCAGTCTCGGCGTGCCGGTGCTGGGCATCTGCTACGGGATGCAAACCATGGCCGCACAACTGGGCGGCAAGGTGGAAAACGCCGCCAAGCGCGAATTTGGCTACGCCGAAGTGCGCGCTCATGGTCATACGGCATTGCTGAAAGACATCCAGGATAGGCTGGAAGACAGCGGTGCAGCCTGGCTCGACGTCTGGATGAGCCACGGCGACAAAGTGACGACCATGCCGCCCGGTTTCAAGGCGATTTGCGAAAACGCCGCCACCCCCATCGCCGGCATGGCCGACGAAGCGCGCAAGTTCTACGCCCTCCAGTTCCACCCCGAAGTTACCCACACCATGCAGGGCAAGGCGATCCTCGCCCGCTTTGTGCACGACATCTGCAACTGCGGATCGGACTGGAACATGCCCGATTACGTCGAAGAAGCCATCGGCAAAATCCGCTCCGAAGTCGGCTCCGACGAAGTGATCCTGGGCCTCTCCGGTGGTGTCGATTCGTCGGTGGTGGCGGCGCTGCTGCATCGCGCCATCGGTACGCAGCTTACTTGCGTGTTCGTGGATAACGGCCTGCTGCGCCTCAATGAAGCCGAACAAGTGATGGATACCTTCGCCAAGAATCTCGGCGTGAAGGTCATCCATGTCGATGCCAGCACCGCATTCATGAAACATTTGACTGGCGTCACCGACCCGGAACAGAAGCGCAAGATCATCGGGCGCGAATTCGTCGAAGTTTTCCAGGCCGAATCGGCCAAGCTGCCCAACGCCAAATGGCTGGCGCAGGGCACCATTTACCCCGACGTGATCGAATCGGCCAGCAGCAAGACCAAGAAGGCCCACACCATCAAATCGCATCACAACGTCGGCGGCCTGCCCGATACCCTCCATCTCAAGCTGCTGGAGCCCCTGCGCGAACTGTTCAAGGACGAAGTGCGCGAACTCGGCGTCGCTCTGGGGCTGCCGCACGACATGGTGTACCGCCATCCCTTCCCCGGCCCCGGCCTGGGTGTACGTATTCTCGGCGAAGTGAAACGCGAATATGCCGATCTGTTGCGCCGTGCCGACCATATCTTCATCGAAGAACTGCGCGCCGCCGGCTGGTATGAAAAAACCTCGCAAGCCTTCGCGGTGTTCCTCCCGGTCAAGGCCGTGGGCGTGATGGGTGACGGGCGTACCTATGATTACGTGGTCGCGTTACGCGCCGTGCAGACTTCCGACTTCATGACCGCGCACTGGGCGGAACTGCCCTATACCCTGCTGGCCAAGGTCTCCAATCGTATCATCAACGAGATCCGCGGCATCAACCGGGTTACTTACGACATCACCGGCAAGCCGCCCGGCACCATCGAGTGGGAATGATGTAAGGACGCGCGGTTTTACGCGCGTCGCCAACATGCCTTGCCTAAACGGCGTGCCGGGAATAGCATGATCTTGCCGCTGCTTCCCGGCGGTCTACTGAGGAGGTGCGATCATGATTTCATTCGGTAAGACTTGGCGTGTTAGCGTTTCCACCGTGGCTGCCCTAATGCTGCTGGGCGGTAGCGTGCCGTGCACGGCCGCCGATGCAGGGGCCACATCCTGCGGCAATTGCGGCACCATCACCAAGATCAGGAAAGTCGAGAAGGAAGGTGAAGGCACCGGCTTGGGTATCGTCGCCGGCGGAGTTGCTGGTGGCTTGCTCGGGCACCAGATCGGCGGTGGCACGGGCAAGGACATCGCGACGGTGGCCGGCGTTGCGGGCGGCGCCTATGCCGGCCATCAGGTCGAGAAAAAAGCGCGTGCGACTACCCAGTATGAAATCCAGGTGAAGATGGATAGCGGCGAAACCACTACCCTGGTGAAGAGCAAGGAACCGCCCTTTGCCGTGGGCGACAAGGTGAAAATCGTTTCCGGCAAATTGGTCGCGCGCTAGGTTCGAGTGTCGGTCATTCGTTTCAGTCCGCGTTAAGACCGTCTGGCCGCACTCATCACCGCTGGCGGGTCAGCGGAAAGCAGCTTGCTGCAACGCGCTGCGTGGTTCCCTTCTATCTAGCCGGATGCCCGGCTACTACTCGATAAACCCATCTTCCAGCAATTCGTCGAGCAGGGCGTCGTAGTCGTGGGCGCCGCGGCTGGTGGGGGCGTGTTCGAACACGGTTTTGTTGAGGGCGGGGCTTTCGGCAAGGCTGACGTTTTCGGCGATGCGGGTGCGGCACACTTCCGCGCCGAACTTTTCCTCGACCATGCGCAGCACGTCCCACGCCATGCGGCGTCGCGAATCGAAGCGGGTGAGCAGGTAGCGGCGCTGGACGCGGCGCTTGAGTACCTGTTCCAGGGCTTTCAAGGTCTTTTCGATCTGGATCGCCCCCTTGGTCGAGAGGTAGTCTGCCGAGATCGGGACGATCAGGCAATGGCAGGCGAAGATCGCATTAAGGGAGAGCACGCCGATCAGGGGGCAGCAATCCACCACCACGGTGCTGCCTTCGCCGATTTTGTCGGCCTGGAGGGCACTGTTGAGGCGGTTGATGACGTTGTAGCCCTTGCCGTACAGGGTATCGACCTTGGATAGCTCGATGTGGGAGGGGATCATGCCGATGCCGCACCCCGCTTCGCGCACCAGTTCGTGGAGCGGGCGGTTGCGCTGGAACAGGCTGAACACCGTATCGTCGCTGGATTCGGCGGGGACGCCGGTGATGCTGCTGAACTGTGCCTGCGGGTCGAGGTCGACGCCGTAGGTTTCGCGGTTGCGTTGGGCCAGGGCAGCGGCAAGATTGAGAGCGGTGGTGGTCTTTCCCACTCCGCCTTTTTGATTGAAGACAGCAACGATGGTCATGGCTGCCAATTCTAACCGAATTTATCCTGCAATGCGGACGGCATTGCAGCCGCCGGCGTCGCAATGCAGATAGCCGCCGTCTTCTTCCCAGGCGGGGAGCACCCAGCGTTCGCAGCTTTGTCCGTCCACGTCATGGAAGTGGCGGGCGGGGCGATGGGTGTGGCCGTGGATCAGGCGCCGGCACTGGTGATTGCGCAGCGCGGTTGTGACAGCCTCGGGATTGGCGTCCATGAGGGCGTATTCCTTGCGCTGCTTTTCCTGCTCACTGTGGCGGCGCATCTGCTCAATCTGCGCCTTGCGCTGCGCCAGCGGTTGGGCGAGGAAAGCGGCGATCCACGCGGGGGTGCGGATTTTCTCGCGCAGCGCGAGGTAGTCGCGGTCGTCGCTGCACAGCGTGTCGCCGTGGCTGAGCAGGGTGGGGGTGCGGTACAGGTCGATGGGGGTCGGGTCGCCGAGGAGGTTTACCCGGCTGGCGCGGGCGAAGCCTGCGCCAAGCAGGAAATCGCGGTTGCCGTGCAGGAGGTAAATGGCGGTGCCGGTGTCGGCGGTTTTCGCCAGTGCGGCGGCGACGGCGGCGTGATGCGGATCGTCGAGATCGTCGTCGCCGGCCCAGTATTCAAAGAGATCGCCAAGGATGTAGAGCGCGCTGGCTGAACTGGCCGTATCGGTCAGGAAGCGCTGGAACAGCGCCGTGACGGCGGGCCGTTCCGGGCATAGGTGGAGGTCGGAGACGAAGAGGGTGGACACAGGGTGATGGGTGATGGGTGATGGGTGATGGGTGATGGGTGATGGGTGATGGGTGATGGGTG
>JAGXQV010000089.1 GCA_018336195.1 Sulfuricella sp. | reverse complement strand
CGTGCAAGCTTTGTCGAGTTCGTCACCGACATGAAAGTCGAAACGCTGATCGAATGCCACAACCATGCTTTCGACTATTTCGGCGGCATCCCGCAACGAGCGTTGTACGACAACATGAAGACCGTGGTGCTGGAACGCGACGCGTCCGGCGAAGGCGCGCATCGCTTCCACGCCGGGTTTCTCGACTATGCGCGCCACTGCGGTTTCGTGATCAAGCTGTGCCGGCCATATCGAGCCAAAACCAAGGGCAAGGTCGAGCGCTTCAACGGCTATCTGCGCCGCTCTTTTTACGTTCCACTGGTTGCGCGGCTCAAGCAAGCCGGACTCACTCTGGATGCGGTCACCGCCAATACCGAAGTGCGGCGCTGGCTAAAAGACGTGGCCAACGAGCGCATCCACGGCACCACGCAAGTGCGCCCCGCCGCACGGCTGTTGGAGGAACGCCTGCAGGGCATACCAGCGCCGTGGCGCGGAGACATCCGGGCGGCACGACCACAAACTGAAACGGACGTAGCGGCATCGACACGTCCGGTGGCGGTCATCGAGCGGATTGCACAGGAAACGCCGGCACAACACCCGCTGGCGGTATACGAGGGCCTCCTGGAGCATATTCGCACAGCGATGGAGATGACGACATGAACCTCCAACACGAAAGAATGCTGGCGCTATGCGAATCGCTGAACCTGCCGTTCGTGGCGCAGGGATATCCGGCTGCGGCGCAGCAGGCGGCACAACAGGAAACCGCGTACAGCGACTTCCTGGAAGACCTGCTCAAGATGGAAGCTACCGGACGAAACGTCAGGAAGCAGAGCATGTTCACGCGCCTGGCGGGATTCCCGGCGATCAAGACGCTGGACGAGTTCGACTATGAATTTGCCCAAGGCGTAAAGCGCAGCCAGATCGAGGAACTGGCGGGACTGGGCTTTGTGGAGCGTAACGAGAATGTCGTACTCATCGGGCCAAGCGGGGTGGGCAAGACCCACCTGGCGATAGCCTTGGGTTACCGGGCGGCGCAGGCTGGCTCAAGACCCGCTTCACCACGGCGGCAGACCTGTTGCTGACGCTGATTACCGCACACACGCAGAATCAGTTGAAGGCCGTCATGCATCGGGCGATCAATGCTTACCGCTTGCTGATTATTGACGAGATCGGCTACCTGCCCATGAATCGGGAGCAAGCCAACCTGTTCTTCCAGGTGATTGCAGCACGCTATGAAAAAGGTAGCTTGATCGTGACCAGCAACCTGCCGTTCGGCCAGTGGGATGCGACCTTCGCCCAGGATGCGACGCTCACCGCCGCGCTGCTGGATCGCCTGCTGCATCACGCGCGCATCGTGCCGATTGCCGGCGAGAGCTTCCGGTTAAAACATCAACGGGCGTCGGGCATGGTAAGGGGTAAACAAGAGCTTTCTCAGGCAATGTAAACGGCAGGGCAATGCAAGGGTGGTGTATCAGTTTTAAATCGGCATTCGTACGAAATCTGTATCAGTTTTAAATCGGCATTGACACATGCCGACGAAACGCCGGTCGCACAGCTTGATCCCGGCAACGGCAAGACCAAGCGCGCCTACCTGTGGGCCTACCGCAGCAACGTCCTGGAAACCGGGCCGCCCATTGTCGTCTTCGACTACCGGGAAAGCCGCGCCGGACGGCATGTTCGGGAATTCCTCGACGGATGGCGGGGCCATCTCATGGTGGACGACTACGCCGGTTACAAAGCCCTGTTCGCCGATGGCGTGATTGAACTGGGGTGCCTCGCCCACGCCCGGCGGAAATTCTTCGACCTCAATGCGGCACAGGCCAATCCGATCGCCCAGGAAGCCCTGGCACGGATCGCTGCACTGTACGCCTTCGAACAACAAGGCAAAGGCCTGGACAGCGAAGCGCGCACCGAATTGCGCCGCGAACGGGCGCAGCCCCTGCTCGACGCCCTGCATGCCTGGCTGCTCAAAACCCGCGTGAGCGTCGCCAATGGCGGCGGCACCGCCCGTCCCATCGACTACACCTTGAAGCGCTGGAGCGCCTTGAGCCGCTATGCCGACGACGGACGCCTGCCGATCGACAACAACCCGGTGGAAAACGCCATCCGGCCCATCGCGCTGGGTAAAAAGAACTGGTTGTTCGCCGGCTCCGAACGCGCCGGTAAACGTGCCGCCGCGATTCAGACCCTGCTCTCCACCGCCAAGCTCAATGGCCTCGATCCAGCCGCCTGGCTGCGCGATACCTTGCAGAGGCTACCGACCTGCCTCAATAATCAGATCGATTCGCTCCTGCCGTTGCGGGGCGACACCCTACAGCAGCCCGCCTAACATGGCTACCGTGGGCGTGTTGCGCACTTACCCTCCTTCGTTCTTCCGTATCGGTTGAGTTTCAACTAATAGGTTTTTGTTTCCGTTATACTTCTCTCGTTTCCCGAGTTCGGAGTTTGATTGATGGTTGAGATTCTGGTCAGCGTTGTTGCGCTGTTTATTCTTCTTGCGTTTATCTGGGTGGTTTTGCGGGTTAATCATCTGGCCCGTGCGCAATCCCAATTTCCTGACGATATTGCGTTTATTCTGGAGGAGAAGCATCGTGCGATGCTTGGCGATCTTCATCAGGGGTTGACTGGGCAAGGAGATCGACTGGGGACCATACTTGCAGAAAACTCCGAACGCCTACGTTCAATGGTTGCACAGGAACTGAAATTCACTCGGGATACGTTGGATGCCCTGAATACCGCGATGGTGGAAGGGTTGGCACAGACCCGCGAATCGACTCGGACACAGCTTACTGAGTTGACGTTGTCGTTACAGAGCCAACTGACGGAATTAATTCTTTCCATGCAGACCCAGCTTTCAGAATTGACGCTGTCGTTACAAACCAAACAGGACTCGATGCGCAACGAAGTTGTCGAAAAAACCATGCAAACCCTCTCTGAACAGGGGCGAGCCCAGCAGGAATTGATTCAGAACACCATGCATACTCATACTCAGCAAATTTCTGCGGCGATAGAGAAATTGACGGAAACGGTTGATGGAAGGTTGTCTGAGATCAGCGGAAAAGTTAACGAACGGTTGGAAGAGGGGTTCAAAAAAACCAACGAAACTTTCGCAAATGTGATGGCCCGTCTGGCGACGATAGACGAGGCGCAAAAGAAAATCGACGGTTTGACGACCAATATGGTCAGTTTGCAGGAACTACTCGGCGACAAGCGCTCACGCGGGGCATTTGGGGAAGTGCAATTGGAAGCGCTGGTGCGCAATATTCTTCCGCCATCGGCTTTCGCGTTTCAACATACTCTTTCCAACGGTAGCCGTGCCGACTGCCTGCTATTTCTTCCCGAGCCGACCGGCAATGTGGCGGTCGATTCCAAGTTCCCCATGGAAAATTATCATCGCATGTTTGCGCAGGACATTTCGGAGAAGGATCGAGTCTTGGCGCAGCGGCAGTTCAAGGCTGACATCAAGAAGCACATCGACGATATAGCCGCAAAATACATTATTGCCAACGAAACCAGCGATGGTGCCGTAATGTTCGTGCCCGCCGAAGCAGTGTTTGCGGAGATTCACGGTTATCATGCGGCAGTGGTCGACTATGCCATGCAGAAGCGGGTGTGGATTGTTTCTCCGACGACCTTGATGGCTATTCTCAATACTGCGCGTGCGGTGCTGAAGGATGTCGAAACGCGTAAGCAGGTGCACATCATCAAGGACTCCCTAGGCAAGCTTGGCAAGGAGTTCGAAAGATTCGACGCGCGCATGAAAAAGCTCGCGGATCATATACGCCTCGCTCATCAGGATGCCGAGGACGTGCACATCACCAGCCAAAAGATCAGTCGTCGCTTTGCCTTGATCGAAGGCGTGCAATTGGAAGGCGTCGAGCCACCGGTCGTGGATGTGCTTGACCAAGCGGTCTCGGCGGCACCTTAAAAGTGCGATTTCAGTAGTGGGTGTCGAGCTTTGACGCGCTTGCTTCATCCTTCCATCATTTTTCCGTAGCCCTGCGAACTTAGCTCTGATGCGCATGACACACCGCGGCCCAGCGCCAACCAACCGTAACGACCTAAAAACCATCCGTACCCTGCTTCCTTACCTTTGGGAATTCCGCTGGCGGGTAGTGCTGGCGCTGCTTCTCCTGGTTCTTGCCAAACTCGCCAACGTCGCAGTGCCGCTGGTACTCAAGGACATCGTCGACAATCTTGGCCCCGGGCAAGTCCAACTGGTCCTGCCTCTTGCTTTGCTGGTGGGCTATGGCGTGCTGCGCTTTTGTAGCACGCTGTTCGGGGAATTGCGCGACGCGGTGTTTGCCAAGGTGATGCAGCGTGCTATTCGGCGGGTCGCTTTGCAGGTGTTTCGCCATCTCCATAATCTGGCTTTGCGTTTTCATCTGGAGCGCCAGACCGGCGGGATTTCCCGTGATATCGAGCGTGGCACGCGCGGTATCGGTTTTTTGCTCAACTTCATGTTGTTCAACATCATGCCGACGTTGGTGGAAATTTTTCTCGTTACCGCCATTCTGGCGACTAGGTACAACTGGCGCTTTCTCGCCGTGGTTTTGGTAACGCTGGTGATTTACGTGGTGTTTACCCTGGCGATCACGGAATGGCGGATGGTGTTCCGCCGCACCATGAACGACATGGATTCCAAGGCCAACACCCGCGCAATCGACAGCCTGCTCAACTATGAGACGGTCAAGTATTTCAGCAACGAGGAATACGAGACGCGCCGCTACGATGAAAGTCTGCAAACCTGGGAGCAGGCTGCCGTGCGCAACCAGACCTCTCTGGCGGCATTGAATGCCGGGCAGAGCCTGATCGTTGCGACTGGCGTGACGGTCCTGATGATCCTCGCGGCACAGGGCGTGGTAGAAGGCACTATGACGCTGGGCGATCTGGTGCTGGTCAATGCCTACATGATCCAACTTTACCTGCCCTTGCATTTCCTCGGCTTCGTGTACCGCGAAATCAAGCATTCTCTGGCCGACATGGAAAAAATGTTTAGCCTTATCGAGCGCCAGGCGGAGATCTGCGACGTGCTGGGAGCACCTGATCTGGCGGTGAAACAGGGGGCGATACGTTTTGAAAATGTAAGCTTCAGTTACGAGTCGAACCGGCAAATTCTTTATGAGGTCAGCTTCGAGGTGCCGCCGGGCAAGACGGTGGCGGTAGTGGGGGCGAGCGGGGCGGGGAAATCGACGCTCTCGCGGCTATTGTTCCGCTTCTATGACGTGAGCGGCGGCGCCATCTATATCGACGATCAGGAGTTGCGCCAAGTGACGCAAGCCAGCCTGCGTGCGACCATCGGCATCGTCCCTCAGGATACCGTGCTGTTCAATGACACGATACACTACAACATCGCCTATGGACGTCCCTCCGCCAGCGATGAGGATATCCGCGCTGCAGCCCAGTCCGCCCACATCCATGAGTTCATCGAAAGTCTGCCCAACGGATATGAAACGACCGTCGGCGAGCGCGGGCTGAAACTTTCCGGCGGGGAGAAGCAGCGCGTAGCGATTGCGCGCGCCATTCTCAAGAATCCGCACATCCTGATTTTCGACGAGGCGACTTCAGCGCTCGATTCCAAGTCGGAAAAGGCCATCCAAGCGGAATTGCGCTGTATCGCGGAAAACCGCACCACCCTGGTGATTGCGCACCGGTTGTCGACCATCGTCGACGCCGACCAAATCCTGGTGATGGAACATGGACGCATCATCGAACGCGGAACACACCGCGAATTGCTCGCTATGAACGGCGTTTACACCCACATGTGGGCGCTACAGCAGGAAGAACGGGGTGGAGAAGAAGGGGAAATGTGAAATTTCGTTACGTGAGCAAGAGGCGTCGTGAATGAGATCGTCTATACGGAACTTCAGAATCTTCTGATGTAGCGTAAGGGGTGTTAAAATTAAAAGCTGCGCCAGTTAACGGTTGCCATACATGGAGTAAAAACGATGCGCGTCTTAGCCATATTTTTTTTGGTCGGTATTGCCACTTTTTCAAATGCCGCCGAGTGGGTGGAAGTATCTCGGATCAGCGACAACACCCGTGAAGTCGACAAAGGCAGTATCAAGGGCGACAAGCCTGTGATCGCCTTTACCAGCCGGCATGTGGTGGCCGATTCCGGAGAACTCAAGGTCGGTCGGAACAACGTCAAATACATGGTGATGGAACAGCGGGTTGACTGTGCAAAACGCACCATCGTCGTACTCAGCAGCGAAGCGCAACGGGAAGACGGCACTTCCATCAGCAAGCAGCGCCTGGTTGGCCAGGACGATAATTCGGTGGTGACGGGGAGCGTAGATGACGATATCCTGAAGTTCGTGTGCGGTTAAGCGCCGTATCGCTTCTTTCTTTAACTCTATATTCTCCCCTGGCATGTCGTCGCTACGGCTAAAACTATTTTTGCCGTTGTTCGTGCTGGTGGCGGCATTGTTTCTCTTTATCAGCCAGGACTGGTTGCCGCGTTCGGTCGAGTATCACAACCAGTTTTATGACCAGATGCTCGGCAAGCAACTCGATAGCGTCGGGGAGGGGCTTATCCCCATGGTACTGGCGCACCGCATCGACGAAATCCGTGATTTGCTTGAGGAACTGCGCAAGAAGAATCAGGACTGGCGAGAATTGCTGCTCAGCGATTCAACTGGCCGCAAGCTCTATCAATTTGCCACCGATAAAACTCTCCCCGAAGGCGACGTGGATGCCTATCTCCATCACATTATGATCGATGGAGAACTCATCGGAACGATCCGCGTCAAGGTCGACCACGGACGCATCAACCGGGAGTTCAAGAGTAACCAGTTGATTTTGGTTTGGGTGTTGGGCGGGATGCTGGGCGTATTCATCGTGGCGCTCGGCGTTGTTCTCGAGATCGTCATCCGGCGCCCCATCGGCACGTTGGCACGGGCGTCCTTGGCGCTGGCCGGCGGGAATTACCGCTATCCGCTACCGGCGGCACGGGCCGACGAAATCGGCGGCATGGTAAAAAACTTTGCGGCCATGCGGGATGCCGTGGAAAGCCACCAGAATGCCTTGCGTTGCGAAATTGCCGAAAGGATCAAGGCGCAGGAGGAAACCCAGGCAGCCAACGGCCGGTTCCGTCTTCTGGTCGAGCAAGATCTGGTCGGATTTTACATTCTCCAGGACGGCAAGGTGGCCTATGCCAATCCCTATTTGCTGGAGCGGGTGGGCGAGAAAAGCGACACTATCGGCGCGCCGATGATGCAATGGGTGCATCCCGATGATCGCGCCATGGTGGCGGAAAATATCCAGAAACGCCTGGGGGGTGAGGTCAGCCGGATTCATTACTCCTGCCGCCTGCTTCGCAAGGATGGGAGCGCTCTTGAGGTCGATGCGCTGGGCATGGTTTCCAAGTTCGAAGGCCGCCCGGCGATTATTGGCGTGCTACTCGATGTTTCCGAGAAAAAATACGCCGAGCTGGCGCTAAAGAAAAGTGAAGCCTTCTTGCGCACCCTGTTCGATACGGCCGGGGAGGGTATCTGGGTGATCGACTTCAACTGCGTGACGGTGAAGTCCAATCGCGCCATGATGGAAATGCTGGGTATCGACGAAAGTGAATTCCTCTATCGTTCGATTTTTGATTTTGTTGATCAGGAAAATGCCGCAATCGTTCGGGCTAAAACGGAGTATTCCCAAAGTGGGGGGGCAGGGCAACGCTACGAGGTGACCTTGCTGCGCCCCGACGGCGGGTCGATTATCTGCCAGTTCCATACCGCCCCCTTGTTCGACGAGGTCGGGAACATCATGGGGGCGTTCGCGCTGGTATCCGATATCACCGAACGCAAGCGGGTCGAGGCTGAATTGCGCAAGCTGAGCGAGGCTCTCGAAGCACGGGTTCTCGACGAGGCCGCCAAGAGTCGCGAAAAGGATCTGCTGCTGATTCAGCAATCCCGCTTTGCCGCAATGGGAGAAATGATCGGCAACATCGCCCACCAGTGGCGACAGCCGCTCAATGCTTTGGGGATATTGCTCGGAAATATCAAGGATGCCTGGAAGTTCAAGGAATTGACTTCCGAATACATGCAGGAATCGGTAGGCACCGGCTGGCAACTGATTCAGAAAATGTCCACAACCATCGACGATTTTCGCAATTTCTTCAAGCCTAACCGGGAAAAAGTAATTTTCAACCTGCGCTCGTCAGTTGAAGAAGCGTTATCTCTTGTTGAGACCAGTTTGGTGCATCACAGTATTGAGGTTCTCCTGGAGAGTGGGGGGGATGTCATGGCGCTCGGGTTTCCCAACGAATTCTCCCAGGTTCTGCTGAATATTATCGGAAACGCCAAGGACGCCCTGCTCGAACGGGAAATCATCCCAGGGCGGATTTCTATCCGCCTGGACGCGCATCATGGCCAGGCCCACGTAACAATTGCCGATAACGGCGGGGGGATTCCGGAAGCTATCCTCGAGAAAATTTTCGATCCCTATTTTACGACACGCGAAAAAGGGACGGGTATCGGCTTGTACATGTCGAAAATGATTGTGGAAAACAATATGAATGGCCTTCTCACGGTACGCAACGTTGGGGATGGCGCGGAATTTGAGATAATTGTGCCGATGGTTGAGAATGCAACTTCGACATAAGCATAAAGCAAGGCTTGGGGGAGTAAGGGAGATATGACAAAGCATAGTGCCATAGGCGATATGGAAATCGCCCTTCTAAAAAAATTTACCGTGCTGTATGTCGAGGATGATGGCGACATTCGCGACCAGTTGGCGCATTTTCTCAAGCGCCGGGTCGGAACACTGCATGTCGCCACCAATGGGCAGGAGGGATTGGAAGCCTTTCAGGCCCACCGTCCGGATATCGTCGTGACGGATATCCTGATGCCGGTCATGGATGGTCTGAAAATGGCCGAGCAGATCAAGGAACTCAGCCCGGCAACCCCGATCATCGTTACCACGGCGTTCAACGAAACCAAGTTTTTCCTGCACGCCATCGACATCGGTATCGATAAATATGTGATCAAGCCGGTCAATACCGATTTGCTGGCGGAAGTGTTGGCCCAATGTGCCCATTCCCTGCTTTCCGAAAGCGAACGGCGTTTGTCGGCGGCGGTCTTCGACAATTCCTCCGATGCCATTGTCGTCACCGATCAAAAAAATTGCATTATTTCAGTCAATCCGGCGTTTAGTGAGATCACCGGCTATACGCGCGAGGAAGTCATCGGCAAAAACCCCAAGATATTCAGCGCCGGACGTCAGTCTCCGGAGTTTTACACGCAAATGTGGCACGATCTCAGCCAAAACAGCAAGTGGAGCGGAGAAATCTGGAATCGCCGCAAAGGCGGCGAATTGTATCCGGAATGGCTGTCGATCAATACCGTCAGGGACAATCAGGGTGAAATCACCCATTTCGTCGGAATATTTTCCGACATCACCGAGCGCAAGCAGGCCGAAGAACGGGTTCGCCATCTCGCGCATTATGACGCGCTGACCGATCTGCCCAACCGCACCTTGTTCCATGACCGCCTCCAGCAGGCGCTGATCCAGGCGCAGCGCAACCATGAACAGGTCGCGGTGATGTTTATCGACCTGGACCGTTTCAAGGTCATCAACGATACGCTGGGCCACGGCATCGGCGACCTGCTCCTGCAAAGCGTGGCACAGCGCCTAGCCCATTGCGTGCGACAGGGCGACACCGTGTGCCGTCAGGGCGGCGACGAATTCGTCATCCTGTTGCCCAAGATATACCGGGCCGAAGATGCCGCACTGGTCGCCCAGAAAATCCTGCAGTCCATCGGCAAGCCCTTTTCCTTGGATGGCCATGAACTGCACATCAGTTCCAGCATCGGCATCAGTTTTTTCCCCAGCGACGGTGTGACTGTCGACGTACTCATGAAAAACGCCGATGTGGCGATGTACCGTGCCAAGGAACTGGGGCGCAACAATTACCAGTTTTATCTGGCCGACATGAATGCCCGCTCCTTCGAGCGGTTGGCACTGGAAACCAGCTTGCGCCGCGCTCTCGAACACCATGAGCTGGAGTTGTACTTCCAGCCGCTGATGGAGGCTAACGGCCAGACCATGATCGGCCTTGAGGCGCTGGTACGCTGGAACCATCCTGATCTCGGCCTGGTTCATCCCAGCCAGTTCATTGCGCTGGCCGAGGAAACCGGGCTGATCGTCCCGATCGGCGAATGGGTGCTGCGCACCGCCTGCCGGCAGGGCAAGCTCTGGCTGGATGAGGGGTATCGCCCGTTGCGGATGTCGGTAAATCTGTCGCCGCGGCAGTTCCATCAAAGCGATTTCTTGGGCATCGTCCGCGCCATTCTTGATGAAACCGGCTTCGACCCGCACTGGCTGGAAATGGAAGTGACCGAAAGCATGTTGATGCAGAATACCGAGGACAACATCGTGTTGCTCAAGGAGTTGAAAGCGCTGGGCATCAGTATTGCCGTCGACGATTTCGGCACGGGTTATTCCTCGCTCAGCTATCTCAAGCGCCTGCCCATCGATACCCTGAAGATCGACCGCTCGTTTGTCGGCGACTTGAACAATAACCGCGACGACGCCGCGATTGTCGACGCCATTATTTCCCTGGCGCAAAGCCTGTCTCTCAAGGTCATTGCCGAAGGGGTGGAAAAGCAGGAGCAGCAGGATTTTCTGCGCGAACATCATTGCAACGAAATGCAGGGGTTTTTATTCAGTCATCCCCTTCCGGCAGCCCAATTCATCGAATTGCTCAAGCTGGAAAAGTGATCGTCACGGGGTGACCATCCAAGGATATCCGGCGATGGCCGACAATTTTTTTCGGATTCGTTCCTGTCTGGCCTGGACCAGCTTGCTGGTCCTGTTCGCCTTGTTTTCCGGGGAATCGGTGGCCGGTAACGAACCGGTGCGTATCGGGGTGATTACCAATCGCGGGCTGAATGCGGCCCAAACGATGTGGGGGCCGCTGAGCGGTTTCCTGGCGCGGGAAATCCCCGGACAGCATTTCGAACTGGTGCCGGTGGCACTTGCCGACATGGATGGCGCCGTTGCCCGTGGCGATATGGATTTCGCCATCGTCAACAGCGGTCAATACGTCGATATGGAACTCCGCTACGGCATGTCGCGTATCGCCACCCTGCGCAACCGGGTTCCCGGCGGTTCACAGACCCGTTATGGCGGGGTGCTGTTCACCCGTGCGGATAACCGCGCTATTCAGCATATTGCCGACCTCAAGGGCAAATCCCTGGCCATCGTTGATGCCACCTCGCTAGGCGGCTGGTTGATGCAATGGCGAGAGATGGCGGCGCACGGGATCAATCCGGCGCGGGATTTGGCCGCGCTGAAAGCGCTGGGCGAGCATGACGCGGTGGTGTTCGCCGTTCTCGACGGCAAGGCGGATGCCGGGGCGGTACGCAGCGACGTGCTGGAACGAATGGCCGAGGCGGGGCTGATCCGCAGCGACCAGATCCGCGTGCTGGATCCTCGCGCGGATGCCGGTTTTCCTTTCCTCCACAGCACGCCGCTGTATCCTGAATGGCCATTCGTCAAGCTGCGCCACACGTCCGACGAACTGGCTCAGAAAGTGGCAATTGCTCTGCTGCGGATGCCGGCGGACTGCGATACCGCCAAGTCGGCCAATATCGCCGGGTGGACCGTTCCTCTCGATTATCATTCGGTGCACGACCTGTATCGTGAACTGCAGCTCGGCCCATACGCCGAATCCGGTAAATTTACCCTGGCCGACGTGATTCACCGCTATTGGCTGCCGTTGGGGCTGGGTGGGGCATTGATGCTGTCGATCATCGCGGCGATGTTTTTCGTGGCGCGCGCCAACAGGCTCTTGCGGATCAGCGAGCAACTGTCGTCAGGGGTGGTTGCCGAATTGAGCCGCACCCAGACCTATTTGCGCCGCGAGCAGCGACTGTTCATCGATGGGCCGGTGATGGTGTTCTTGTGGCAGGCCAGGGAAAGCTGGCCGGTGGAATATGTTTCCCCTAACATCGCACAATTGGGCTACCACGACAGGCAACTCCTGAGCGGGATGATTTCCTTTGCTGAATTGGTCCATCCCGATGATATCGACCGCGTGACTGCGGAGGTCGGCGACTTTGGGGCACAGGGCCGGGAATATTTCGAACAGGAATACCGCTTGCTGCATGCGGATGGGACATCGCGCTGGTATTACGACTTTACCCGGATCGTCCGCGACCCGCAGGGCGGGATTACCCATTACCACGGCTACCTGCTGGATATAACCGAGCGGCGTGGCGCGGAGGCCGCGTTGCGGGCCAGCGAGGAAAGTTATCGCGGGTTGTTCGACAGCGTCCAGGATGCCATTTATATCCAGGCTCCCGATGGAAGCTTTCTCGACGTCAACGAGGGAGCGGTGAAAATGTACGGCTATCCGCGCGAATTTTTCATCGGCAAGCTTCCCGACGTGCTGGGGCCAGCCGGAGCGAACGACATGGAAGCCGTCGGTGCGGCCTTTGCCAAGGCTCTGGCAGGTGCGCCGCAGCAGTTCGAATTTATCGGAATGCGCGCCAGCGGCGAAGTTTTCCCCAAGGAAGTACACTTGTTTAAAGGCGTTTATTTTGGGCGCGACGTGGTGATTGCCTTGTCGCAGGACATCACCGAGCGCAAGCGGGTCGAGGAGCAGCTTAGAAAACTCAATGAAAACCTGGCGCGCAACGTTAGTGAAGAGGTCGCCAAAAACCGCACCAAGGATCACTTGCTGATCCAGCAGTCGCGCCTTGCCGCAATGGGGGAAATGATCGGCAATATTGCCCACCAATGGCGTCAGCCGCTCAATGCGCTGGGGCTGATTTTATCGAATATCCGCGATGCCCAGGCCTATAATGACCTTAGTGAGGAGTACCTGGAGCGGGAAGTGCAGACCGGGCGGCGGCTGATCGAGAAAATGTCGACCACCATCGATGACTTCCGCAACTTCTTCCGCCCCAATCGCGAGAAAACCACCTTCAGCCTGGCACAAGCGGTGCGCGATACCTTGAACATCGTCGAATCGGCGTTTCGCAACAACCATGTCAGCGTCGAATTGCAAGTTGACGAAGATTGCGAAATGCTGGGGTTCCCCAACGAATATTCCCAGGTGTTGCTGAATATCCTGAGCAATGCCAAGGATGCCATCCACGAGCGGGCGGTGACCGACGGCAAGGTAAGCGTCCGGGTCGGAAGAGGGACGCAGGGCGCACAAGTGGTGATCAGCGACAATGCCGGGGGAATCCCACCCGACGTGATAGGCCGGATTTTCGATCCTTATTTCACCACCCGTGAAAATGGCACGGGAATAGGCTTGTACATGTCTAAAATGATTATAGAAAACAATATGAACGGACATATCGAAGTCCGAAATGGCAGCTACGGGGCGGAATTTACCATTACGACCCCAAGCGGACGCTAATTCAACGGAAATCGGAATCATGAATCAAGTCAGCAAGCCTCCCGAGCGCGTGCTCAAGAATTTTTCGCTGTTGTACGTCGAGGACGACGACAATATTCGCGAGCAACTTGAGCAGTTCCTGCGCCGCCGGGTCAAGGAGTTCCACGTCGCGGCCAACGGCGCGGAGGGGTTGGCCGCCTATCGCGAACACAAGCCGGACATGATTATCAGCGATATCCTGATGCCGGAAATGACCGGCCTGGAAATGGCCGAGCGGATCAAGGCGGAAGACCCGGAAGTCCCCATCATCCTGACCACCGCTTTCAACGAAACCGATTATTTCCTCAAGGCCATCCAGATTGGCATCGACAATTACGTGCTCAAGCCCGTCGATACCGGGATGCTGCAGCGGGCGTTGGACAAGAGCGCACACGTACTGTTCCAGCGCCGCGAACTGGCGGCCCGGAAAATGCAGACGGAAACCTTGTTGGACGAATTGCAGGTTTATCACGATGCCGCCGAACGCGAAAATCAGATGGTCGCGGAATTGATGGATCGCACCGTGCGCGAGGCAAACCTTGCCGACCCCTTATTGAAATCCTGGATTGCCCCCGCGACGGCGTTCAGTGGCGATCTGGTGGCGGCGCAGCGGGCACCCAACCACGATTTGTACGTGATCCTCGCCGACGCCACCGGCCACGGGCTGGCGGCAGCCATGAATCTCCTGCCCCTATCGCGAATTTTCTACCGGATGGTGGAGAAAGGGTTCGGCCTGTCGTCGATGCTGCGCGAGATGAACAACATGATTCGCGAGCAATCGACCGCCGATCGTTTCGTGGCCGTGACGGTGGTAAGGGTGGATGAGCGCAACCGGATTTTCGAGGTGTGGAACGGCGGCAATCCGCCGATGGTGTGGTTGTGCTGCAATGGTGAAACCCTGCGCCTGTTCAAGTCCACCAATCTGGCGTTGGGGATCATCGACAGCAATGACCTGGATTTGCACACCGATGTGGTGAAGTGGGAGAGCCATTCGCAATTGCTGATGTTTTCCGACGGGTTTGTCGAAGCGGAAAATCTCGCCGGGGAGGGGCTGGGGTTGGATGCGCTGATTGCCGGGGTGGCGCCGGAGCCGGCAGAAACCCGGTTTTCCGCGGCGGTCCAGGTAGTGCAGCAGCATCTTGCCGGAAAACCGGCGCATGATGATCTGTCCTTGATGGTGATTGATTGTCCTGAGCCGCAAATTTAGGGGGGGCGACCATGGCAAACCGGGATAAGGGGATTTTGAACTTGCCCATAGGGATTTTTCAGCGCGAGTTTGCCCAACGCGAGAACCTGAAATGCCGGGTACTGTGGCTCTCCGAGAAATTTCATAACCTGCCGCTGGCCGCCCATCCCCGCGTGCCGGTTGACGTGGTGGCGGCTGTGCGGGAAGCGTTTGCCGGCATGGCTAAGGACGCCCAGGGCCGGAAAATTCTCGAAGCCAGTGCCGAACTGGTCAAGCAAAAGCCGCCGTTCGGATTCTCGCCCTCCGACGATAGCGATTACGACAATTACCGCAAGTTTTACAAGAACACCTTGCTCAAAGGGTTCTCGACAGAATGAAACTTCTCTTTCTCAACCGCCATTGGGCCAAGCTGGGGCTGACGGCCCGCCTGATTATCCTTAGCGGATTGGCGCTTCTGGCCAGCAATACCTTGATGCTGTTCACTGCGGTAGAGACCGACTTGGCCGCGGCGAAGGTCGAATTGGCGGATTTTGCCGAGGAAGAGTTGCAGTCGCTGGCCAACATGGTTCTCGAATACGCGATTACCGGCGACTATGCTTCGCTGGAAAAAGTGCTTCAGGCTCGGATCAAGCGCGTCAATACCCGGATGCTGAGCTGGACGGACAGTCGCGACGGTACCCTCTCGGCCTGGGATAAGCCGACTGACGCGCATTATCCCGACTGGTTCGCGAGCTGGGTCAACCTGCATGCCAGCCAAGCCGAAAAAACCGTGGAAATCGGCGGCCAGAATTACGGAAAAATCCTTATCCTGACCACCCCGGTGCCGCTGGTTAACCGGATGTGGGCACATTTTCGGATGCAATTCGGGATATTGTCCGGCGGGCTCCTGCTGTTTGTGATGATTACCGCCATCCTGGTGCGTTGCGGGATGGCGCCGCTGCGTAAACTCGCCGATGGCGCCGAGGCTTTTGCACGTGGCGATTATTCCTCGCGCCTCGCGCTGGAGGGCACTCCGGAAATCATCGCCGCTTCTCATGCTTTCAACAAGATGGCGGAAAAAATCGAAGGCCTGCTGTCTTCGCTGCACGAACGGGAAGATGCCTTGAGCGAGGCGGTGAGCGAGCAGCGCAGTATGCTCGACAACGCCGTGGTGGGTATTGCCCTGCTGCGCGAGCGGCGTTTCGTATGGGTGAACCATGTGGTCGAGGAGATGTTCGGCTATGCCATGGAGGAGATCAACGGTTTATCCACCGAGGTGATTTATCCTTATGTAGCGGATTACCACGAGTTGGGCGATGCGGCGTATCCGCAAATGGCGCGTGGGGAAAACTTCAGCAGCGAGCGTCTGATGAAACGCAAGAACGGCGAACTGTTCTGGTGTCTCCTGAGCGGCAAGATGGTGGATCGTAGCGACCCGGCGCGCGGCTCGATCTGGATCTTTCAGAATCTGTCGCAACGCAAGGAGGCCGAAAACGCCCTGCGCGACAGCGAAGAGCGCCTGCGCGAGATCACCTCGACGCTGGGTGAAGGGGTGTACGTGATCGACTCCACCGGCACCATCACCTACGCCAACCCCAAGGCCCATTCGCTGCTGGGATGGGATGACGAAGCGATGCTCGGGAAAAATGCCCATGCCCTGTTTCATCACAGCCGGCCGGACGGTACGCCGTTTCCCCTCAAGGACTGCATCCTGCACGGCGATCTCGACTCCGACCTGTGTCTCTGGGACGGCCAGGAGGACTGCTTCTGGCGCAAGGATGGCTCGCCCTTGCCGGTGGCGGTCACCAGTTCGTCGATCCGCCGCAATGACAAGCCGGCGGGCGAGGTGGTGGCATTTCACGACATCACCGAGCAGTTGGCCAATCGCGAGCGCCTGGAACAGACGCTTTCCGAACAGCAGGCGATCCTCGATAACGCCATGGTGGGCATCGCCTTCGTCCGCAATCATCGCATCGTGTGGGCCAACAGCCGCGTGGAAAGCCTGTTGGGATTTTCCCGGGAAGACCTGATCGGGCAGATGATCGAGATATTCAGCGCGACCCAAGAGGATTCCGCCGAATTCGGCAAGGAAGCCTACGGGCTGCTTACCGAGGGCCGGAGTTTCGTACGCGAGCGCCAGCTCAGGCGCCACGATGGCACGCTGATGTGGTGCCATGTGGCGGGCAAACTGGTGGACGTCAACGCGCCCGCCAAAGGCTCGATCTGGATTTTCGGCGACATCAGCGAACGCAAGGATTTCGAGGAGAAACTCAAGCTTCTCAATCAGAACCTGGCACAGCAGGTACACCACGAAGTCAGCAAGAACCGCGAAAAGGACCACATGCTCATCCAGCAATCGCGCCTGGCGGCGATGGGCGAGATGATCGGCAATATCGCCCACCAGTGGCGGCAGCCTCTCAACACCCTCGGCTTGCTGCTCGCCAACATCAAGGATGCCCACGATTTCGGCGAGATGGACGACAAGTTCATCAACGAAGCCACCCACACCGGCTATACCCTGATCCAGAAGATGTCGACGACTATCGACGACTTCCGCAATTTCTTCCGGCCCAACCGGGAAAAGACCCGCTTCAGCGTCAACACGGCCACCAAGGAAGCGCTGGCTATGGTCGAAGCAAGTTTCCGCCACAATCACATCAGCGTGTCCTTCGAGCCCACCGAAGAGGTCAGCATCATGGGGTTTCCCGGCGAATATTCCCAGGTAATCCTGAATCTGCTGGGCAACGCTCGTGACGCCATCCTGAGCCGGAATGTTCCCGACGGCAAGGTGTGGGTCGCTATCGGCAGCGTCGAAAAAAATGCTCAGGTGACTGTTCGGGACAATGGCGGCGGCGTCCCCGACGACATCGTCGAGCGGATTTTCGACCCTTATTTCACCACTCGCGAAAAGGGCACCGGCATCGGCCTGTACATGTCCAAGATGATCGTCGAAAACAATATGAACGGCAGCATCCGGGTGCGCAATGCCCAAGGAGGCGCCGAATTCATCGTAGCGACGCCCTTGGCCCAGGACGCATCTGCATGAAATCCCTGTCCGGGGGCCGCCAGGATCGGGAATCCGTCCCTGACGGAGAGGGGGCGAGATGAGCTGGATTCGGCTTGCGGCGATCCTCCTGCTGGCAAGCCTGGGGTTGCCCGCCGCTGCCGAACCGCAAG
>JAGXQV010000088.1 GCA_018336195.1 Sulfuricella sp. | reverse complement strand
CCGCGCCGAATTGCAGGCCCGCCTTGCCGCCGACCCGGACGACCAGTTGGCGGCTTTCTACCTTGCCATGCACGGCGCGGCCTCGCCACTGCCCGAACTGCCGCCGGCTTGGAGCTTGCACACGGCGCTGGCCTGGCAAACCCCTGACGGGGCCGATTGGGCGGGCATCGTGCAGCGTTTCCCGCACCAGCGCCGCTTGACCTGGACACTGCGCTGGCTGGCCGGCCTGCGCGACCAACAGCCGCTGGATGACGCCGATTGGACACGCTTGGAGAAATTCGCCGCCACCACCGACGAAACCCGCCCCGCCCCCGGCGAAGACCTCGCGGCGCGCTGGGTGAAAACGGCGGGCCGCAGCGGCACCGGGCTGCCCGGCGAGGTCGGCGCGCTCGCCGAAGAACTCATTGCCCTTACCATCAACCGCGACCTTTCCCCGGTCGCCTCCATCCACTGAAAAACCACAGGAGTCAGCATGTCCCAGTTCGACAACGTATCCGTCATCGCCAAAGCCAACGTCTATTTCGACGGCAAGTGCATCAGCCACACCGTGGTGTTCCCCGACGGCACCAAGAAAACCGTCGGGGTGATTTTCCCCTCCAAGCTCACCTTCAACACCGGCGCGCCGGAAATCATGGAACTCAACGCCGGGGTGTGCAAGGTCAAGCTGCCCGGTTCCAGCGACTGGCGCACCTTCAAGGGTGGCGAGAAGTTCAGCGTACCGGGCAACAGCAGCTTCGAGATCGAAACCGTGGAAATGCTCGACTACATTTGCCATTTCGTCGTCGAGTCGTCCTGCTGCGCGGGGTAACGGCATGCCAACCTTCGATATCGTTTCAGAAGTCGATAAACAGGAACTGCGCAACGCCGTCGATCAGGCCAACAAGGAAGTCAGCGGGCGCTTCGATTTCAAAGGGTCGGATTCCCGCATCGAGCAGGCGGAATACGTGCTGTCGGTGTACGCCGACGACGATTTCAAGCTCGACCAGGTGCTCGATATCCTGATCGGCAAGCTCGCCAAGCGTAACATCGACGTGCGCTGCCTGGACAAGGCCAAGGTCGAGAAGGTCAGCGGCAACAAGGTGAAGCAGCAAATCACCGTGAAAACCGGGGTGGAAACCGAGTTGGCGAAGAAAATCGTCAAGCTGGTCAAGGACAGCAAGCTCAAGGTGCAAGCCAGCATCCAGGGTGATGCAGTGCGCGTCTCGGGGGCCAAGCGCGACCTCTTGCAGGAAACCATCGCTCTGGTGAAAAAGGGAATTGCCGAGTTTCCCTTGCAGTTCCAGAACTTCCGCGACTAGTGAGTAGCCGTGTAGGAGCCTGCCACGCAGGCGAACCGTGTCTCGCCTGGAGACATCCTTTCGCGGGCATGGCCCGCTCCCACCTCGAATTCAAGGAGTCCATCATGCCCAAAGTCCTGATCCCCCTCGCCCAAGGCTGCGAGGAAATCGAAGCCGTCACCCTCATCGACATCCTGCGCCGCGCCAACATCGAAGTGCTCAGCGCCGGGCTGGATGCGCAGCCGGTCAAGGCCAGCCGTGGCGTGATGCTGCTCGCCGACACCACCCTCGATCACGCACTCACGCAGGAATTCGACATGGTGGTGCTGCCCGGCGGACAGCCCGGCACCAACAATCTCAAGGCCGATCCGCGCATCATCGCCCTGCTGCAAGACATGGCACAGCGCGGCAAATACACCTGCGCGATTTGCGCCGCCCCCTTGGTGCTCGCCCACGCTGGATTGCTGCAAGGCAAGGCGGCCACCAGCTTCCCCGGCTGTCTGGACGGCGCTTCCGGCGTGGATTTGCAGGCCGATGCAGTGGTGCGCGACGGCAAGGTCGTCACCTCGCGCGGACCGGGTACCGCCATGGATTTCGCCCTGGAACTGGTGGAAATCCTCGCCGGCAAGACCCAGCGCGAGCAGGTGGAAGCGGGTCTGCAGCGGCCTCGCGGGTAAGCGCGGTGAGGGTGCCACGCCCACGATATTGAGTTACCCAGTCTTCTTTCCCCCAGCCACCACCAGTACCACCCCGGCAACGATCACCGCCATCGCGGCAGATTCCAGAACACCCACCTTTTCCCCCGCCAGCCAGGCTCCCAGCGCCACCGCCACCACCGGGTTGACGTAGGCATAGCTGGTCGCCAGCGCCGGGCTGACGGTGTGCAGCAGGAACTGATAGGAGGTGTAGGCGATGAACGAGCCGAACACGATCAGATAACCCAGCGACGCCAGCGCCTTCAACGACGGGACGCCGCCGAGATGTTCGCCCAGCGCGAAACTCGTCGCCATCAGCAACAAGCCGCCGCAGAACATTTGCGTGGCGCTCGACATCATTCCCGCCGGCATGGGCAAATGCTTGCTCCATACCGAGCCGAACGACCAGCTTGCCGCCGCGAACAGCAGCGCCAATGCCCCTGCCGCGCTGGCCTGCATGTCGGCCCCCAGGCTGAGAAGACCGACGCCAACGAAACCGATGAGGATGCCCAGCCATTCGCGACGGCTGGAACGATGGCCCCAGAATTCGGAAAACAGCACCGTCCACAACGGCACGGTAGCGATAGCCAGCGCCGCCACCCCGGAGCCGATCCACTGCTCGGCATACGCCACCGCGCCGTTGCCGCCCAACAACAGCAAGCCGCCGACCACGGTGGTGCTTGCCCATTGCCTGCGGTTCGGCCACGCCGCACCCCGCAAACGCAGGAACAAGATGAACAGCCCCCCGGCGATAACGAAACGGATCCCGGCCATCATGAAAGGCGGAAAGCCCTCGATGGCGAAACGCATCGCCAGATAGGTCGAACCCCACACCACGTACAACGCCAGCAGCGCCCAGGGCACCAAGTAACGACGGTTCGTCATGACAACAGTGCCTTGAGCTTGCGCCCCCCGGCGATCTCGAAACCGTGGGTCTGGTAAAAATACAGGCTGCGCTCGAATTCCGGCAGGGGCGGCGTGGTCACTTCGAGGCGCACCCAGCCAGCCCGCTTACCATGTTCACGGGCACTTTCCAGCAAGCGCTCGCCGATTCTTCCCGAACGAAGATCGGGACGCACGTATAGTTCGGTGACAATGCCGAATGTGCCGCCGGCATACAACGCACGGGTTTCGCTCAAGGTAACCAAGCCCACCGTCTCTTCCCCTTGGCGGGCAAGGTAGGCCGCGTAGCCGCCGCGCCGCAGGAAATCGCGGAAATGCCCGGCCACCGCTCCTGCATCGAAGGCAAAGTGGCGCGTCCCGGTGGCTGCCATGATTTCCTCCAACAAAGATTTGGTCAGCCCTGCAACCAGGGCGGCATCCTCTCCCCCAGCCAATGCGATAGTGGTTTCCATGCGCTCTCCCCCAAAAAAACGGACCGCTGATGCGGCCCGTAACGTTAAGACTAATGCGGCCGCACTTACAACTGAGGGTTCACGCGCTCCAATCGGCTGTGCAGCTTGTTGAAGGCATTCAAATAGGCCTTGGCCGAGGCGATCACGATGTCGGTATCCGCCCCCTGGCCGTTGACGATGCGTTCCCTCTGGGAGATTCGCACCGTGACTTCGCCCTGCGCGTCGGTGCCGCTGGTGATGTTGTTCACCGAATACAGCAGCAGCTCCGAACCGCTCTGAATGATAGCCTCGATCGCCTTGAACGCGGCGTCCACCGGCCCGCCGCCGTCGGCGTGGGCGCTCTTCTCCTCGCCGCCGACCGACAGCACCACAACGGCGTGAGGCGTCTCGCCGGTTTCCGAACAGACCTTGAGCGACACCAGACGGTAATGGTCGCTACTCTGAGTAGTGGCTTCCTCGCTCACCAGCGCCTGCAAATCCTCGTCGAAGATTTCGCGCTTCTTGTCGGCGAGTTCCTTGAAACGGGCGAAAGCGGCGTTGATCGCTTCTTCGCTATCCAGCGCGATGCCCAGTTCGGCAAGCTTGGTCTTGAAGGCGTTGCGCCCCGACAATTTGCCCATGGTCAAACGGTTGGCGCTCCAGCCCACGTCCTCGGCGCGCATGATTTCGTAGGTCTCGCGGTGCTTCAACACGCCGTCCTGGTGGATCCCCGATTCGTGGGCGAAAGCATTGGCTCCGACAATGGCCTTGTTGGGCTGCACCGGGTAGCCGGTGATGGTCGAGACCAGCTTCGAGGTCGGCACGATCTGGGTCGCGTCGATGCGCGTTTCCAGGTTGAAGACGTCCTTGCGGGTGCGCACCGCCATCACCACTTCCTCCAGCGAGGCGTTGCCGGCGCGTTCGCCCAGGCCGTTGATGGTGCATTCCACCTGACGCGCGCCGCCCATCACCGCCGCCAGCGAATTGGCGACCGCCATGCCCAGGTCGTTGTGGCAATGGGTGGACCAGATCACCTTGTCGGAATTCGGCACCCGCGCAATCAACTGGCGCATGGTTTCGCCCCACGGCGCGGGAATGCTGTAGCCCACGGTATCCGGGACGTTGATGGTGGTCGCGCCGGCCTTGATGACTTCCTCGAAAATCCGGCACAGGAAATCCAGATCGGAACGTACTGCATCTTCCGCGGAAAACTCGATGTCGGCGGTGTATTCCCCGGCCAGCTTGACCGCTTTCACCGCCGCCTCGACTACCTGGTCGGGAGACATGCGCAGCTTCTTTTCCATGTGAATCGGGCTGGTAGCGATGAAAGTGTGAATCCGCCCGGAGCGCGCCGGCTTGATCGCCTCGCCGGCGGCGCGCACGTCGCGCTCGTTGGCGCGCGCCAGCGAACACACCGTGGAATGCTGGATGATTTCGGCAATGCTGCGGATCGCGTCGGCATCACCGGGGCTGGCGGCGGCAAAGCCCGCTTCGATGACATTGACGCCGAGTTTTTCCAGTTGCCGCGCAACGCGGATTTTCTCTTCCTTGGTCATGGATGCGCCGGGGCTTTGCTCGCCATCGCGCAAGGTGGTGTCGAAAATAATCAATTGGTTGTTCATGGCATGCTCCAGATACAGAGTTCGGGTTCCGTCATAACCGGTCGGTGACCTGATTTACGGGCTTGGGGTGGTGCGTGAGGGGGAGATAAAGTATTAGCGCCAACGGCGCAGCAGCAGACCGGTCGGCAGGACAAAGACCGTGCAAACATCAGAAAAGGCAGGGGATACGACATTCATGGTCTGAAATATAAACGGTTTTATTCCGAGCCGCAAGCGCGACAGCAAGGGCGCGCCCACGCTGAAACACCGCATAAAAAAGCCCGCCAATCCTGGCGGGCTAGACACCCAACGGGGAATACGCTAATTCGCCTGCGCCACCGTCACCCGGTTGCGGCCTTGGGTCTTGGAGGCGTAGAGCGCCTGGTCGGCCCGCTCGATGAACTCGGCGGCGGATTCGCCGGGACGATACGCAGCCACCCCCAGCGAGATGGTGACCTTGGCAATGGTTTCGTTGCTGTCGAGGCGGCGGATGCGTCCGTTTTCCACGGTGGCACGCAGCTTTTCGGCAAGTATCCGCGCACCCTCGACCGGAGTGTCGGGCAGGAGAATGACAAACTCCTCGCCGCCATAGCGCGCCGCCAGATCCTTGCCCTTGACGTTGTCCTTGAGGGTTTGTGCAACCACCCGGATCACCTTGTCGCCGAACAGGTGGCCATAGCTGTCGTTGACCTTCTTGAAAAAATCGATGTCGGTCATCAGCAGGCTGGGGCCACGCACCCCGGTCTCGATGGAAGATAAGCAGCTTGCCATCGCCAGATCGAAGCCCTTGCGGTTGGTCAGCCCGGTCAAGCCATCCGCCAGGGCATCTTGGCGGGCGCGGCTGACTTCCTGGCGCAGCCTCTCAATTTCCTGCTGGCTCTGGTTGAGCCGACCATTCAGCGAGGCGATCGCCCCCTGCATTTGCTGAGTGTCTTCACGCAGCTTTCCGACGCCGGCATCCTCGCCCAGCCCACCGCTCCACTGCTCCAGCGCGGCGCCGAATTTGTGGGCCTGGTCGCCGGCCTGCGCGGCGGAATGCGACATGTCGGCGAGGACGCGCTGAAATCCGCTGCTGACGCGCTTCGCCACTTCCTCGTCGATCTCGGCAATATGTTTTTGATAAAGGGAATGGGTGACTTCCTCGTCGAGCACCAGCCCCGTTTTCATCATTTCGTCGAGGCTCGCCGTGAGCAGCGGGTTGATCCCCGCCACGTATTCGTACCACACCGCATAGCTGATCGGATGAAAAGCCGCCGTCTGTTTCCTCATCAAGGGGATGGTGCGCCGAAGAAATTCACCGCTTTTTTCCTGGCTATCGGAATATTTCATTGCTTGTGTTCCTTGATTACGCGACGTTGAAATACCTTGTTCGAGGCAATTTCGCCTATTCTATTTCCTTATCGGCAAAATGTGAATATGCGCTTGTCATTCAAGCAATTGCGAGAATACCCATCCGAGAGAAACGGGCAAAGAAGGCCTCGCCGTACACGGCGATTCAGGCTCGATATAAGAATTATCAGGGAAAAATGAAACTACCCGCGAGACGCTTTGTGGAAATTGCCGATATCCACCCAGCACTCGCTGTCGCCGGCTTGGCAGGCGGTTCGCAGAGTATCGACAAACGCTTTGCCCTGATCCGCCATATAGCGACACACGCCTTCGCTATCCTCCACCAACTGGACCATCCCGTCCTGGGTTTCGCGGGCGCCTTCCCAATGGCGACAGGTTCCACAAGCTTTTTCATCGGGTCTTTTTGCAATTAGATTGAACATAATGCCCTGCCTGAGGTTACGCGACAGCCTTTCGCTCAACGTGTGTCTTTTACTTTTGCTCGTCAAGCGTTCGATTTGCTGGAGATATCTGCGGAACAACCGATCCGTATCCGCGGTAAGGGTCAGTTCGACCATGCGGCCATCGGCGGGATTGTCGCTTTTCCTCACCAACCCCTTATGCACCAGCAATTTCAAGCGCCGCTGAACGGTAGCCGAAGAAGCCACATCCAGCAGAAAAAGCTGTTTGAGAGTCAACGGCCTACCACTCTCTTGAAAATAACCGATTTCAATGGCGATATTGAAATCCACGGTGGACTCGAACATCGGCAAGTGTTTGCGTTGAAGTTGGTTGATCGCCCGCAGGATCGTATAGATGTTATTTTTCATTTGATGTCATTCTTAACTGAAGCCTGTTACCAGACAAGCGCTAATTAAGATCAAAATGATAGACAGGTTTTGCCGAAGAGAATGCAGACAACGGGGTAACCGGGATTACCCGAAAAAGACGGTTCATTGACCCGGTCAGGGAGCGGGATTGGGATAGCGTCCGTGCACGGCTTCGATCTGAGCAATCACGTCGGCATCGAGAGTCAGCGCTGCGCTGTCGAGATTGCTTTGCAATTGCGCCGAGGAAGTCGCGCCAACGATGACGCTGGCGGTGAACCAACGACTGCACGCGAATGCCAGCGCCATTTGCGCGGGGTCCAGCCCCGCCTGGCGGGCGATCCGCACATAGTCGGCGCTTGCTGTCGGGACGTTGGGTTTGGCGTAGCGCTGGCCGAAACCGGGAAACAGGGTGATGCGCCCAACCGCCTGGGGATCGTCGACGTATTTGCCGGATAGGCAGCCGAACGCCAACGGGCTATAGGCAAGCAGGCCGACGCCGCTATGCCGGCAGACTTCCGCCAAGCCTGATTCAAAGGTACGGTTCATCAGGTGGTAAGCGTTCTGGATCGACACCACCTTGGGCAGACCGAGTTTTTCCGCAGCCGCCACGAAGCGCATCACACCCCACGGCGTTTCGTTGCTAAGCCCCAGGTAACGCACCTTGCCGGCCCGCACCAAGCTGGCCAGCACTTCGAGTTGCTCCTCGATGGGCACCGTCTCGCGCTCCTCGGCGATGTCATAGCTCACCCCGCCGAACATCGGCACGTAACGGTCGGGCCAATGGATCTGATAGAGATCGAGATAATCGGTGTTTAGGCGTTTGAGGCTGGCATCGATGGCGGCGGTAATGTGCATCCGGTCGATGCGCGGACCGCCGCGTATCCACTTGAAGCCGCGCCCCGGCCCGGCAATCTTGCTGGCGAGCACCAACTTGTCGCGTTGCCGGTGCTTCAGCCAGCTTCCCACATAGCTCTCGGTACGCCCCGCCGTTTCGCCGCGCGGCGGCACCGGGTACATTTCCGCGGTATCGATGAAATTCACCCCGCGCGACACCGCGTAATCGAGTTGTCGATGCGCCTCGGCTTCGCTGTTCTGCTCGCCGAAGGTCATGGTTCCCAAAGATAGGGCGGAAACCTTGAGGTCGCTGCTGCCCAGTTGACGATATTCCATGATTGCCCCCGTTTTAATACCTTACCTTGGCCCGATAGGTCAGTACCGTCTTGCCGTTAGCCGGCACTTGCACCCGCCACACCGACGTATTGGCAGCCTCTTTCTGGTGCGGATGACTTTCTTCGAGGATCTCCCAGTCGCCCGGCAGGGGTTCCACGATCTTCACGGTCGCCGCCTCGTTCTTGGCGTTTTTCAACTCGATGCGATAGGCGCTTTCGAACACGTAGTTGTATTTGCCGAATCCGCCGAGTTTCTGGAAATCCGTCTGTTTCTTGTCGGCGGTCACGTCGAAAGCCTCGCCCAGCTTGAGGCGCACCTTTTCATTCTTGGGGGTGTGGTCGATGCGGTCTTCGCCGACGAACTGGGCGTTGCCCGCGCCATCCTTCTTGTACACCCGCACCACCCCCTTGGGCAGGGGAATCCCCAGCTTGGCTCCGGCATTGTCGAACTCGACGTAAACGCCTACTTTCATTTTCTGCCCCAACTCGCCGTAAGCCGAACGGTAGTAATAATCCGCGCCGCGCAGCACGAATTCCTTGCTCACCGGCACGCCGCTCGCCGTCAGCAGCGCCACCTGCTTGGTCTGCTGATCGGCCAGGGTGGTGGGCCGATCAAGCGTGTAGAGGTGATATTCGAAGAGGCTTTCCTCAGCCATCTTGGGCGCCGGGGCGGGCGCTTGCAGGAGTTGGCGAGGGGCTTGGGCAAAGGCGTTTTCCTCGCGCACCCGGTTCACGTCGCCGGCCACCAGTTGCAGCTTGGCGTTCTGGTAGCGGGTGCCGCTGGTATTGGTGAGCGTCACCCAGCCGTTGAGGTCGAGCTTGTCGTCTTTCGGCGACAGTTCGGCGATATAGTCGGCTTTCCATGCCAGCCCGCCGGTGAGGTAGGACAATTCCAGGTTTTGTGCGGCGGCGGCGGGGCTATGCAGGCTGATGACCAGCGTCGGACGGTCGCGCAAGGTTGCCGGCACGTCCTTAAAAGCCAGACGACCGGGGACACCGGTTTCGATACGATCGGAAAATTGCAGCACCGTGCCGCTGTTGGTCGCCAGCACCTTGGCGGTTTCCTGGGTTTCCGCGCCTGTAGTGGGATGGGTCTTGATGACCCGCACTTCCTGACCGACGTATTTATCGAGGAGCTTTTGCGGGGTAAGCAGGTCGAAATCGAAATTCTGCTCGATCAGCCAGAAGCCTTCCGGGTGAGAGAGATTGCGCAGCAGTGCGGTCTCCGGGCGGATGCGCGCGCTCACATCGCGCCATGCCAGGCGGTTGTCGTCGCGCTCCAGCTTGATCCGGCGGGCATCCTTCACCAGCGCCAGATTCTCGTTGTAAATGGTCACCGCCAACTCGCGCTGGTCGGCCAGGCTGCTGGCGAGTTCGGTATCGGCTGCGCCGGCTGGCAGCGCGACGACAAAGGCCAGCAGACCTGGCAAGATAAGGCTCAGACGCATGGAATTCTCCCGCTTCGACAAAGCGATTAGCTTGCACCAATCCACGCCAAAGCGCCAGACAACCGCCCAGTGGCATAATAGGCGTTTCATATTCAATCAATTCAGGAGAGTCATCCCATGAAACTGTTCGCACTGCTGCTCGGCCTCACCCTTTCCTTCGGCGCCTGCGCCGCCAACCCGACGGTCGAAATGAAGACCAACCTAGGCACCATCACCATCGAACTCAACCAGGAAAAAGCCCCCAAGACCGTGGAGAATTTCCTCAAGTACGTGAAGAGCGGCCATTACAAGGGCACGATCTTCCATCGCGTAATCGACAACTTCATGATCCAGGGCGGCGGCTACGACGCAAATCTCAATGAGAAGGACCACTCGCCGTCGATCCAGAACGAAGCCGACAACGGCCTGAAGAACGACATCTACACCATCGCCATGGCGCGCACCATGGACCCGCATTCGGCCGCCGCGCAGTTCTTCATCAACGTCAAGGACAACGCCTTCCTCAACCACAGCGCACCCAACCCGCGCGGCTGGGGCTACGCGGTGTTCGGCAAGGTCACCAAGGGCCAGGACGTGGTAATGAAAATCGCCAAGGTCAAGACCGGTCCGCGCGGCCCCATGCCCTCGGATGTACCGCAGGAAAACGTGGTGATCGAGGACGTGAAACTACTGCCGTGAGGAAAGCAGTTTCGAGTGTTGAGTGTTTAGTTGATGTCGCCGCGCAAAGCGCGTCGGATTTGAATCAGGCGCGAAGCGCATTCCACAACTCAACACTAAACACTCAAAACCAAGAACTGCTTTTACTCAAACACTCATCACTAAGCACCCAACATTTCGTATGACTTATACCTGGTCCTCGATCCTCGCCATCGTCCGCGAACACAAGCGCGAACTGGTTATCGCCCATATCGTGGCGATACTCGCCGCCGTGGCGAGCGTGCCGATTCCTTTGTTGATGCCCTTGCTGGTCGATGAAGTGTTGCTGCACCAGCCCGGCACCCTGGTGGCGCTGGTCAACGGCCTGACGCCGGAATCCTGGCGCGGGCCGCTGCTCTACGTGGCGGCGATTCTGCTGGTCACCCTGTTGCTGCGCCTCACCGCGCTGGTGCTGGGGGTGTGGCAGACCCGCAACTTTACCCTGATCGCCAAGGATGTGGCCTTTCGGATGCGCGAGCAAATGCTGCTGCGCCTCTCGCGCATCGCCCTTTCGGAATACGAGACCATGGGCAGCGGCGCGGTCGCCTCGCATTTCGTCAAAGACCTCGACGCGCTCGACAACTTCATCGGCGCCACCGTTTCCAAGTTCCTGGTCGCCCTGCTGTCGCTGGTCGGTGCCGCCGTCATCCTGCTGTGGATGAACTGGCAATTGGCGCTGATTATCCTGCTGCTCAACCCGGCGGTGGTGTGGTTCACCATGCTGCTGGGCAAGCGCGTCAAAGACCTGAAAAAGCACGAAAACAGCGCCTTCGAGCTATTCAGCCAGGCGCTCACCGAAACCCTCGACGCCATCCAGCAAATCCGCGCCATCAACCGCGAGCGCCACTACATCGCCCGCGTCATCGACAGCGCGCGCGGCATCCGCACCCACACCGCCGCCTTCTCGTGGAAAAGCGATGCCGCCTCGCGCCTCTCCTTCACCGTGTTCCTGTTCGGCTTCGACCTGTTCCGCGCGGTCAGCATGATGATGGTGGTGTATTCGGGCCTGAGTGTCGGCCAGATGATGGCGGTGTTCGGCTACCTGTGGTTCATGATGGGGCCGGTGCAGGAAATCCTCGGCCTGCAATACGCCTACTTCGGCGCCAAGGCCGCATTGGCGCGGATCAACAAGCTCCTCGAACTCAAGGAGGAGTCCCATTACCCGCACCTCAAGAACCCCTTCGCCGGCAAACACACCGTCGGCGTCGCCATCGAAAACATCTTCTTCAATTACGGCGAAACCACGGTGCTCAACGGCGTCAGCCTCGCCATCCAGCCCGGCGAAAAGGTCGCCCTGGTGGGCGCTTCCGGCGGCGGCAAATCGACGCTGGTGCAAGTCATCCTCGGCCTCTATCCACCCACCTCCGGCACCGTCAGCTTCGACGGCATCGCCACCCAGGAAATCGGCCTGGAAGTCGTGCGCGAACACGTCGCCACCGTCCTCCAGCACCCGGCCTTATTCAACGACACGGTGCGCATGAACCTCACCCTGGGCCGCGACTTCACCGACGAACAACTCTGGCAAGCCCTCGAAGTCGCCCAACTCGCCGCCACCGTGCGCGACATGCCGCAAGCCCTCGACACCATCGTCGGACGCCAGGGCGTGCGCCTCTCCGGCGGGCAACGCCAACGCCTCGCCATCGCCCGGATGATCCTCTCCGACCCGCAAGTGGTGATCCTCGACGAAGCAACTTCCGCGCTGGATGCCGAAACCGAAGCCCGCCTCCACGAAGCCCTGCGCGACTTCCTGCAAGACCGCACCACCCTCATCATCGCCCACCGCTTAAGCGCCGTGAAACAAGCCGACCGCGCCTACGTCTTCGACGGCGGACAGATCATCGAGGAAGGCGCGCACGAGGAATTAATCAAGAATGACGGGCTGTACAGCCGCTTGTATGGGCGGTTGCAGCATTGAGGTTGTTTGGGGGTGATTTTTGCGGTAAATTTTGGGATAGAAACTAAATTTAGCTTCCCATAAAAATGAAATGGCTCACCGAAATCATTGCCACGCTTGCCCTGATCGCGTCTATCGCATCTGTAATTTACGCTAAGCAGCAAACAGCAATTGCCGAGGAGCAGGCCAACATTGCAAAACATAGTTATGAGGCATCCATTGAACAGTTCAATCTTGCAAAGAAGGCACAAGAGACTGCTGAAGCCAACTACAAGATAGCTGTAGATCAACTGGAGCTACAGCGAAATATTGTAGCTGCTGACAATCGATTCACCGTTGTAATCGGTACTGACGCCGACGAAAACCTTGATGGCATTCTATCGAACGCGCAGAACATCTCGTTTTCATTAATCAATGGATCAAAGAATGCTGTTGTATATCGTGTGACGATTCGATCAGAAGGTATTGGCCTCTTTTGGCAAAAAATGACTCCCTCAAAAATGTTCTATGCGTTGCAAATGGATAAGCGGCCAGTTCTGGTGCAACCGAATACCTCATATCAGCGTGCGTTTAGCGTCTGGGTTGGACAGAACCCTGCCCCACGCGCGAAGATTGGTATTTATGTCAATGATGAGTTGGCAGCTGAATATAACTATGTTTTCAACCCATCAACCCTGAGCTACACCCATCAACGAAGTCTGTAGTCCAGCTAGGCCGATTGGGCTGAGCGGCTTTATCGCGATACCCAACACACCATCGGCTGCATGCAGGGGTTCGCTATCGCTCACCGCCAACAAGTCTGCTCTCCCGATACCCCTTGCCATTACCCAATGCTCGATCTAGTATTTCAGAATGAAATACAAATGGAGATACAGCCATGAGCATGGTATCCGTCCGTCTGCCCGACGCGCTGCTTGAGCAGGTCAACGCTTTTTCCCGCGAAATGGACATTCCCCGCGCCGAATACGTGCGGCTGGCGCTGGAAGCGATGAACCGCGAGATGCTGGAAAAACGCCGCCGCGAGCGCTTGAAAGCGCTCAGCCTGCGGGTGCGCGAGGAAAGCATGAAGGTCAACGCCGAATTCGACGGGCTGGACGATGGCGGCGCTTGAACATGGGGCGGTCTATCTCGCCAACCTGAACCCCGGACGCGGAACCGAACCGGGAAAAATCCGCCCGGTGCTGGTGGTGCAGAACCAGGGATTGCTGGACGCCGGCCACCCTTCCACCCTCGTCATTCCGCTTTCTACTACCCTGACGGACGATGCCGAACCGTTGCGGCTGCGCGTCGCAGCCCAAGATCGGCTGGAAAAGGATTCCGACCTGCTGATCGACCAATTGCGCGCCATCGACAACCGCCGCTTGATGGGAGAACCGCTCACCCGCTGCGATCAGGATTTCATGGCGCGGGTGTTTCTGGCGGTAGCGGAAGTGATGGGACACACTCAATAATGCAAGGAAATACCCGATGAGCAACCAGCAAGGAAATCCCGGAGCAGGCTTGCATTTGTCCTTGAGCGAGGACGGACGCAAATTGCTGGCCAACTATGCGCCGACCGGAGACAAGGCACCAGTCGACGAAAAATGGCTGAGGCTGAAAATTGCCGGAGAGGGATATGACCAGTTGTTTCTGCTCGAACCGGCGCTGAAACAGCTAATCAAGCAATACGCCAGTGCCGGCGACCCGCCGTTTTCCCTGACCATCGGCGAAGTGCGCGATGCCGTGGTGGCCGTGGCGCTGAGTACGGACAAGATGACCGCCCATCTCGATGTCACCGCGCCGTGCGGCGGTGCTCCGGTTAGCAAGGAACAGATACGCCAGGCGTTAACCGGGAAACAGGTGGTTTCCGGAATCCTCGACGAGGAAATCGAGCGTATCGTCGCCGCCGGGGAAGCCCATCAGCAACTGGTTGCCCAGGGACGCGCCGCGCAAAACGGCGAGGACGGGCGCTTGCAGTGCCTGATCGACATGGTCAGGAACCGCCACCCTCACCTCGACGAGCATGGCGTCGCCAATTACCGCGACTTGGGCGGCATTGTCACGGTGCGCCAAGGCACCCGCCTGATGCGGAGAATCGCCCCGACCGCCGGGCACAATGGGGAAAACGTGCAGGGCCAGGCTATCCTTGCCAAGCAAGGCAAGGACATTCAGTTCGCCACGCATTTGAAGGGGGTCCAAATCGATCCGGCGGACCCGCTCTTTCTGATCGCCGATAGCGCCGGCCAGCCGCTGCTGGTCGACAACGGCATGACCATCGAACCGACCATCAGCTTGCGCACGGTCGATCTCGATACCGGCAACCTGGATTTCGAAGGCTCGATCAATATCGCTGGCGACGTGGTGGCCGGCATGACGGTCCGCGCCAGCGGCGACATTCACGTCGGCGGCACGGTGGAAGGGGCGCAGCTCGACGCCGGCGGCGACGTGGTCATCAAGGGCGGCGTGATCGGCCAGGGCGAGGCGCACGAACACGCGGGCGAGAACCGGAGGTCGTTGATCGCGCGGGTCCATGCCGGCAACTCGTTCTCGGCTCTGTTCGTGGAAAACGCCGTCGTCGAGGCCGGCGACAGCATTCTGGTGGAGCGCCTGGTCATGCAGAGCGAGTTGGCCGCGGTCAACCAGATCGTGGTCGGCAAGCCGGGATCGGGCCGGGGCAGCATCATCGGCGGCAGCATCCAGGCCACCCTCTTGGTGCAAGCGGCGGTGATCGGCTCGCAGGCCAACGTCAAAACCCGGGTGGTGGTGGGCAGCAATCCCTACCTGCAAGAAAAACTGCGAAGCGCCACCAAGGAGTTCGAGGCCAAATCCCATGAACTCGAAGAAATCGTCAAGCTGCTGGCCTTCATCGCCGAGCACCCCGGGAAAATCAAGGCGGAAACCCAGCACAAGGCCGAAAACACCGGTACCGCCCTACTCGACGCCATCGAAGTGGCGCGCCAGGTCAAGGACGAACTGACCCAGCAACTCAAACTGTCGGAAGGCGCAAAAGTGATCGTCGAGAAAGCGGTTTTCAGCAACGTGCAGGTCGAGATCGGCAGCAAGATCCACCTGGTCAACCTGGAGCGCGGCAGGGGCAGCTTTTCTCTCCAGGAAGGGGAGATTGTGTTCGCGTAAGCCAGAAAGAGAGACGAACGCCGGCACAGGGCCAACTCAATAATGCGGCGGCCTCTCGTCGGCCAGGCTGCGCGGCGTGGCCCCCGGTTCGGCGAGATTGCGAAGATGGTCGAGCAGCGCTTCGCTTAGCTTTTCCAGGTGTTCGATGCGTTTTTGCTGCTGGTAGACCAAGATATTGAGTTCCTGCACCAGGTCTTCCTGGTAGGTCAGTTTGATTTCGATTTCAGCCAGACGTTCGTCGTTCAAGATTTTTCTCCGGTTGCGTCCGCAAGCCCGGCCGGCTTGGCCAGCGGCACGCGGAAGATGAATTTTGCGCCCTGCTCGCCGTTGCTGGCTTCGACCAGGCCGCCCATGTTCTTTTCGATAATCATCTTGACCATGTACAGGCCGATGCCGCTGCCCTGCTCCTTGGTGGTGAAATAGGGATCGAAAATCTTCGGCAGGACGGCGGCGGGAATCCCCCCGGCGTTGTCTTCGACGGTGAGCACCACGCTGCCGCCTTCCTCGCGCAAGCGCATGTCGATATGGGCGTTCTGAATGCGTTTGGCGACCAGGGCTTCCTTGGCGTTCATCAACAGATTGAGGACGGCCTGGGCGTATTGTCCGGGAAAGCCGGAAACCCACAGCGGCATCTCCGCCAGATCGAGGTTAATCGCGATCTGGTTGTTGCGTAGCGCGGCATCGATGACGAAAGCGCCGTCGTGTGCGGCACGGGCCGCGTCGAATACCACTTGGTCGCGATCTGGACGAAAGAATTGGCGGAAATCATCGATGGTCGACGACATCCGGTCGAGGAGCCGCTGCGCATCCGCCACGTCGCGTTCCAGCGAATCGAGGGTCATGACCTGCTCGCGGAAATCGTCGGCCATGTTGTGGATCAACACGCCCAGCGAGGTCAGCGGCTGGCGCCACTGATGGGCGATGTTGTGGACCATTTCGCCCATCGCCGCGAGACGCGACTGCTGGATCAGGATGTGATCCTTGTCGCGGTTTTTCACGACTTCTTCCTGGATGCGCTCGGCCTGGGTTTCGGTGAGTTGTTTGAGAGCATTCTCCGCGATGCGGCGCTCGTGGATTTCATGGAGCAGCTCGTCCTGGTAATTGCGCATGTCCTGGCGCATGGTGGCGAAACTTTGCGCCACCATCCCCACCTCGTCCGTGCCAGGCGGCGGCAAGGGCTGGTCGAAGTTGCGCCGCGCCAGTTCCTGCGCCGCCGCCGCCAGTTGGCGCGCCGGCCTGATTACCGTCAGTTCCAGCACTAGCCCGGTCACCACGCCGAGAGTCGCCACGATCCCGAGGAACGCCAGGAGGAGCAGGCGTTGGTGGCGGCGTTCGTCGGCCAGCGAAGGCGCCACGTCGATTTTCACGGTCAGCTTGCCGAGCCGCATATTCAGATAATCGATGTGGCGTTCCAGGGTCCGCACCTCCATTTGCGAAGTCGGCGGCGCGGGGCTGGAAGCGGAAAGAAGGGGGTAAAGTTGCCGCCCCTCGCCGTCCTCCAGACGGATTTCCACCCAATCGCTATTTTTCCCGCCCAGGGCAATCAGGGTTTCGTGAATCGCATCGAGTTGTTTGCTCAGGATAAGGTGGACCAATCCCTCCCCCACGCTATCCAGATGCCGTTCGAGAAGCTGGATGTGGCGCGCCTCGGCGCTCGCCAGGGAACGGGGTATCCACACCGACTGCAAGAACCAGCCGGTCGACAGACTGACCAGCAGCAGCGGGATCAGCAGTTTTTGACGCAGGGTCATTTAGGCTCCACCCAATAGCTTTCCAGGCCCCACTGGCGCATCGGGGTGTAATCGCCGATGTTGGCGATGACCGCCCGTTTCATCGGCACTTCCGCGAGCAGCGCCTGACCGGCGGGAGTGGCTGCCAAGTCCAGCAGCGCTTGGCGCACTTTCTCCCGCACCTCCTTGGGAACGCGGGGATGCGCGGCAACCGGGTGGGAGGGAATTTCTCGGGTGGTATAGAGGATGTGCAACTGGTCGCGGATCACCTGATCCTGCTCTGCCAGGGTTTTTTCCACCCCGCCCCCTGCATCCGCCAGACCGTTCGCCACATGCAGATACACGGAACTGTGGGTTTTCACGTAAAGCGGCGCCATTTTCACATGGTGCAAGCGCTCCAGGTCGGCGCGTATCAGCAGGCTGGCACCGATGGCGTTGGGCGAGGGCATCGCCAGGGTTTTGCCTTCAAGATCGGACAGCGCGCGCAGCGGACTGTTCTTGCGCGTCACCAGGATTCCGCGCAACGGCTCGGCATCGCGCACCAGCGGGATATAGCCCTGGTGGGCGCTTTCGCGGAGGATGTGATAGGGATTGGCGTAAACGAAATCGAAAGTTCCGTTATGCAACGCCCCCTCAAACTCAGGCACACTCAGGGTCGCCACCAGCTTGAGCTCCACCCCGCTGCGCTTCTCCAGTTCGTCCACCACCGGCTTCCAGATGCGGAATAGTTTGCGTTGCTCGAACTGCGGCACCACGGCAAAAGTGTAGCTTTGCGCTGCCTGGGCGCCCCAGGCGGATACCAGGACCACCGCACCGAACAGCCAGCCCAGCACCCGTGCGGTCGGGCTGGCCGGAAAAAGACGTCGACCGGACATGATCGTTTCCCCTCTTGAATTGTTTAACCGCCGAAACTCCCGACACTTGGCGATATCGGCTTAAAGGATAGCATTTCCCGGCCCCGCTGATGACCGAGGGCGGGCCGAGGGGATTTCCGTCCGGCGCTATGCACGCATAAATTCAGGCGTCATGAGGAAATACGCTAGAATCGATTCAGACACCCCACAGGAAAAGCATCGTGACCATCCAACTTACGCTTTACGAAACCCGCGTGATCGGCGCCTTGATCGAAAAAGAAATCACCACGCCGGAGCAATACCCCCTTTCGCTCAACGCCCTGGTCAACGCCTGCAACCAGAAGAGCAACCGCGAGCCGGTGCTGGAACTCGACGAAAGCACGGTCCAGGAAACCCTCGACGAGTTGACCAGGAAACACCTGGTCAGCGCCCATACCGGCTACGGCAGCCGCGTCTCCAAATACCAGCACCGGTTCTGCAATACCGAGTTCGGCGTGCTGAAATTCACCGCGCAGGAGCTCGGCATCGTCTGCGCCCTGTTCCTGCGCGGCCCGCAAACGCCCGGCGAGTTGCGCACCCACACCAACCGCCTGTGCCAGTTCAACGACATGCAGGAAGTCGAGCACGCTCTCAAGCAACTGATGGAACGCAACGACGGCCCCTACGTCGCCCGCCTGGCGCGCGAACCCGGCAAGCGGGAAGCGCGTTACATGCACCTGTTCAGCGGCGACGCGCCGCCCTTGATCGAGACCGAACCTGCCACCAGCCGCGCATCCGGCCCGAACCCGGAGCATGAACGCCTGAGCCGCCTGGAACAGCGCATCGACGACCTGGAACAGGAAGTCGAATTATTGAAATACCTGCTGGAACAGCAGACTGCGGGCAAGGCGGGATAAAAACGTAGGCTGGGGTGAGGAACGAACCCCAGCATTTCCTGAGCCTGCAAACACTGCTGGGGTTCGCAAACTCACCCCAGCCTACCTCTCTGTCGGCGAGACGTCCGCTTCCTCGACAGAAATTACTTCTCGCCTATCGTCCGGTAGGCGACCGCCAGCACTTCCAGTTCTTCCACCCCGCCCGGCGTGCGCAAGCTGACCACGTCGCCCTCGCGGGCCTTGATGAGCGCCCGCGCCAAGGGCGAAACCCAGCTTATCAAGCCGCGTCCCGGATCGGCTTCATCGACGCCGACGATGCTGTAGGTGTGTTCCTCGCCGTCCGCCCTGGCGACGGTGACGGTGGCGCCGAAAAACACCTGTTCGCAATCCTCGCGCTCGCCCGGATCGACCACTTCGGCGGCATCCAGGCGCTTGGAGAGGAAACGGATGCGCCGGTCGATTTCGCGCAGGCGCTTCTTGCCGTAGATGTAATCGCCGTTTTCCGAGCGGTCGCCGTTGGAGGCGGCCCAGGAGATGACTTTCACCAGTTCGGGACGTTCGATTTTCCACAGGTGGTCGAGTTCGTCCTGGAGACGCTTGAATCCCGCCGGCGTGATGTAATTTTTCAAGCCCTGCGGCAATTGCAAAGCAGGTTCGAGTTCTTCGTCTTCCGCGTCGTCGTTCTCGCGGGTGAAAGCTTTGCTCATGGTGTGGCGGAAATGAGGGAAAAGCGCGTCATTTTACGCCCCCTGCGGCGCAGCGCCTATTTCAGCCAGGCAGCAAGCTGTTCCGGGCGCAGCTTGCCGCTGTGCGCCACGGCCTGATGGGCAGCATCGAAAAGATAGGTGCGCGGCAACTCGCCACGCCATTTGCGGTCCACGTCAGCGCGCAGGCGCTCGACGAAGCTGTCGGCGAACCCCCACGCCTGGGCGCCCTGCAAGCGGTTTTCGGCGAGGACGGCGGCGATTTCGCCGACTTCGGCGGGACTGTCGGTGGACACCACTACCACCGCCACACCAGGGTTTTTCTGGAGCAGTTCGCCCAATTGCCCCAGTTCCTCGCGGCAATGGCTGCAGGTGAGCGACCAGAACGCCAGGATGTAGGGTTTACCCGGATGCGCGGCGGCGATTTGCTTGGCGCTGCCGCGCACGAAGGGCTGGATGTCCGGGGCGGCGTGGGCCGACCAGGCGCACAGGCATAGCAGGGCAACGAAGAGGCGCTTCATTGGGATTGGACCTCGATCAGGCGAAACCCTTCCTTGAGGCGGTTCCAGGCCAAATAGACGCGCTTGCCGTCGCCGACCAGCAGGGGATGGTCGGAATTGTCGGCGCTGGTGGCGAGCATTTTCGGCGCGCTCCAATCCACGCCGCCGTTACGCGAGGTCATCAGGTAGGCCACCCCGTTCTCGCCGTCGAATTCCTTCCAGACGATGTAGACGTCCTTGCCCTGGCTGAGTACGTCGGCATGGCCGGCCTGGGCATCGTAATTGCCGATGGGCAGCGGCGCGGAAAAGCTTTTGCCGCCATCGGTGGAGCGGGCGTAAAACACCCCGTGGTGCTGCGCCGCGTTGCTGAACCAGGTCAGGTGGTAAACGCCGTCGCTGCTGATCGACAGGGCCGGTCCGTGATGCGGGCAGGCATCGATTTCCCAGCCGTCGCTGCTGGCGCGCTGCGCTTCGGACTTGCCGTCGAGGCGCAGCAGGGCATGGTCGCGCACGTTCTTGCCGTAGACATGGCGCCACAGCGCCACCGGCGTACCGTCCTTGTCCAGCGCCAGCGCGACCCGGCAGCATTCGCAGGAATGCGCGGCGGCCTGGCGGTTGGCGGCGAAGCTCGCGCCGCCATCCTCGGAAACCGCGTAATACAGCGCCGCGCCGGTGTATTTGCCGCCCTGCGCCGCAGCGGCGCTGGCGTCGCGCTTGTCGAGCCAGGCAATGACGATGCGTCCGCGCGGATCGACCTTGAGCGCGTCGAAACGATGACTGATGACTTCGCGGTTGTCGTTGACGGTCAGCGGCACCGAGAAACTCTTGCCGCCGTCGCTTGAGCGGGCGAAACGGATATTCCCGGAAAACGGCTTGTCGAGGCTTTGCGTGTAGGAAACGTAGATTTCGCCCTGCTTGCCGAAAGCCAGCTTGGGGCGGTTCTCGCCGTCGGCGGCGATGTTCTCCGCTTCGGGATTGACCCGCACCGGGGTGCCGAAGGTCTTGCCGCCATCGTCCGAGCGACTGATGGAGAGCGCCTTGCCGCTCACCCGCGCCAGCCACAGCCGCCCTTCCCCGTCGAAGGCGGCGGATACCGCCAGGGCCGGGGCTTTTTCCAGCATGTCGGCCCACATCTTGCCCATGTCGTGGGGCTTGGCGGGCGCGTCCGCCGCCACCGCGGGCAGGGCGGTGGCGCACAGCAGGAGGAAGGTGGCGAGCTTTTTCATCTTAGCGCCAATTGTACTGCACGCCGGCATACACGGTGCGCGGCATTCCCGGCGAAAACACCGGATTGCCGGACGACAGCGACGCGCTTTCGGCAAAACGCTTGTCGGTGATATTGGCGATACTGCCGTAAACCTCCAGGCTCTTGCTCACCGGGTAATTGGCGCGCAGGTTGAAGACGTCGTGGCCCTCGTACCTGCCGGTATTGGCCTGATCGAGCCAGTAGCTGCCCAGGGTGATCCATTCCAGGGTCATGCGACCGCCGTTGAGCACCGGCGGCGTATAGGAGAGGCGAGCGTTGCCGATGGTGCGCGGCGCGGTTTCCATGTCCTTGCCGGAATAATCGACGTTGACGTTACCGACCTTGGCTATCCAGTTTTCGTAAGTATGGCGGGCGTAGGAAAGGCCCAGGTCGAGGCGCCATTGGCGCGCCAGTTCGGCTCCCACCCCGATTTCGATGCCGCGATGCAGGGTCTTGCCGGCATTCACCGACTGGGTGGCGCTGGTCGCCGGGTCCATATAGGTCACGATGTCGTCGCGCTTGGTCATGTGGTAGAGCGAAACCTCGTAGCTCAATCCCGCCCCGGCCTTGCCGCGCACCCCGATTTCCAGGTTATCGACCTTGACCGGCTTGAGGTTGACGGTATCCGCCACGGCACCCGCCGCCGGGCGGAACAACTGGCCCTCGGAAGGCGCGCGGAAGGCATGGTTGTAAGCGGCAAAGCCGTTGAAATCGGCGTTGAAGGCATAGGTTGCGCCGAGTTTCGGGCTGAGATGGCCGTAGCTCAGGTCGGTATCGCCCGGATGGGCATAATTCCTGCCCGCCACCGTGATGATCCCGTTGCTCAGGTGATTGTCGTAGTTGTAACGAATGTCGTCGTAGCGCAGGCCGGCGGTAAGGCGCAACTTCTCGCTAGGCGACATCTCGCCGTGGACATACGGCGAAATTCCCTGGAAGGTCACGTCGTAATCGTAAATCGTTGGGCCGGTGGTATAGCTGTTGTAGATACGCGTGTAGCCGCTGCCGCTGGAAGTGACGCCGATGGCTTTCTCCAGGCGGCTGCCGGGGCTGCGATCGACGTCCATGCCGACAATCAGCCGGCTGCGGTAGGGCGCGAAATCCTGGCGGTACTTCATCATCACGCCGAACGACTGGTTGCTGGTGTTGTACACCGTCGGATCGTAGCCCAACGTCCAGTTGGCGAGGAGATCCATGTCGTCGTTGCGGTAATACGGGGTGATGCTCACCAGCGAATCGGCGTCTTCCTTCTCATAGGCGCTGGAGAGGCGAAATGCCTTGACCTTGCGGAAGGAGACCGGCGTGTAGTTCCGGGTCGGGTTGTTCTCATAATCGCTGCGGGAAATCGTCGAGCTGCCGGCGGTTTCCTGGTCGATGTTGGAGATGGTGGCGACCGTCTTGAGCAGGGCGTTACCGCCCAGCACGCGATCCCAGCGCAGGGTGCCGGTTTGCCGGTCGTAGCCGGTATGGTCGCGCCAGCCGTCGGTATGGGTGAGGTTCAAATCGGCACGCCAGCCGTCGTCGCCCTGGGTAGTGCCGCCGCTCACCAGCGCGCGTTTCCAGCCGTACTGGCCGACCTCGCCGGTTATCTGGGCTTCGGGTTTGAGGGGTGCAGGACGGGTCAGCACATTGACCACCCCGCCAATGGCGTCGGAACCGTAGAGCGCCGTGCCCGGCCCCTTGCTCACCTCGATGCCGCCGGCCATCGGGATGTTCACCTCATAGAGGGCGTTGTGGTTGAAGAAGCCGGTGGAGCGGGTGGGAACGCCGTCTTCCAGATACAGGTACACCGGGTTGGTGTTGAGCGGCTGGCGAATCGCGGTCTGGTGGCCCTCGCCGCCGGTGACGTTGACCCACACGCCGGGCACCTGGCTCATGATCTGGGAGGGATGGGTGGGGCGTTGCTCACCGATGGTGTCGCCCTTGATGATGTCCACGGTCGCCGGCGTCTCCGCCTTGAGTTGGCCTTCGCGGGTGCCGGTCACGGTCACTTCACCCAACTGGGCATCGCCCCACGCGGCAAAGCTGGCGAACAGCGCCGCAGTCAGAACGGATAGGGTAAACGGATTGGTATTCACCTGAAACTCCCTGGTTAAATTGTGTCAGTCGGATCGTCTAAACCCAGCACCACAGGCAATCCCCGTGCCACGGGCAAATTGGAATTAAAACATACGGTTGACATATATCATTGGTGTGCCAAATCGCACAGCCGTGCGATTTGGCACACCCCACTTGAATTTGCTCTTTCTTGCGCTAGATCAATTGACGGAAAGGGCGGGTATTTCTATACTGGACTTCAATTTTGATAGCACGCCTTCCATTATGGATAAAAAATCTGTTCATGCTTTGATCGGCAATTCGCCAACCTTCAGGCAGTTGCTCAACACCACCCAACTGGTCGCGGCAACCCGCGCCAGCGTGTTGATTACCGGCGAATCCGGCTGCGGCAAGGAAAATCTGGCGCGCTATTTACATGCTCACAGCCCCTTGGCACAGCGCCCGTTCATCGCGGTAAACTGCGCCAACCTCCCGGAAAACCTGGTGGAGTCGGAACTGTTCGGTCATCGCCGCGGCGCTTTCAGCAACGCCTTGAACGACCGCGACGGACTGGTGCGCAGCGCCCACAACGGCACGCTGTTCCTCGACGAAATCGGCGAATTGCCGGTCACTGCCCAAGCCAAGCTGTTGCGTTTCCTGGAAAACGGCGAGATTCTCCCGCTCGGCTGCGACCGTCCGGTGCAGGTCAATGTGCGGGTCATCGCCGCGACCAACTGCGATCTGGAACAAATGGTCAAGGCCGGTCGTTTCCGCGCCGATCTTTTTTACCGCCTGCAAGTCGTACCGATGGAAGTGCCGCCGCTGCGCGAACGCGCCGCCGACATCACCGAACTGGTGGAGCATTTCGTTGCCGACGCGGCGCACAAGCACGGCCTGCCGCGCATCGAGTTCGCCCCGGAAGCCTTGCGGGTGATGCGTGCCTATGCCTGGCCGGGCAACGTGCGCGAGTTGAGAAACCTCTGCGAACGCCTCACCATTCTGTGCCAGGGACAGCGTGAGCCGCTCGGCGCGGCACATCTCCCCCTCGACCTGCGCGCCGGCGAAATCCAGACGCGCAAGGCCACTTCCATGAGCCTCGAACAAAACGAGCGCGACATGATTCTGCATGCCCTGGAGCAAAACAAGGGCAACCGCACCCATGCCGCCAAGACGCTGGGGATTACCCGCTATACCCTGCTCTATCGCATCAAGAAACACTTCCCCAACGAGATTGGCCTGCCCAAGGCGGAACTCGCGTATTAAGGGAAACTGGCCGGGTCACCGTTAACGCCCCGCTCGGGGCGTTTGTTTTTTCAGGTTGGAATATGCACAAAGAAATCGACGACGACGCCTTGCGCGTCAAATTGAATCAGGAAACTTCGCAATTGGCGTGGCGGGAATTGCAGCGCTTTTTTGCCGCTGGGGCAGTGATCGCCGTCGCGCCGGGGCTGGATCTGGTGGAGGTCGCCATCCAGGTGGCGCGCGACAACGCCGCATCAGTCGGCGAATGGCTGAGCAACGGAGGAATCACCAAGATCAGCGATGCGCAAGCTCAGGATTGGCTGGTTACCGACCCCCAATTGTGGGCGGTGGTCGTCAAACCGTGGATATTGGTGCAGATCGCCGGCAAGCGGGTCGACCCCCGTTTGCATTGATTTTTGTAGCCTGGCTGAAGCGAAGAAAATACCGCTGGCTTGCGCCCTGGATGGCGCTCCCGGATTCCGCGAAGCGCCACCCAGACTACAAAACTCAGAGACTTTCCGAGAGCATTTTTTCCAGCAGGCTTTTCACCAGGGTCGGTTCGAAAGGCTTGTCGCACAAGGCCGAAACTCCCGCCTGTTCGACGGCGGCGAGGCGGTTCTCGTCGCTTTCGCTGGACACCATGAGTACCGGCACCGAGCTTTGCCAGCTTTTGCCGCGAATGAATTCGACCAGTTCCTTACCGTCCATTTCCGGCATGTTGTAGTCGGTGACGATCAGGTCGAAATACTGCTCCTGAATGATTTGCGCAGCCTGCTTGCCGTTTTCCGCTTCGACAAAATTGGCGATACCCAGGTTTTCCAGGACATGGCGGATGAACGCCCGCGCCGTGCGGCTATCGTCCACCAACAGGACTTTCAGGCCTTCGATGTCGACGTTATCCACCGCAATGCGCAGATTGCCGGGATTGAGGTAATCGAGGGTAGCGGCCAGCGCCGTCTTGAGCTGGCGCATCTCGAAAGGCTTGGGCAGAATCGCGCTGGCACCCGCTTGGCGCACCGGGTCGAGGTAATGGCGATTGGTTTCGCTGGAAACCAGGATGAAGGCGACGCCTTTCAAATCCTCCTCGCAGCGCATCTGTTCGACCAGTTGCGCACCGGTCATATCCTTCAGGTACATGGCGCTGATCACCACTTCCGGCGGCATCTCGCGCATCGCCTCCAGCGCCGCGCCGCCATCCTTGAAGGTCTTGACGCGCGCAATCCCCAATTCGCCGAGACGCGCTTCGATGAACTGCGCCTGAGCGCCGGAGGGTTCGACCAGATAGACGGACAGGTCGCTCAAACCGGTCAGGAATGTCATATATACTCTCCCTTATATGCGTGCGGGGTGCGCCGGACAGCCACCCAAAACGCCGATTATATTCCTTGAAATGATTACCCGGCTGACATCTTTATGACAAAATTCATCGGCATACTCACTTCCGGCGGCGACAGCCCCGGCCTCAACGCGGCGATCCGCGGCGTCGGCAAAGCGGCGCTGAATTGCTACGACATGAACATCATCGGTTTTCGCGACGGTTTTCGCGGGATGATGGAAAACCGCACCATGCGCCTCGACAGCGGCGAACTGTCGGACATCCTCACCCGCGGCGGCACCATCCTCGGCACCAGCCGCGACAAGCCGCACCGCATGCCGGTGGGCGGCAAGCTGCTCGACATGACCGAGGTGATCGTCGGCAATTATCACGACAACCACCTTGATGCCTTGGTATGCCTGGGCGGCGGCGGCACCCAGAAAAACGCCCTACGCCTCAAGGAAAAAGGACTCAACGTCATCACCCTGCCGAAAACCATCGACAACGACGTGGCGCTTACCGACATCACCTTCGGTTTCGACACCGCGCTGGGCATCGCCACCGACGCCATCGACCGCCTCCACAGCACCGCCCACAGCCACCACCGCATCATCGTGGTGGAGATCATGGGCCATCGCGCCGGCTGGCTGGCCTTGGGCGCGGGCATCGCGGGCGGCGCGGACGTGATCCTGATTCCCGAGATTCCCTACGAAGTCGAAGCCATCGCCGAAGCCATCCGCGAACGCAGCCGGCGCGGCAAATCGTTCAGCATCGTGGCGGTCGCGGAAGGCGCCCTGTCGCGCCAGGAGCACAAGGCACAGCAAGCGGAACTGGCAAAAACGGACAAACGCAAAACCAAGAGTGCCGCAAAAAAGAAGGTCGCCGAACCTGCCGCCACGGATTGCGTGGAAGCCGACCGCACCCTGCGCCTCGCCAAGCAACTGGAAATCCTCACCGGTCTGGAATCGCGCGTCACCATCCTCGGTCACTTGCAGCGCGGCGGCATACCTTCAGCCGCCGACCGCCTGCTCGCCACCCGCCTCGGCACCGCCTGCGCGGAAATGGTCAACGCCGGCAATTTCGGCGTGATGGTCGCGGCGCGCGGCGACGGAGTGGAAGCCGTCACCCTCGAAGACGTGGCCGGCAAGATCAAGACCGTCCCCCCGGATCACCCCTGGGTGCGCAGCGCCCGCGCCGTCGGCACCAGTCTGGGGGATTGAACGCACTGCCGGCGCAGCGCGCGCCGGACGCGGCAACCGGGCTGAACCACAGGCCGGCCTGAACGTCGTCGGGTTTATCGCCTTTGCTTTCGCCGAGATTGAACTGGGCGTTGACTACGCCCCGGTCCGGTCCGCGCGCCGCGGCCATTTGAACGCTACCGTAACGTTGCGCGCGATACCGTAACTTTGAGCGGAGTTGTTGCTATGTAGATGACACACCCTACTTCTTCATCCCCTCGACATTATCCCAATCGTTTCCGCCGATCTTCCTCATTTGCAGGGGGTGGTCCTGGGCTGCGTCGTAATACAGGTAATACTTGGTTCCGCCCAAGCCGCCGATTTCGCCCCATTTGTCTGATGAACCGGCATAGGGAGTCAGTTTGGCGTTGTCGAAGCCGCTGCCGGCCCCAAAGGCGATGCTGCCGTCGCTCTGAATCGTCACCGTGGAGAATTGCACGGTTCGGGTTACATAATTGCAGTAGTAGTAACAAACATAATCCGCAGTGATGTGGTAGAGGTTCCAGGTGCCCGCCAACCGGCTGTCGAAGCTAGTGGAGGCCGGTGTCGGCGTCGGCGTCGATGCGCCGGAAGAAACGCTATGAACCTTTTTGTACAAGCCGAGGTTGAGCATGTTGTTGCAGGCCATGCCTGTGGAGCTGAGCGCCCCGCCCACGCCATAACCGACGTAGATGTCGGTGCCTTGGAATCCGGAGAAGTTGAATTTGCCGTCAAAAACCGTCACCTGCGACAAGGCGCCCAATGAGCCGGTGCTGTAGGCGGGTATGGATTCGCATCCGCCCGTGAGCGGTTTCCAGGTGCGGCTGGAGTCGAGGAAATAAAGGCCAAGTTGAGGGACGAAAGCGGCGATAAAGACGCTACCCGTCTTGCCTTGGTCATTGCAGGCCGGAACGATGTTCACGTTAATGATCGGATTGCTGGCGGAGCCGGACACGCTGGCGCCCCCATTGAGCGTCGCGGAGGAACAGGATTGTCCCGAGGCGGCGACGCCGCTGCCCGTCAGGCTGACCGTGTAAGTCGGCGAGTAGGCGTCGTCGCTGGTCAGCGTGAGGGTACCGCTACGGGTTCCGGTGGCGGTCGGCTTGAAGGTGACGGTCAGGTTGCAACTGGCGCCCGGATTCAGGGTGCCGGTCCCCCCCGAAGTGCAGCTGGTCGATCCGTCGAAATCGCCGCTGATGCCGATTGCCTTGGTGATGTGAATGGCCGCACTGCCGCTGTTCTTGACCGTCACGGTCTGGCTGGCACTCTGGGTATTCACGGTCACGCCGCCGAAATCCACGCTGGCCGAACTGAAAATCAGCGAAGGACCGGCCGCGACGCCGCTGCCCGTGACGTGCAACACGTAATAGAGGCCCGAACCGTCGCCGTTAACGCCGATATCCGTAGTCTGGGAGCCGACCGTCTGCGGCTTGAAAACCAGGTTGATCAGGCATGACGCGCCGGGAGCCAGGAGGCCGATGGTCCCTGCCGTCAAGCAGGTCTGGGTCATGGTGAAGTTTGTGTTGGAATTGGTGATCGACGAAATGGACTCGGTGGCGGTGCCGGTATTGGTGACCGTCAGCTGCAAGGTCTTGCTGCTGCCGATCGCGACCTGCCCGACATCCTTTGCGCCGGAAAAGCTCAAATAAGCCGCCCCGGCGGCGAATCGCCCCTCTCCCCGAACGCCAACCGACTCCGTAGGGTCGCCTGCGAGGGTTTGCGTGACCAAAACATCCGCTTGCGCGATCCCGATTGCCGCCATACCGATACCGATCAACATCCCCGACAAACGCCCTACCCAGCGCACTGCTTGCTTCATTATAAATCTCCCTGTTGATGGCTTTTTGGACAGGCTCCCCCTATAGAGCCTGTAAAACACCGCGACATCATAATCAAAATGAAACACACTTGCATGCCAAGAAAATCACAAATCCATGACGGCATTCTTTGCAATCAAGGCGCAAGATGTCCGGCCGGAATATCCCAAGGCGCCTCGGCGCATTCGGAGTCAAAGCCGGTTCCCTCCGAACACGCCGCGCGCCCCGTCCGGCAACCCCGCACCACAAATCGCTGGAGTTTTAGTACCGGCTTGCTAAGCTTACAAGATAACTCATAGCCTAAGCACATCATGCCTCCCCCTCTCCTCGACAAGTTCGACAGCATCGCCGCCATCCAGCGCAGCACCGTGTTGGGCATGTTGGCGTGGAGCTTGGTAATCGGCGTTTCGCTGGCGTGGAACGTCTCGCTGCAACGCCACAAAACCTTCGACATGGCCAAGGCCGAGGCCATGGCCAACATCAACAAGGATTTCGCTTTCCGCCAGTGGGCCACCAGCCACGGCGGGGTATATGTGCCGGTCAATCCCAAGACCAATACCGTTCCCAACCCCTATCTGGAGCATGTCAAGGAACGCGACATCCAGACCCCGTCGGGGCGCCAACTGACGTTGATGAACCCAGCCTACATGCTGCGCCAAATGCAGCAGAATTTCGATCATCTGTACGGGGTGCGGGGGCGCATCACCAGCCTCAAGCCGCTCAATCCGGGCAATGCGCCCGACGCCTGGGAAGCCCGCATCCTGCAATCCTTTGAAGGGGGCGTGAAAGAACACGCGGAAATCACCGATTTGAACGGCAAGCCTTATCTGCGTGCCATGCGGCCTTTCATCACCGAGCAGGGCTGCCTGAAATGCCATGGCCACCAGGGCTACAAAGTCGGCGACATCCGCGGCGGGGTAGGCGCTTACGTGAAACTGGAACCTTACCTGGCGACAGAAAAGGAGTTGGTCGGCACCCTCACCCTCACCCACGGCGGCATCTGGCTGCTGGGGCTGGCAGGGATCGGCGCGATGGGCTGGCGCGGGATGCGCCGCACCCGCCAGAGCCAGGCCTATCTCAACGCCTTGCAAGAAAGCGAGGAGCGCACCCGCCTGCTCATCAACTCCACCGCGGAAGGGATTTTCGGCATCGACATGGCGGGCAACTGCATTTTCTGCAACCAGGCCGCCCTGAGCATGATGGGGATCTTGGAAGAAAGCACGGTCATCGGCCAAAACCTTCATCGCCTCCTCTACCACACCCAGCCGGACGGCACCCCACGCCCACCTGAGGAATGCCGCCTGCTGGACACCCTGAAAAACCAGGAAAGCGTGCGCTTGGCCGACGAATTGCTGTGGCGTGCCGATGGCACCAGCTTCCCGGCGGAAATCGCTTCCTATCCGGTGCTGCGCGACGAAGCGATTGTCGGCGCGGTGGTCTCTTTCCATGACATCAGTGAAAGAAAACACGCCGCCGAAATACTGGCGAAACGCACCGAGGAATTGTCCCGGTCCAATCGCGAACTGGAGCAATTCGCTTACGTCGCCTCGCACGACCTGCAGGAACCGTTGCGCATGGTGGCCAGCTATACCCAACTCCTGGCGCGGCGCTACAAGGGCAAGTTGGACCAGGATGCCGACGAATTCATCGCCTTCGCGGTCGACGGCGCCAACCGGATGCAGCGCCTCATCAACGACCTGCTCACCTTCTCGCGGGTCAGCACGCGCGGCCAGCCTTTCGCCCCCACCGATTTCAATGCCATCCTGGGCGAGGTGCTGGACAACCTGCAAATCGCCATTCAGGAAAGCGGGGCCAACGTCACCCGCGACGAACTTCCCACCCTGATGGCCGACCCCACCCAGATCGCCCAGCTTCTGCAGAACCTGATCGGCAACGCCATCAAGTTCCATAGCGATGCCCCGCTGCACATCCACGTCGGCGCTGCGCACTCGGAAGGTGAATGGGTATTCTCGGTAAGCGACAACGGCATCGGCATCGCCCCGGAGTTTTTCGAACGCATCTTCATCATCTTCCAGCGCCTCAACCCGCGCGACCAATACCCCGGCACCGGCATCGGCCTGGCGGTATGCAAGCGCATCATCGAGCGCCACGGCGGACGCATCTGGGTGGAATCCACCCCGGACCAGGGGTCGGTGTTCCGTTTTACCCTGTCCGAAGAAGCCCCCGATGAAGGGGAAATAGGTAAGCGGTAAGGGAATCGCCGGCTGCTGTGCAGCCGGTCGCTTTTTGTCCGTCACCCACGCCACATTACCCGTTAAAACACCCCGAGGAGGTGGGGAAGAAATGAATCCGTCCAACAAAGTCGTGGATATCCTGCTGGTGGAAGACAATCCCGGCGACGTGCGCCTGACCGAGGAAGCGCTCCGGGAAAGCGGCCTGAAGGTCAATCTGCGGGTGGTGCGCGACGGCCTGGAAGCGCTCTCGGCCTTGCGTGGCGAGGAGTTGAGCGTGCCGCCTGCCCACCCCGACCTGATCCTCCTCGATCTCAACATGCCACGCATGGATGGCCGCGAACTGCTCGGCATCATCAAGACGGACGACCGGCTGAAGCGCATTCCGGTGGTGGTGCTCACCACCTCGGCGGCGGACCAGGACGTTGAACGCGCCTACGAGTTGCACGCCAACTGCTACATCACCAAACCGGTCGAACTCGACCGTTTCATCGACATCGTCCATTCGATCAAGGGCTTCTGGCTGTCGGTAGCCCGCCTGCCGGATTCCAGCCACCCATGAGTATGCCGCTGCAAGCCCTGCTCGTCGAGGATAACCCCGGAGACGCCCGCCTTATCAAGGAAGCCTTGATCGAGATGAGTGCACCGCGCCTGCAATTAACCTGGACGGACACCCTGACCAAGGGGCTGGAGGCGCTGGCCACGCAAGAATTCGACCTGATCCTGCTCGACCTGTCGCTGCCCGACAGCCACGGCATGGACACCGTGAAACGCATCGAGGCCGCCGCCACGGCAATTCCCATCGTGGTGCTCACCGGCCTCGACGACGAAGCGCTGGCCATCGAAGCGGTGCGTTCCGGCGCGCAGGACTATCTGGTCAAGAGCGAGGCCGAAGCGCACCTGCTGGCGCGGGTGATCCGCTACGCCATCGAGCGCAATCACATCCACCAGACCCTGCGCGAGAACGAAGCACGCCTGGCGGCGCTGTTCGAGCACATGGGCAGCGGCGTGGCGGTCTACCAAGCGCTGCAGGACGGCCAGGATTTCGCGTTCAGCGCCTTCAACCGCGCCGCCGAACGGATCGACCACCTTCCCCGCGAACAGGTAATCGGCAAACTTCTCCAGGAGGTATTTCCATCCGCCGCCGAGTTCGGCATTCTCGACACTTTCCGGCGCGTCTGGCAGACCGGCCAGGCGGAACACCTGCCGGTTTCCTTCTACCAGGACCGACGCATCGCCGGGTGGCGGGACAACTACATTTATCGCCTGCCCAGCGGTGAAATCGTGGCGATCTACGACGACGTCACCGAGCGCAAGCAAGCCGAAGAACAGTTGCGCCTGGCGGCACGGGTCTTCGAGAGCAGTGCCGAGGGCATCGTCATCACCGATCTCAAGGGGCGCATTCTCAGCGTCAACGAGGCATTTTCCGAGATTACCGGCTATCCGCTGGAGGAAATCCGCGGCCAGAATCCGCGCATCCTCAAATCCGGGAAGCACAGCCCGGAGTTTTACCGGGAAATGTGGGGCACCATCCTCAAGGAAGGCCACTGGCAGGGCGAGATCTGGAATCGCCGCAAGAACGGCGAAGTCTACCCGGAATGGATGACCATCGGCAGCGTCAAGGACGAGCATGGCGGGATCAGCCATTTCGTCGGCACCTTCACCGACATCACCCAACGCAAGGCAGCCGAGGAACGCATCAACTTCCTTGCCCATCACGACGCCCTCACCGGCCTGCCCAACCGGGTGCTGTTGCAGGACCGCGTCAGCCAGTCGCTGGCGATCTGCCAGCACCAGGGCAGCAAGGCCGGGCTATTGCTGATCGACCTGGATCGTTTCAAGAACATCAACGAATCGCTCAACCACGCCTTTGGCGACCAGCTTTTGCAGGAAGTCGGGCAACGCCTCGAAGGCTGTGCACGCCGGGTGGATACCGTGGCGCGCAGCGGCGGCGACGAATTCGTGGTACTCATGACCGAAGTGCGCGACATCGGCGAAATCGCCGCCGCCGCCAACAACATCCTGATCGCCCTCAGCCAGCCCTTCACCCTCGATGTTCACGAAATCAACATCACTTCGAGCATCGGCATCGCGGTCTATCCCGGCGACGGCGAGAACGCCCAGAACCTCTTGAAGAACGCCGACGTAGCGATGTACCGCGCCAAGGATCTGGGGCGCAACAATTACCAGTTCTACACCCAGGACATGAATGCCCGCACCTTCGAAACCCTGGTGATGGAAAACAGCCTGCGCCACGCCTTGAAACGCGACGATTTCGTGCTTCACTACCAGCCCCAGGTGGATATCGCCAGCGGCGCGATGATCGGGGTGGAGGCACTGGTGCGGATGCGTCATGCCGACCTGGGGATAGTACCGCCCGGCACCTTCATCCCGATCGCCGAGGAAACCGGGCTGATCGTCCCGATCGGCGCCTGGGTGCTCGGCGAAGCCTGCCGGCAAGGCCGCGAATGGCTGGATCAGGGCATCACCGGACTACGAATCGCGGTCAACCTGTCGGCCAACCAGTTCCGCCAGCCGGGCCTGCTTGACACCGTGGCCAAGACCCTCGCCGACAGCGGCCTGCCGCCTGGGCAACTAGAACTGGAGTTGACCGAGTCGATCCTGATGCGCGACTCGGAACTCATCATCGCAACCCTGCAAAGCCTCAAGAAAATGGGCGTGCAACTCTCCATCGACGATTTCGGCACGGGATTTTCCTCGCTCGCCTATCTCAAGCGTTTCGACCTCGACAAGTTGAAAATCGACCAGTCCTTCGTGCGCGACATCACCAGCGACCCCGACGACCTGGCGATCGCCCGCGCCGTCATCGCGCTGGGCCACAGCCTCAACCTGAAAGTCATCGCGGAAGGCGTGGAAAACGGCGAGCAACTCGAACTGCTGCGCGCCAACGGCTGCGACGAAATCCAGGGGTATTACTTCAGCCGCCCGCAGCCGGCCGCGGAAATCCCGCGCTTGCTGCACGACAAAAGGATGACGGGATAATGGCAAACGCTCCCGGCAATTCGCTGCCCTGGCGATTGGTAGCGGTTTTCCTGCTCTTGACGATAGGCATCGGAGGAGCCGGCTATTTTTATTTCGTGAAGCAGCGCGACAATATCCGCCAGGAAAAACTCAATGAGCTAACCGCCATCGCCAACCTGAAATCCCGCCAGATTGCGGCATGGCGCGCCGAACGGCTGGCCGAGGCGGAATCCATCCTGACCACCTCGTTCATCGTCAGCCACGCCCAGCGCTGGCTGGACAGCGGCGGCCGCGACGAAACCGAACGCCGCGCGCTGCTCGCCTGGATGAACGCTCCGCGCCACGCCCGCCATTACAGTTGTATTTTCCTCTTCGACCAAGACGGCCAACTGCGCCTTTCCTCCCACCCGGAGCGCGCCGCGCCCTGCACCGCCACCCAACCCGCCGTGCACCAGGCGATTCGCAGCGCACGGGTGCAGTCCCTCGATTTCCATACCACCAGCGCGTCGGAAGGGATACATCTCAGCCTGTTCGTGCCGCTGCTGGCAAATGACCGGGTAATCGGGGTACTGGGCTTCGTCATCGACCCGCGTACTTTCCTCTACCCGCTGGTGCAGACTTGGCCGACCCCCAGCCCTTCGGCGGAAACCGAACTGATCCGCCGCGAAGGTGCGGATGCGCTGTTCCTCAACGAATTGCGCCACCGCAAGGGTAGCGCCCTGTTATTGAGCCAGCCCCTCACCCGCCTGGACAGCCCGGCGGTGCAGGCGGCGCTCGGCCAGGAGGGCGTCTTTCAGGGGCGCGACTACCGGGGCGAGGAGGTGCTGGCGGCGCTGCGCAAGGTCCCGGATTCGCCGTGGTTCATGGTTTCCAAGATCGACCGCGCCGAAGTCGACGCCCCGCTCCACGACCGCGCCGTGATGGTGACGGCTATCGCCGCCCTGCTGATCGGCACCGCCGCATTCGCTGTCATCTTGTTGTGGCGACAGCAGCAAATGGGTTTCAACCTGGCGCGCCACGAACTCGAAAAAGCAGCCCTGCACGGCGCCAACGCCAACCTGGAAGAACGGGTTGCCGAACGCACTGGCGCACTCAGCGAAACCGCGCGCTCGCTGGAACGGGAAGTCGAGCAGCACCGCATCGCCGAAGCCGCCCTCAAGGAAACCCTGGAAGACCTGTCGCGTTCCAACGCCGACCTCGAACAATTCGCCTACATCGCCTCGCACGATCTTCAGGAGCCGCTGCGCATGGTGGCGAGCTACGTGCAATTGCTGGAGCGCCGCTACCGCGACCGGCTCGATCAGGATGCCCGCGATTTCATCGGTTATGCCGTCGAGGGCGTCACCCGCATGCAGCGCCTTATCAACGACATGCTCGCCTATTCGCTGGTCGGCATCGACACCAGCGGATTCGAACAGACCGACTGCAACGAAGTGCTCGCCGAAGTGCTGATGAACCTCAGGCCTCTCATCGCGGAAAGCCACGCCGTCATCAGCCAGGATCTCCTACCCACCCTGCCGGCCAGCCACAGCCAGCTCGGCCAGCTATTCCAAAATCTGCTCTCCAACGCCATCAAGTTCCACCGCGACGAAGCGCCGACCATCCACGTCGGCGCCCGCCACGAAGGCCAGCAATGGGTATTTACGGTGAGCGACAACGGCATCGGCATCGCACCGGAATATTTCGAAGCGATTTTCCTGATTTTCAAACGCTTGCACAGCCGCGAAAAATACGCCGGCAACGGCATCGGCCTGGCGATCTGCAAACGCATCGTCGAACGTCATAACGGCCACATCTGGGTAGTGTCCGCCCCCGGTAGCGGATCGACTTTCTACTTTACAATGCCGGAAACCCTGGAGAATAAATCATGACCCACGACCAACTGATTCATGCCGTCGACGTGCTGCTGGTGGAAGATAATCCCGGCGACGTGCGGCTCACCCGCGAAGCCCTCAAGGAAGGCAAGATCGCCATCAATCTGCGGGTGGCCAACGACGGGCTGGAAGCCATGAAAATGCTGCGTCAGGAAGGTGAATACGCCTCCCTGACGCTGCCCGACATCGTCCTGCTCGACCTCAACATGCCCAAGATGGATGGCCGCGAAGTACTGCGCCAGATCAAGACCGACGACAACCTGAAACGCCTTCCGGTAGTGGTTCTCACCACCTCGGCGGCGGAAAAGGATATCCTCCAAGCCTACGGGCTGCACGCCAACTGCTACATTACCAAGCCCGTGGAACTGGAGGAATTCATGGAAATCGTCAAATCCATCGAGGGTTTCTGGCTCACCGTCGTCAAACTACCTAAAAGCGGCGATCAATGAAGCCTGAGGAAGACATCCGCGTCCTGCTGGTGGAAGACAACCCCGGCGACGTCCGCCTCATCCAGGAAACCCTGCGCGATGCGGGAGACCGGCATCTCACCCTGGATCATGCCGACTGTCTGAAGGCGGCGCTGGAGATACTTGGCCGCGACGAACACGACCTGATTTTGCTCGATCTCTCACTGCCCGACAGCCACGGCCTGGAAACCGTGGAAAAGACCGAAGCCGCCGCGCCCGAAATACCGATAGTCATCCTCACCGGCATGGACGACGTCAACCTCGGCTTGCAGGCGGTACGCGCCGGCGCTCAGGATTACCTGATAAAAGGCGAAATCACCGGCCACTTGTTGATCCGCGCCATTCGCTACGCCATCGAACGCCACCGCATGCAGGCGGCGTTGCGTATCCTCTCGCTGATCGACGATCTCACCGGCTTGTACAACCGGCGCGGCTTCCTGACCCTCGCCGAACATCAACTGCGGTTGTCGCGGCGCAAGCAGAGCGCCTTTTACCTGATTTTTGCCGATCTCGACGGCATGAAACACATCAACGACACCTGGGGCCACAAGGAGGGCGACCAAGCGCTCATCCAGGCCGCCCGCCTGCTCAAGGACACTTTCCGCGGCTCGGACATCATCGCCCGCATGGGCGGCGACGAATTCGCCATCATCGCCGTCGAACCTGCCGCCAGCAGCGCCGAACAAATCGCCAAACGCTTCGAGGACAACATCGCCGCCTTCAACGCCCACAGCGGCAAGCCTTACCGTTTGTCGATCAGCATCGGGGTGGTCGAATGCATTCCCGACAACCATTGCTCCCTCGAAGACTCTCTCGCCAAGGCCGATACCCTGATGTACCGCAACAAGGCGGAACGGAAGAAAGCCTGGGGCTAAGGGCCAGGACTGAGTGCGGAGGCTCGCGCCGCTACGCGGCGCATCGCAACAGATCGTCGCGCGGCGACACAAAACACTCAGTCCTCAGTCCTAAAGACTTACCAACATCCGTGTTCCCAGCACCAGCAGCAGCGCAGCAAAGATTTTCTTGAGCTTGGCAACCGGCAGACGATGCGCGGCCCGCGCGCCGAACGGCGCGGTCAAAACGCTCGCCACCACCAGACCGGCCAGCGCCGGCAGGGCAACGAATCCCCACGAATAAGCCGGCAATCCCGCGACGCCCAGACCGTTGAGGATGAACCCCAGCGCCCCGGCGGCGGCAATCGGGAAACCGATGGCGGCGGACGTGCCGATGGCCTGATGCATCTTGATGTTGCACCAAGTCATGAAAGGCACCGACAGCGTCCCCCCGCCGATCCCCACCAGGCTGGACACCCCGCCGATCACCCCGCCCACGCCGAACAGCCCCGCCAAGCCGGGAATCTGCCGCGACGGCTTGGGCTTGATGTTGAGCAGCATCTGCGCCGCCACGTAGTAGATGAATACGATGAAAAACACCTTCAGGAAATGGGTGGAAAGCTGCGCCGCCACCAGGGTTCCCAGCAAGGTGCCGGCCACGATGCCCGGCGAAATGCCGCGCACCACCCGCCATTCCACCGCGCCGTGGGCGTGATGGGCGCGCAGGCTGGAAACCGAGGTGAACATGATGCTGGCCAGCGAAGTACCGAGCGCGAAATGCATGATGTGTGCGGCAGGAAATCCCTGGGCGGTAAAAATAAACACCAGCGCCGGAACGATCACCAGCCCGCCGCCAACCCCCAGCAGGCCCGCAAGAAAACCGGCAAACGCGCCGGTACCGAGATAAAGCAACCAGAATTCCATGAGCATTCCCAAACAGTAGGAAAGAGGATTGTACCGCCAGTCTTATATAAGACCTAGAGCAATGCCATGACAAATTCCAACTCGCGCGGGTCGAGCGGCGTGATCGACAGGCGGTTGCCCTTTTGCAGAATGCGCATCCGCTCCAGTTGCGGGTAGGTCCGCAACTCCTTGATGCTCACCAGGCGGGTCTTGCGCACCAGCTTCACCTCGACGTTGAACCAGCGTGGCACCTGGGGAGTGGCTTTGGGATCGAAATAATGGCTGTGCGGGTCGAACTGGGTCTGATCGGGATAAGCCAGCTTGCTGACCTCGGCGATCCCGACTATCCCCGGCTCCGCGCAATTCGAATGGTAAAAGAACACCCCGTCGCCCACCCGCATCTGGTCGCGCATGAAGTTGCGTGCCTGGTAATTGCGTACCCCGTACCACGCCACGGTCTGGTCGGGCAGACCCGCCAGATCGTCGACACTGACATCGCCGGGTTCGGATTTCATCAGCCAGTAACGCATTTTGATTCCTTTCGTTAATTCCAGATACTCTGCACGATGCAGTCGCCGTCCCATCAAGAACCGGCAGCAACAACGCATGTGCCGGCAAGACGTTTTATCAAAACCCCTGAAACAGGAAGTCCAGTGCCGCCACGATCTCCGATTGCTTGACGGCCAGCGAGGCGACCGGTGCTTTCAACAGCCGGAGCGGCACGGCGGCGAGCTTGGGTGTTTCCAGTATGCACTCCACGCCCTCCACATCGAAGGTCGGGGTGAGATTGACGGGAAGATGGGCAACCGGAAAACGGTCGCGCCGTCGCAGCGGCACGACGACGCGAGTTTCCAGGCCATCGAGCAGGTCGCTTTGCACATCCAGCAGGTAGGGGATTTCGGTGGCGTAGGGGCCGGTGTTGCGGTACACGTCGAAGCGCGCCATCTCAGAACGCCCGCCATTGTTCCAGCGGCAATCCTTCCGCCTCCACTGTCTGGTTATAGGCCGCGATGAAGTCGGCGTGTTCCTGTTTCCAGCGCCGCTCGCGTTCGCCGCGCACCAGTTCGCGCAGAAACTGGTCGCAGACTTGGGAAATATTGATGCCCAAGGCTTTTGCTTCGGTCAACACGTCGGTCGAGAGCGTTATGTTGGTGGCCTTTTTGGCGGGTGCAACGGTAGGTAGCATGGCTTACCCCTAAAATATTGGGAGATCATGCGCATAATATAGCAACATATTTCGTATTTACACTTGCTTCGGAAAAAAGTTGGGCACTTGGCACGCCATGCGGCGGGAATTTCGTTAGGCAGATTATTGCGCCAATCCCGCGCTTGAGGAACAATGCCGGGGTTCGGCTAGCCCAATGAGCGATTCGGAATTGAAGTATGAGAGACCACCTAGACACGCACACCATCGACTTCATCGTGCCGGATGTCCCCCTTTTGAAGGGGCAGGTACTGATGGATCGGCAAAGCCGGCTCGCAATCATCGCCCGGCGCAGCGCCAGCCATGTGCACTTGGTGCGCATCCAGCCCAGCCTTCTGAAACTGACGCGGATCAGCACCCGGCAACTGGTGGCCGACTGGATGGACAGCGACTGCCCGTTTGACGAGGCGGTCCGTAAGCTCCAGGAAATGAGCAAGCGTCACGGCATTACCGATGGCGCGCGCGCGGCGCTGGAGGATCTGTTGGCCAGCGGCAGGGAGCCGCTGCAATATTCGCTGTTTACCTGAATCGATATAGCGCCCGCTCGGTGAGTGCGGCATCAAGGCGAATGTCCCACGGCTCGCGCGGGACTGCCACGACTTTCTGGCATTCGTAGCCAATCCCCACCAGATAGGGTTTGCGCCACGTCTTGCGGCGATTCAGGTAGGCCAGACTGGCATCGTAAAATCCTCCCCCCATTCCCAGGCGGTAACCTTCTTCGTCGAAACCGACCAGCGGCACGAATAACAGGTCGAGTTGCCAGGCGCGCAGGGGACGCGGCGACCAGTGTTCATGGATGCCGAAACGATTGAGGTACCAGCGCGGTCGCGGGGTGAGGGAACTGAAACTCAGGCGGCGCTCGAAGCGCGGCGGCACCACCGGGACACAACAGGTTTTACCGGCCCATGCCGCCTGATTGAGCAGGGGCAGCAAATCCATTTCTTCGCCGGTGGCCAGATAAAAACCGATGCGCCGATGCCGCAGTAGCAGCGGCATGGCGCGCCGCCGCAGTGCTTGGGCGGCA
>JAGXQV010000087.1 GCA_018336195.1 Sulfuricella sp. | reverse complement strand
GGCATCGCTCCGGCCGGAACGGCGGGAGCCATGCCCACCGCCAGCACGACCATGTCGAAGCTGTCGGCATAACGCTTGTAGCCTTCGGTATTCACGCCGTGCAACACCACGTCGCCGCTCTTCTCGTCCTGGACGATCTTGGCGACCTTGGACTTGACGAAGCTGACGTTCGGGTCGCTCCAGATCTTCGCGTAGAAGTCTTCGAAGCGGTCGATAGCGCGGATGTCGATGTAGTAAATCGTCGATTTGCCTTCGTCGCCGAAACGCTCGCGCAGGTAAGTCGTCTGCTTGAGCGAGGCGGTGCAGCAGAAACGCGAGCAGTGACGCAGGTGATTCTCGTCACGCGAGCCGGCGCACTGGATGAACGCGACGTTCTTGGCTTCCTTGCCGTCCGAGGGGCGCAGAATCTTGCCGCGAGTCGGGCCGTGCGGGTCGGCGAGACGCTCGAATTCGACGTTGGTGATGACGTTGCTGAAGCGATCATAGCCGTAGGGCTGAATCAGGTTGGCGTCGTAGGGCTTCCAGCCGGTCGCCCAGACCACCGCGCCGGCCTTGACCTGAACGCTTTCCTCGGTCATGCCGAGGTCGACTGCACCGTATTTGCAGGCCGCTTTGATCTTTTCGCCTTCCGGGGTGGCAACCACCGACGGATCGATCACGTAACGCTGGGGATAGGCCATCTTGTGCGGCAGGAAAGCCGCCTTGACCTTGCCCAGATCGTAGTTGAAAGCATCGGAGATTTCGGTTTCCGCGGCATTGGCGCATTCGCCGCAGGCCGTGCAGTTTTCGTTCACATAGCGTGGGCTGATCTTGACGGTCGCGGTGTAATCACCTTTGGAACCGCTCAAGCCGGTTACTTCGGCCATGGTCAGCACGCGGATGCGTGGATTGGATTTGACACGGCGCTGGTTGATTTCCAGGCCGCATACCGGGTGGCACAGTTTTGGGAAATAACGATACAGCTGCGACACGCGGCCGCCCAGTACCGGGTTTTTTTCCACCAGCACGACATCCTTGCCGCATTCAGCAGCTTCGAGCGCCGCTGTCATGCCGCTGATGCCGCCGCCCACGACCAGTATGGTCTGGTTGGTTGCAACGACTTCCGTCATCAGAATTACCTCCGTCGCGGATTACTTAAATTGAGATTTCAAGATACTAAAATACCATCTGCCATGTTACTCGGAAATGCAGGGGGAAATAATCGAATATTCTTATGTTCAAATCAGAATTTCTTTTGTCGATGAGGTCACATTCGTCCCTGTTTTATCGGGTTCTTGGTGGGTGCAACCCCTCTAGCACCGTTTATCGCTTTGCCTGCACGCTCTTCGCCAGTTCGCGGATTTCGAAGGTCATCTCGTTGAGGTCGGCGAGGATGTAAGTGGAGGGGGCCGCCACGCCGCCCACGGTGCCCGGATTTACCAGCCAAGTAGTGCCGCCCTTGATGTTGGGAATCCGCTCGACGTTTACCTTGTGGTCGTGGCCGCAGCACACCATGTCCCACTCGCCGGTGCACGCCATGGCGCGGGCATAGTGGGGGTAGTGCACCATGAACACGCGCAGCCCGCCCAGTTCTATGCCGGCGTCCTGGCCGTGAAAATGGATGTGGCTGCCCGGTTCGTGAGCCATGCGCGACAGGGTGTAAAGGTCGCCGGTGTTGTTGCCGTGGATCAGATGGATGGGCATTTCCAGTTTGCGGAACATCTTCAGCATGTTGGGAGCCACCAGATCACCGCAATGCAACACTGCCTCGGCACCCGCAGCGAGGGCGTCTTCCACGGCTTCGGCAAGAAGTTCCCGGTTATCGTGGCTGTCGGAGAGGATGCAGATTTTCAATGAAAAAATACCGGTCGATTTGCAAAGGGCGCAATTCTACCCCGCCTTCCGTTTCGTGAATACCTTTGGGGGAAGGTTCAGTGGCGTTCCTGGTCCGAGGATTCCCCGTTGAGATGTTCGCGGACGGTGGCGCTGATTTGCTGTTTGGCGTCTTGCAGAAGCTGGTCGAGAGCTTGTTGAAAAGCCAGCGAGAGTTGCGGGGCAATGCGGGTTTCGAGTTCGTGGTGGAGGCGTTCTTCAAGGGTGCGCAGGGCGCTGTCCGGATCGGAAACCGGGGATGGCGGCAAGGGTTCCTCGACCACGTCGGTGAGGGTGGGAATGTTGTCGCTTTCGGCGGCCGGTTCGCTGTGCGGAGCGGGCGCGGGAGCCGCCTTGGGCAGCGTCGGGGCGAGAATGGCCGGGGCTGGAGCGGCAGGTTTGGGCGGCGGCGCGGCGGGAGCCTGGTGCTTGCGCATCAGGGCATCGAGCTTTTCCAGCACTTCGCTGTTGTCTTCCTCGGGCGGCAGTTCGGGGGGCATCAGCGGGATTTTCCGAGGTCGTGGTGGTTGAGCGGGTAGCCGCGTTCCTTGTAAAAGCCCCAGCGCTCGCGTCCCGCGGCTTTTTCGGCTGCATCCTCGCCGATGATTTCCAGGAGCCGCTGAAAGCGGCTGAAAAAAGCCGGGCGTTCGTCGGAGAGGTTGATGAGCACGTCGTCGTGGGTGATGTCTTCGCCGCGATGGTCGATGACGACGGGAGTCATCTCGGCCAGTTCGTCGCCTGCCTTGCAGTGGGGGATGAAGCCGATGGCCGGGGTGGTCCACAGCAGCGTGTCGAGATGGTCGCGGCTGCGTGCGTCGGCGGTGTAGATCAGGGTGCGTTGCCCCTGCGCATAGGCCTTTCCCGCCAGTTGGCAGGCGATCCTGAACTTGTCCGGAACATTGGTGTAAAAGTCGATTTGGGTCATAAAAAGACAGTTTCGAGGACTGAGGGCTGAGTGGTAGGTCGCCGCGCGGCAGCTTTGCTCAGTCCTCGGTCCTTTTTACCTCAGTCCTGGCATTTCCCCTTGAGGAAATGCACCAGCAGCGGCACCGGGCGTCCGGTGGAGCCTTTTTCCTTGCCGGATTTCCAGGCCGTGCCGGCGATGTCGAGATGCGCCCACTCGAATTTCTTGGCGAAGCGCGACAGGAAGCAGGCGGCGGTGATGGTGCCGCCGGCACGTCCACCGATGTTGGCCATGTCGGCGAAATTGCTCTTCAACTGTTCTTGGTAGTCGTCCCATAGCGGCAGGTGCCAGGCGCGGTCGCCGGATTCCTCGCCGGCGTGGAGCAGTTCGCGGGCCAGCGTGTCGTTGTTGGCGAGCAGGCCGGAAGCCACGTGCCCCAGCGCGATCACGCAGGCGCCGGTGAGGGTGGCGATGTCCACCACGGTGGTCGGCTCGAAGCGTTCCGCATAGGTGAGGGCGTCGCACAGGATCAGGCGGCCTTCGGCGTCGGTATTGAGCACTTCGATGGTCTGGCCGGACATCGAGGTGACCACGTCGCCGGGCTTGTTGGCGTTGCCGTCGGGGAGATTCTCGCAGGCCGGGATGAGGCCGACCAGATTGAGCGGCAGCTTGAGTTCGGCGACGGCCTGGAACGTGCCGAGCACGCTGGCGGCACCGCTCATGTCGTATTTCATCTCGTCCATTTCGGCGGCGGGCTTCAGGGAAATGCCGCCGGCGTCGAAGGTGATGCCCTTGCCGATCAGCACCACCGGCTTTTGCGCGGCATCCGCGCCGCTGTACTGGAGGATGATGAACTTGGGCGGCTGGCGGCTGCCGCGCGCCACGGAGAGCAGCGAGCCCATGCCCAGCTCTTCCATGTCGGGCTGTTCCAGAACCTCGATTTTTAGGTCGTAGGCAGTGGCGATCTGGTGGGCTTCCTGGGCCAGGCGGCTGGGGGTGCACAGGTTGCCCGGCAGGTTGCCGAGATTCTTCGCCAGTTCCATTCCGCCGGCAATCGCCAGGCCTTGTTGCAGGGCGGTTTCGCCCTCGCCGAGTTCCTTGCGGCTGGTGACGCTGAAGGTGAGGCGTTTCAAGTGGCGTTTGACTTCGTCGGTCTTGCTCTTCAATTGCTCGAAACGGTACAGGGTTTCCTGGGTTACCAGCGCGCCCTGTTCGATCTTCCAGGCGGCGTCGCGGCGTTTCACCGGCAATTCGGTGAGGTAAATGGTGGCGTCGATGGCGCCGGTTTCGCCGAGCGCCTTGATGGCGGCGGCGAAAGCCTGGCGGTATTCCTTGTCGCGGAATTCACGTTCCTTGCCGAGGCCTACCAGCAAAACGCGGTCGCACAGGGTGGCGGGAATGTTGCGCAGCAGGAGGGTGCTGCCGAGTTTGCCGTCCATGTCGCCGCTGCGCAGGATCTCGCTGAGATGCTCCTTGGAGACGCGGTCGATCTGATCCGCCGCGTCGCTGAGTTTCCGCGATTCGAATACGCCGACCACCACGCAACTGGTGCGCTGTTTTTCCGGGCTACCGCTTTTTATGCTAAATTCCACGAATTGCTCCTTGCCTGTCGTCATGGGCAAAATTGCTCCGATGCGCGATTATTTGCGAAATACCGTTTGAATGTCAAAAAAATCAATTTTTAGCTGTTCCCCGGCCAACTGGACAAGGGAAAGCCTGCTTCCGATAATTCACGGCTTTCCGGGCAGTCCGGGGGCGTCTTTTCATGTCTAATATTTTCCGCCGCGTATTGCTTCGCGAAATGGCGCATCAGGCCCTGCTGGTGTTCACCGTGCTGGTGATGATTACCGTGACCACCATGCTGATCCGCTTTCTCGGGCAGGCGGCCAGCGGCTCGCTGGCCAACGACGCGGTGCTGGCGTTTCTCCTGTTCAGCGTGGTGAACTACCTGCCGATCCTCCTTTCCCTGACCTTGTTCATCGCGGTGCTGCTGTCCCTGACCCGCAGCTATCGCGACAGCGAAATGGTGGTGTGGTTTTCCTCGGGGCAGAGCCTCACCGCGTGGATTCGCCCGGTGGCGTATTTCGCCCTGCCGGTGGTGGCGCTGGTGGCGTTGCTGAGCCTGGTGGTGACGCCCTGGGCGCTGGCCAAGAGCGAGGAGTTCCGCCGCCAGGTCAACAGCCGCGACGACACGTCGAGCATCGCGCCGGGCGTCTTCAAGGAGTCCGGGCATGCCGAGCGGGTGTATTTCGTGGAAAGTTTCGCCGGCGAGAAGAATACCGTCAGCAATATATTCGTGCGCGCCATCCAGCACCAGAAACTCGGTATCGTCACCGCCCAGCAGGGCTACCAGACCACCGTGGAGAACGGCGACCGTTTCCTGGTGCTGCTCAACGGGCGGCGTTACGAGGGCACGCCGGGGCAGCCCGATTACAAGATGGTGGCGTTCGAAAAATACGCGGTGCGGGTCGATCCCTACGAAGCGCGGATGAACGCCCCCACCGTGAAATCCATGGATACCGCGGCGCTGCTACGCGACCCCAATCCGCAGAACATGAGCGAATTCCTGTGGCGCATCGGCCTGCCGCTTTCCGCGCTGATCCTGGCGATCCTGGCGATTCCCCTGAGCTTCGTGAACCCCCGCGCCGGGCGCTCGCTGAACCTGATCCTCGCCATCCTCATCTACATGATCTACAACAATAGCCTTTCCATCACCCAGGCCTGGGTAGCGCAGGGGCGGATGAGCGCAGTGGTCGGCATCCCGCTGGTGCACGGGGTGATGCTGGCGGTGTTGGCGTTCTATTTCCGCCGCCGCCTGAGCGTCGGCAAGCCACTGGCGGCGCGGATCGGCGACCTGTATTACAAGGTGCGCGGCGCATGAGGACGATCAGCCGCTATCTGGCCCATGAGGTGACGGTCAGCACTCTCACGGTGTTCGCCGCGCTGCTCATGCTGTTCGGTTTTTTCGACCTGATCCACGAACTCGGCGACCTCGGCAAGGGCGATTACCGCTTGGCCCAGGTCGCGACCTTCGTGGCGCTCAGCTTGCCCGGGCACGTCTATGAACTGTTTCCCATCGCCGCGCTGATCGGCACCCTGTTCGCGCTCTCCCAACTCAACGCCCATTCCGAGCTGACGGTGATGCGCGTCTCCGGCCTGCCGCTGTGGCGCATCGCCGTGGCGCTGTTGCAGGTGGGGATGCTGTTCGCGGTGCTGACCTTCGTGGTTGGCGAATTCGTCGCCCCCTCGGCGGAACGGCTGGCCAGCCAGTTGCGCCTCAAGGCCACCAAGGGCGTGGTGGCCCAGGAATTCCGCTCCGGGCTGTGGGTGAAGGATGCGTCGAGCTTCGTCAACGTCGAGGAAGTGCTGCCCGATGCCACACTGCGCGGCGTCAAGGTCTACGATTTCGACGAGCAGTTCCGCCTGCGCACCATCAGCTACGCGGCCCAAGGCGTGCATGTCGACGACAGCCGCTGGAAGCTCAGCGACGTCTCGCAAACCCGCTTCGAACCGCAGCGTACCCTGGTCAACCATCTCGACCAAGCTTACTGGAACTCGGTGCTCAGCCCGGAGATTCTCAACGTCCTGCTGGTGGTGCCGGAGCAGATGTCGGCGTGGAACCTGTATTTCTACATCCACCACCTGCGCGACAACAAGCAGAAAACCACCCGCTACGAAATCGCCCTGTGGGCCAAGCTCACCTACCCGCTGGCCACCCTGGTGATGCTGGTGCTGGCGCTGCCGTTCGCCAGCTACCAATTGCGTTCCGGCGGGGTGAGCGCAAAGATCTTTGCCGGCATCATGCTGGGCCTGAGTTTCCACCTGTTGAACCGCCTCTTCGCCCATCTCGGCCTGCTCAACGACTGGCCGCCGCTGTTTTCCGCGATAGTCCCGACCCTGACGTTCATGAGCGCGGCGCTGGGGATGATCTGGTGGGTGGAGCGCAGGTAGGGGGAGAGTTGCTAGGTGAGAGTTGAGAGTCAAACCGCGCCGGTTCGCTCTCGACTATTGACTCTCCACTGTGAGGTTCTGCCCTCCGGCGATACGCGGCAGGCGGAGCGTCGTTCCAGCACGAAATGTCAGCCGTCGAGTTCTTTGAGATAAACCCCATATTCAACCCCGTGAATTGCGGGCGCACTGGACGCCCACTTGAACCCCATCCGTTGGTACATGGGCAAGGCAACTTGCATCAGTTCGCTGGTGTGCAAAGCAAACGCCGATGCGCCGTCCCGCTTGGCGCGGCGCAGACATTCTTCCGCCAACGCCCGCCCGAGGCCGAGGCCACGGAAGCTTGGGGCAACCACCAGCATCCGCATGATCGGCCACTCGGGTCGAAAGAACGCCGCTTTCGGGGCATTGGGGCCGACATAGGCGACGGCGCCGACAATCTGCCCGTCAACCTCCGCGACCGTGATTTCTCCAACACCGGCCAGCGAAGACATGTTGGCGATCTTTGCTCGAAACCCTGGCCAGTCGTCATAGGCGTCCTTGAACTGCTCGAAGGCACGAAGCGCCAGGGCGTTGACTTGCGGTGCGTCGCTTTGCTGAAAATCGCGGATTATGGGCATGCTGGCTTTCGCTGGTCCGGTGGAATGATGGGGTGGGCAGCGCCGTCACAAGGGGCTTGCGTCAAACCGCCGGATTGGTTTGCAAGTATTGGATCAATGCCTGGAATTGCGACTCGGCCTTGCCAGTCGGATCGACGATGCTGTGGCTGAAGTATTTCTCGACGTTGGCAGCGGTGATTTCCGTGTTGAGCGGGTCGTATGTCGTGCCGTTGGCGCCGCCCGCCGTGTGCCCCATCATGCGAACCAGCGCGATCTGGCTGATGCCTGCGGCGGCCTCGCTGTTGCCACTGGCGACCGCCTTGTCGTACAGCGCCTTTTCCTTCGGGCTGAGATTGGCCATGGTATTCACGAATCCGCCGGCCTTCTGCATGTAATCGAGCTCTTCCGCGGTGAGCTTTTCGGGGGGCTTTCCTTGTGCGGTGATCTCCGCAAGTTTCTTGTCGTTGGCCAACACGTAATCTCGTTCTTCCTGCGTTCTACTCACCCCATCCTTGGCCTTGATCGCGGCAAGCCTCGCCTCGACCGTCTTAGCGTCGTTCCCCGCGCTGGAAGAAACCGAGGCGGCAAATGTCTCTCGTGCTGCCTGGGAAATGCGGACGGTATCGGCAGTATTTACCGGCGAAATGGTCGGGGTTTGCCGGGGCGACGCTGAACGCGCGATTCCGCCGGCGAAGGAAGGGGCAGAAGAGGGCTGAATTATCACGGCATGCCTCCATTTCTAAAATGAAGCATGGAGATGCAATGGCCATGCCAACGAAAGATCAGATGCGTTTGAATGCTGCGTTTGCATCGACCTGATGGTATTTAATGAACTCGACCGGAGCCAGACAATTGGGATAGAGAATGCCCGCGAACTTCTTTACCGCCTCAGATTCTCCGTGAATCCGGTTTGCCTCGGCATCCCGCCAGACAAAGATATGAACGAAGCGCGTCGGATGTTTCGCGTCCTGCCACACCTCGTAGCGCAGGGAGCCGGGCTCATTGTCACGGATATAGGCCACAAACTCATGGATTGCAGCGAGGCACTGGTCGAGGGCGTCTGGAAGAACCTCGTAACGGGCGAGCTCGTGTATTTCATGCTGGTTGCCTTGGATGCGCGTCATATTGATCTCCTCGGGGTGATTTGAATCGCGATATGACTATAGTGCGGCACGACGTAAGCTGCCCTACGAAGCCGTAGAAAACTCCGACTTCCCGGCTTGGTGCAGGAAATCGGCGCAGGTGCCGCTCTTGGCCTTGCTGGGCAATTTCACTCCTTTGATGGCGAACATCTCGCGCCCGATCGGCCCTTGGCGACTACGCAGCACCAAGACAGGCTCACCACGAGCGGAATAAATCAGCATTTCCCTAGCCCGCAACGACGACAGGCTTGGATAGGAACGACGACGAGGCGGGACAGAGGCTGGCGAATTGCGACGAGGTTTGAATGGCCGCAGGTGCGGAACCGCGCGAAGCCTTGGGTCGTCGTTGCCTTCGTATAGGTAACTCTGATGGGCATTTTGATAGTTCTGTCCGCCCTCCTCGGGGGCCAGAGTCAGGTAGTAATGTTCGCGAGCGGATAGGGCCATGCTGTGCTGCCTAACGACGCTGTAGAAAAACCCGATTCTGATCCACCATGTGCGGCGTGGATCTCACGCGCATCGACGGCATCGACGTGACCACAGCACTCGCGGTGATATCGGAAACCGGGGCGGACATGTCACGCTTTCCCACGTCAGGACACTTCGCCAGTTGGCTGGGGCTGTGCCCCGGCACCAAGATCACCGGCGGCAAGGTGATGAGCAGCAAGACCAAGCGCGTCGCCAATCGAGCAGCCCAGGCCTTGCGGCTGGCGGCAGCCGCGTTGCGCAGCAGCCAATCGGCGCTGGGCGCGTACTTCCGCAGGATGTGCGCACGCATGGACAAGCCCAAGGCCGTGACTGCCGCAACGCACAAGCTGGCGCGCCTGATCTACACCATGCTTACCAAAGGCGAGGAATATACCGACCAAGGCCAGGATTATTACGAGGAGCGCTACCGAGAACGGGTGCTGCGGCAACTGGCCCAGCGCGCCGAAAAAATGGGCATGAAGCTCGTCGCCAGTGAAGAACCCGCTTGCTGAGGTCATTTGCAATCAGTTACTTGGATGGTGTTTCTTGAGAGCCAGCGCTGGCGCTTAGCGTTCATGGAATTGGAAAGTTGACCGAGTTATAGACGCGAACGACGTACTTATATTGATTAGCGGAAGTTACCTCGACTGGGCGGTGATGAATGTATTGCTTATCCACGAGCGCATCAACGGCTGCTGAAGCCGTCGCGTAATCCGGGTAGTTGAGATTCGCATATATCTGTTCGAAGCTCATCGGATTGTTGGAGTAAAACATGCGATGAACATCTTCCTCCATCCGTTCGAGCCTCCTCTCTTCGACGTGCGCAACCCATATAGTGTTTCCAAGAATTCCGATCAATGACAGGGAAATTACTACCCCAACTATCCTTCCCTTTGGACTCTGGTAGGGACGTGTAAATGCGGGTACCAAGCTTGCGACTGCAAGTGCCAACCCAATTATTGTCAAGTATCTATCCATGCTAAGAATTGCGCTCCGATGTGTGACGTGAATGAAGCTGGCTAACGAATGAAAGGGACTTCCCCGTCCCGAGGCTGCGGCGGAAGCCGCAAACGGCAACAAGTGCCAAGATGAGATTTCGCGATCACATCAAAACCACGAAAGGGGAAGTTCATGAGCATTATCACCGTAGGCATCGATCTGGCCAAGAACGTCTTTGCCGTGCATGGCGTTGATGATAACGGCAAGCCGGCGTTGGTCAAGCCCAAGTTATCACGAGAGCATCTTCTGCCGCTGATTGCCCAGTTGCCACCCTGCGTTATCGGCATGGAAGCCTGCTCCGGCGCCCACTACTGGGCGCGACTGTTCCGCCAGCACGGCCACACCGTGCGGCTGATTGCGCCCAAATTCGTCACGCCCTACCGGATGTCCGGCAAACGCGGCAAGAACGACGCAGCGGACGCGGCCGCCATCTGCGAAGCCGTGCGCCGCCCGCACATGCGCTTTGTTCCGGTCAAGGAAGAACACCAGCAGATCATCCTGTGCCTGCATCGCACCCGGACCGGGTTCGTCGAAGAACGCACTGCCACCTACAATCGGCTGCGCGGCCTGATTTCCGAATTCGGTATCATCCTGCCGCAGAAGGTTGCCAACCTGAGGCGGGATATCCTGGACCGCCTGGAAGAGTTGCCGGGCTATGTAAACCAGTGCGTCGGCGATCTGCTGGCCCACGCCGATGCGCTCAATCTTCGGATCGAGGAGTACGACCGGGTCATTGTCAAAGCTGCACGGGAGGATGCACGCAGTAAGCGCCTGATGACCCTACCGGGTATCGGCCCGAACACGGCCAGCGCGATGCTCGCCAGCATTGGTTCCGGCCACGATTTCAAGAACGGCCGCCAGGTGGCGGCCTGGATCGGCCTCACTCCTGGTCAGTACAGCAGCGGCGGCATCGCCCGCCTGGGCCGCATCACCAAGGCGGGCGATCGCTACCTGCGCAGTCTGCTGGTGATGGGCGCCCGGGCGATTCTCTCCGGTCTGGGGGACAAGCAGGACCGATTTAGCCGCTGGGCACGCAGCTTGGTCGAGCGGCGCGGCTACTGGAAGGCGGTGGTGGCCATCGCCGCCAAGAATGCGCGGCTGGCCTGGGCGGTACTACGCTACGGCGAGGATTTCCGGATGAAGGCAGCGGCGGCCTGAGTCAGCTGGAAGGTCAAAAGCGGTCAGCAGGAAAGGAGCAATGCGGCACGCGCCGCGAGAAAGAATCACCGATGCACTGCATGCGTTGATGGGAAGCGGGTTGGACCCGCGCCGGGAGCACCTGATTACTTCACGGGGAAGCAGCCATTCCCGACTAACGATTGAGGTCCCGGCGCGCGTCTTTCATCAGGGTCCGGGCGACGCGCCCAACATGACCGGTTGTAGTTTAGCAGTCCGCCATCTTCTTGCTCAGCACGCGCAGTGAAACAGAAACCCGATCAGGAAGTCGCGATGAACTGAAAACCGAAAAAACATTTGCTAAGTTTGGGGAAGCCCTTGTAGTTCAAGGTAACCGGCCTTGCGCGGCTTTATGCGCAAGGTCCGGTTGACCGCAGGGTTGGGCCAAATGCCGTTCATGGCGCGGAACTGCCTTGGTGGTAAAGCTTCTCCAAACCAAACTGTTTAAACTTTTCCGCAACCGCCAAGGATAATTCTTCCGGTACAGGCTTTCCGGTGATGACAATGCCTTGAGCAAAAGCCTCGAATTCGTTTCTCGCATCGTGGGACCGGCCGATTGCTTCAAGAGCCAAACCGCGGTGCCAATGAGCATACGGATAGTCCGGTTCGGCCGTAGCGTGCCGCGCACCAGACACAAGCAACTCGTTAAAGAGACTCCAAATCGCAACGCGCGCTCGCTCCGAGAGCGCTTCCGCTCGCTCGAACGAACGCTCCGCCAAGGCACGCTGTACCAACGTGTGAAGGTGGTTCACACGTAGTGCCGTTTCAGCCCAGCGGTCAAGGACCGGTTGCTCAACGGATACAGACGGTGGCTGATCAGAGGGCGGTGTAGTCATGAGGCCCAACGTAATAATTGAGGGGCTGCGCAGCTTTTGCGCAGTCCCTCTCGAATGCCTGGTTGGGCCAGCATTAGAACTTCTCCCACGCTGGCTCCATTGCACTAGGCTCTCCTCTTACCGCTCTCATTGGCACGGGTGCCCAAGGTATGCGTTCATCTAGCCAACTTTGAGCCTCTTCGCAGATAGTGTAAGGCTTGCCTGATTCAGGGTGGGTAAGCACCACGTCTTCAACTAGCTTGTTGAGCAGGCCAGAGGTGGCATCGGTGTGGGGTGCCCCACAGATCAACGTATAGTGCTCATCCCACTGCCTCAGCTCTTGTTCGGTTCCCTGGAATACCATGCGTTCAGCGCTTAGGGACTTAAACAACTCGTGATTCTTCAGATTAGGTTCTTCTCGGTGAAAGAACGCAAAAGCGGCCTGATGTCTCGGTCGTCGGGCAAAGTGAATTCTCTTTAGATCAATAAGAATGGCGTGCTTTGCAATTTCCTCAGTTGGAAAGGCCATCAAAAGTCCTGCGCCAGAATTACCGTGAGCAGCAAATGCTGCAGCAGCGTCCAACGACGATGTGACATCAATTAGCTCTGTCGGTAACCCGTAATGCTGCAAAAGGGCAGCTGAATACATTGGAGCCATTCCGTAACCAAGTAACACAGAATCAAGACGCTTGGTAACAGCAACAATTTCATCCCTCGCGTTAGGGTTCAATTGGCTAAGGGAGAAGCGGTGCATCGAAGAGTATGTATTAGGATAATCAGCCGATTCACCACGGAAGAGCCACGAGGGCACTTGAATATTCTCCTGCTCACCAGTTTCGGGATCGGTAGCTAGAATTGATGTCCGTTGATTCTCGCGATGTCGCCATTTTTCCACACAGTTGCCTAAGGTCGGCAAAGTTAACTTCGTCATCGTAATACCTCCCTATACCGCCCAACGAAGCTGTAGAAAAACCCGATTCTGATCCGCCTGGATCCGTTCGGGGCAATTTTTTTCGAAATACCGGGCAACGGAGTATTTTCTCGCTTCTTGCCCAACTGTCTGCGATAAGCGGCTCATGTCACTCCCACACGGTTTGCGCCGCTTTCCGGGCGGAAGTCCCCGGTTCTATCGGTTTCATATCCCATAGCCATGATGCGCCAGCTTCTCGATGTTGTGGACCAGGCAATACAGCTTCCACTGTCCGTCCACCTTGGCTTTGCCGCGCAAGGTGAAACGATCCAACCGCTTGTTGCCCCGGATATTGCCGAATACCGGTTCCACGGTGGCGAAGCGCCGGGTAATCATTTCTTTGCCCTTGTCGCTGTCGATCTTTACCTTCATTCGGTCGGTGTGGGTCTCGAATCCCGGTGCCCGTCCCAGGAAGAAGGCGACTTGGCGGGTCTTGGTCTTTTCCGGGGTGCGCAGGCATTGGGCGCGTAGTGCACAGGGCAGGCAATCTTGTTGGGCGCCCTGGAACTTGATCGCCAGAAAGCCGTTGAATACGCAGTTCGAGCCGTTGCGGTAGAGCGTTTTGCCCGCCGGGCAGATGCAGGTCTGCTTCACTGGATCGAAGTGGAAGTCTTTCGGCTTGAATAACGAGGATTTCTTCTTTCCCGTGGCGAGCTTGTCATAGAGCGGGTCGGGCTTGGCCTTGTGGCGCTCCTGTCCTGCATAGCGCTCGTCGCGTTGGCGATAACCGGTGTCGGGGAGATAGGCGTCGATGTTCGCCTCGGCGAGTTGCTTGAGGCCGGCTTCGCTGTGATAGCCGGCATCCGCTGTAATGACGGTGCCGGGGCTGCGGTAGGGTTCGGTGGCTTCCACCACCGGGATGAGCAGTTCCTGTTCCGAGCCAGTGCCGTGGGCTTGGGCTTCGACGATGATCTGGGCCTGTTCGTCCACGGCTGCAACGCCGGTATAGCCCTGGATCACGCCTTTACCTGTGGCCATCTTGGCCGATTCATTGTCGGT
>JAGXQV010000086.1 GCA_018336195.1 Sulfuricella sp. | reverse complement strand
GGCATCAATCCGCCCAAGAATGGGGCGGAATATCTCCCAGTCGATCACGGCGTTGAGCCGCTCCAGTGGGTCGCCTGCCTCAGAGAGGCTGGCATAGCGATTCTGTAAGTCAAACAGGCTGTTTTGCATGGCGTGGTCACGGGTGGGTGTACCGATAACTCAGATTATCCAGAAAGGCGGGAATTTATAGAAGTGCCCTTTATTAAAAAAACGCCGAAAGTTTTAATAGCAAAGCTTCTTATTAAGGTTGTTTCGCCATGCAACGCGACGCGGTCGGCTCCTACACCACGAGTATTGCCGGCAGGGAAACGGTACGCGCCTTTGTTCCCACGCCCTTGCCGCCTATTCCGCCGCTTGACCTCAGCGGAGTCCGCCAGACCTTGCTGGAGCGGGCAACCCTGGCTTTGGGGCGTCTCGATAGCATCACCCTGCTGTTGCCCGACCCACAGCTTTTTCTTTACGCCTACGTGCGCCGCGAGGCGGTGCTTTCCTCGCAGATCGAAGGCACCCAGTCGTCGCTGTCCGACCTGTTGCTGTTCGAGTTGGACAAAGCGCCCGGCGAATTTCGCCGCAGCCAGAACTGGATCGGCGGCACCCGCCCCGGCAACGCCCGTTTCGTCCCGCCTCCACCGCAGGAAGTCGAACCCGGCATGGCCGCGCTGGAAAGCTACATTCATGGCGACAACAGCCCGACCCCGGTGCTGCTCAAGGCCGCGCTGGCTCACGCGCTGTGCGGCCTGCGGCAACTTTGCCGGGATACGGGAATGACCTTTCCCACCGCCGCCAAAGCCATGCAAACCCTGGTCAGCCTCGGCATCACCCGCGAACTCACCGGCCAGCACCGTAACCGGGTATTCGTGTACGACGCCTACCTGAACATCCTCAACGAAGGTGGGGAGGCGCTGTGAGGGCGAAGGTTACATTGGAGTATTGAAAATGAAGAACGAGAGCAGTTCCCGATTTTCAACTATCCATTCTCAATTCAAGACCTGATTGGCGTGAAATGACTTTTAAAAAATCTCACATTGCACATATAAAGCAGCACGTTACCATGTTGATAACAGTGAAACATAATCGTGAGACATTTCATCCTCAGGGGGGGGGCGCGCATCACCATGAAAGTTAGCGCTGATCTTCAGCTGGAAATACACGCCTTGACTTGGTAAGGAAATATCCTTACAGTTTAAAGGTTTCCTTCCCGAGAATTTCTCATGTCCTCCATCCACGAAATTGCGACCCTTACCTCGAAGGGCCAGATCACCTTGCCTAAGCCGATACGCCAAATGCTGGGAATCGAGGCGGGAGGAAAGGTGGCGTTCGATTTGCGCGGTTCCGAAGTGGTGGTGACCCGTGCCGATAGCGAGGAGCATGTGGACCCCGCCATCGGTGCCTTTCTGTCGCTGCTGGAAAGCGATATCAAGTCGGGCAAGCATGTTGGCGCTTTGCCGGACGATCTGGCGCAGGCCATGCTGGCTAATCTTCATCATGCGGTTGATCCTGGTGAAGAAATCATCGGGGATGTGGAACTGTAATGCAGCGCCATGGTTGGACACTGCTTTTTCACAACGGTCTGGTCGAGCAGTTGCGGAAACTCAAAATCGCTGCGGAACGGGCCGAGGCAGCCGATCCCGGCGGGTTCGAGGGGAATGCCAACGTCAAGCTGTACCGCGCCCTGAGCCGGATGTTGCTGGAGACGATTCCCGGCGACCCCGCTCGCGAGGAATATCGACAAGGCGATACGCTGGGCGCGGCCTACCGCCATTGGCGCAGGGCCAAGGTAGGACGGCGCTTTCGCCTGTTTTTTCGTTATGATTCGAAAGCGAAGGCGATCGTTTTCACCTGGCTCAACGACTGGGCGGTGCTGGGTGAAGCAAGCCGCTCTGGCTGGGAAGCCGACGCAGCAACCAAACAAGATTCCAAGGGGTAACGATTTTATGTCTCAAAGCAAAGCACAACGTGTCGGATTCGTCTCCCTCGGTTGCCCCAAGGCGCTGGTCGATTCCGAGCAAATTCTCACCCGCCTGCGTGCCGAGGGTTATGCCATTTCGCCGGATTATTCGGGGGCCGATCTGGTGGTGGTGAATACTTGCGGTTTCATCGACGCGGCGGTGGCGGAATCGCTGGACGCCATCGGCGAGGCGTTGGCCGAAAACGGCAAGGTGATCGTCACCGGTTGCCTGGGCGCCAAGGCGGAGGTGGTGCTGGCCGCGCATCCCCAGGTGCTGGCGATTACCGGGCCGCATTCGCTGCATGAAACCATGGCGGCCATCCACGCGCATTTGCCCGCGCCCCACGATCCCTTCGAGAGCCTGGTTCCACCGCAGGGCATCAAGCTGACGCCCAAGCATTACGCCTATCTCAAGATATCGGAGGGGTGCAACCATCACTGCACTTTCTGCATTATTCCGTCGCTGCGCGGCGATCTGGTCAGCCGGCCCATCAATGAAGTGATGCAGGAAGCCGAAAACCTGGTGAAATCGGGCGTCAAGGAATTGCTGGTGGTGTCGCAGGACACCGGCGCCTACGGGGTGGACGTGAAGTACCGCAGCGGCTTCTGGCAGGGCCGTCCGATCAGGACGCGGATGCTCGATCTGGCGCGCAGCCTGGGCGAACTGGGGGTGTGGGTGCGCCTGCATTATGTGTATCCCTATCCCAGCGTGGATGATGTGATTCCGCTGATGGCAGAAGGCAAAATTCTGCCTTATCTGGATATCCCCCTGCAACACGCCAGCCCCGCCGTGCTGCGCGCGATGAAGCGCCCCGGCGACGTGGAGGGGATGTTGGCGCGCATCCACAACTGGCGCGCCGTTTGTCCCGATCTGACCATCCGCAGCACCTTCATCAGCGGCTTTCCCGGCGAAACGGAAGCGGATTTCCAACTACTCCTGGATTTCCTCCAGGAAGCCCAGCTCGACCGGGTCGGCTGCTTCGCCTATTCGCCAGTCGCTGGCGCGACCGCCAACGCCTTGCCCGGCGCGCTTCCCGAGGAGGTCAAGGAGGAGCGGCGCGCCCGTCTGATGGCGGTGCAGGAGGAGATCAGCGCGGCGCGCCTGGAACGCAAGATCGGCCAGCGCCTCACCGTGCTGATCGATGAAGTCGACGAGGAGGGCGCGGTGGCACGTAGTCACGCCGATGCGCCGGAAATCGACGGGATGGTGTTCATCGAGGAAGCCGAGGGCTTGCAGCCCGGCGATCTGGTCGAAGTGGCAGTGATCGATGCGGATGCCCACGATTTGTGGGCGGAGCGTTGCTCTTGAAACATTGCTCAAATCGAAAAATACAGACAATGGAACAATGAACGAACAACGTAATCACCTGCGTATCCCGGTGCGCTGGCGAGCGGTGCTGGTGCGGAATCACGAGAAGGGGGAAACCTATCACGGCTATTCCCAGGAGGTTTCGCTGGGGGGAATGAGCATCATCAGCGACCACAACATTTTCACCGAGGACGATGTGACGATACTGCTGGCGGTTCCGCCCCTGCTGCCCGGAAAAAAGGAAAAAATCCTGGAGATTCATGGCCGGATGATCTACACGGTGCTGTGTTCCAGCGGTCATGGATTCCGCTTCGGTATCAAATTTCTCGGTTTCAAGCGCAACGGTGCGAAATACCTGCGCGAATACCTGGAAAAGCGCGTACAGATTCTATAAGTAGTCAAAAAATTTAGTAGAATCGAACCGTGAAGCGGCACGATTCCGCCGACGAGGGGAAAAAAATGGCAGCAAGCGGTTTATGGAGTCCGATTTACGACCGGCATCTTTCCTGGGCGGGAGTGCGTCTCGAAGCATTGGAGGAGACGGATGGCGGCGCGCCGGACGGCGAGGTGCCGAAAGGAAAACCGCTATTTGCCGAGGCCGCCGCGGTAACCGACGATCCCGCGCAATGGGGGCATGTCCTGTTGACCATCGTCTTGTCCGAACCCGCCGGGACCGCTGCGTTTCCAGCCTTGCAGGCGCAAGGCGCACAGTTTGCCCTGTATGGTGCCGAGCCGTCGGGAGCGGCGCTGTGCAAAACCCGTTGGTTCGATGCCGCCGCGCTACCCGAAGTCAACGCCCTGCAAGCCTTGAGCCGCGACGAGGTCCGTTTGGCGGTCTACAACCTGGCCTCGCTTACCCAGTTCCATCATTGCCAGGGACTGGGGTTCTCCCTGTTTGCCTTCGGCAGGATGGCTTCTGGCGGAGGCGCCGCCGCGCCGCAGGATACCTCGCGCCTGTCGCTGATGCGCCTGCTCGCGCTGGTGGCGAAGGATGCCGAGACTGCGGAAATGGAAGCGGTGCTCAAGCTCGAACCGAAGCTGGCCTTCGACTTGCTGCGCCTAGTCAATTCCACCTCTTTCTCAATGCGCACCGAAATCACCAGCTTCGCCCAGGCCATCATGGTGTTGGGACGGCGCCAATTGCAGCGCTGGCTGCAACTCCTGCTGTTTGCCCACCGCAAGGACGGTGACGAATCCCCCAACATCCTCATGCAGCGCGCCGCCGAACGCGGCAGGTTGCTGGAATTGCTGGCCGGGATGGGCAATGATACGGTGGATCGCGAACAGGCTTTCATGGTCGGGGTGTTTTCCCTGTTGGATGTGCTGATGGCTACGCCACTCGCCGATCTGCTGAAATCGGTGGCTTTGCCGAAGCCGGTGGAACTGGCTCTCCTGGAGCGGCGGGGGCGCCTGGGCGCGCTGCTCGAACTGGCCGGTGCGGCGGAAGCCTCAGATAAGCCGGAAGTCCTGCGGCGCTTGGCCGGGTTGGGGGTCGCCCCCGGGGATTTCAGCCGGGTCAGCCTGGATGCCCTGAGTTGGGCGCTGCAAGTGGCCCGATTGTCATGAACAGTGCCCTTCGCCGTTGTCCGCAAACCACTTCCGGCGAAGCCGCCCTGGTGCTGGCCGGCAGTGTGGTCAAAGCCGTTTTGCACACGCCCGCCGAGACCTTCGGCAAAACGCTCGGCAGCGAAATTCGCAATGTTTTCGGCTGGGCGGATGCCTGCGTTTACCTGAGCGCCAAGGCGGGCCGCCTGGCCTCGCGCGGCATGCCGGAGCGCTGGCACGAACTGGCCGCCAAGGTGGAACAGGATGGGCAACTCGGCTGGCTGCCGGTGGCCGGGCAGGGCGATGGGGAGAGCGTGTTGATCGGTTGCCCCATCGTGCCGAATGGCGAATTGGTGGGGATACTCGGCGCGTTGGCGCCGCTCGGCTGTTTGCCGACCTTGCAGGCGGCAGCCAGTCTGATTGCCGATACCCTCCATGACCGGTTGCGTTTCGACGAACGCATGACGGCGCTGGTTGCCAGCGAGGAACTGTTGATGCGCCAGCAGCAGATTCTCGACCAGATTCACGATTCGGTGATTATCATGGATCTCGGCGGCTACATTACCGGCTGGAACCGCGGCGCGGAGTTGCAGTTCGGCTATACCGCCGAAGAGGCGGTGGGGCGCAACATCCTGTTCCTGTACGCCGACGAGGAGGACGATGCCCAGTTTTTCGAGAACTTCCTGGAACGCGGTGGCCATGAAATGGTGGTCAAGCGCCGCAAGAAGTCCGGGGAGGTTTTCTGGGCCAGCCTCTCGCTTTCCCTGTCGCACGACGCCGAGGGTAACCCGGTGGCGATTTACGGCTACCTGATCGACATCACCGAACGATTGGCGGCGGAGGAGCGTCTGCGCCTGCAAGCGGCGATTTTCGAATACAGCGACGAAGGCATCCTGGTCACCGACGTCGGGCATCGAATCATCTCGGTCAACAAGGCTTTCACCAAGATCTCCGGCTACGATGCCGAGGACGTGGTTGGTCAAACCCCCGCGCTGTTCAAGTCGGGACTCCACGACAAGGAGTTTTACCGCGACATGAGCGCCGCCATCATGGAAAACGGCCACTGGATCGGCGAGCTATGGAATCGTCGCAAGGACGGCGAGAATTATCCGGTGTGGATGTCGATCAGCGGCGTGCACAACAAGGACGGCGCGATTACCCATTATTTCGCGGTATTTACCGATCTCACCGAGCGCAAGAACGCCGAAAAGCAAATCTACCGGCTGGCCTATTACGATGTGCTCACCGGCCTGCCCAACCGCGCCATGTTGCATACCCTGCTGCGCCAGTCGCTGATCGAGTCGAAGCGCAACAGTACTCACGGCGCGGTGATGTTCGTCGATCTGGATCGCTTCAAGCAGATCAACGACACTCTCGGCCACAGCCCCGGCGATTTTCTGCTCAAGGAAGTGGCGCGGCGCCTCCTCGATTGCCTGCGCAACGAAGATATCGTCGCCCGCATCGGCGGGGACGAATTCGTGGTGGCGCTGGTGGATATCGCCAAGCGTGAACATGCCTCCATCGTCGCCAAGAAAATTCTCGCCAGCCTCGCCCAACCCCTGGAAGTGCAGGGCCATGAACTGCGGATTACGGCGAGTATCGGCATCAGCATCTACCCCGACGATGGCGACGATGCCGAAACCCTGATTCGCAACGCCGACGTGGCGATGTACCGGGCCAAGCAGGGCGACGGTCACGAGGGCTACGTGTTCTTCTCGCCGGATATGAACCGCAAGGCCCTGGAACGCCTCAATATGGAAGGGAACCTGCGCCGCGCCATCGAGCGCGGCGAACTGTTCCTCCACTATCAGCCGCAACTGGATCTGGCGAGTGGCGCGATTGTCGGTGCCGAAGTCCTGCTGCGCTGGAATCATCCCGCTATCGGGATGATCTCGCCCGGGCAGTTTATTCCGGTGGCCGAGGATACCGGCCTGATTATCCCGATCGGCGAATGGATCCTAGATACCGTATGTGCCCGCAACAAGGCGTGGCAGCAGGCCGGTCTGCCGGTGGTCAAGCTGGCCGTAAATATTTCCGTCAAGCAGTTTCGTCCCACCCTGGCGCATCAGGTGAGTGACATTCTCCAATACCACGGCCTCGCCCCCGACCTGCTCGAACTGGAAATCACCGAAAGCATGATCATGAAAAACGTCGAGGGGGTGATCGCCATGATGAACAACTTCCGCGACCTCGGCGTGGCGATGTCGCTCGACGATTTCGGTACCGGCTATTCGTCGCTGAGCTACCTTAAGCGCTTTCCCATCGACAAGCTCAAGATCGATCAATCCTTCGTGCGTGGGGTGATCCATGATGCCAACGATACCGCGATTACCCGCTCCATCATCAACCTTGCCCAGAATCTCGGCTTGCGCGCCATCGCCGAAGGCGTCGAAACCGAAGCGCAGTTGAATTTCCTCAAAGCCGCCGGCTGCGAGGAAATCCAGGGATATTTTTACAGCCGCCCGATCCCCGAAACGGAGTTCGTCAAGTTCCTGCAGGAGAAGGGGAATTTGCAGCGGTGATGCAGCGCGGCGGGAGGGGGATTGTTCAGTCCGGGGTGGAGCCGTTGTCCGGCGGGGCTTTTTTCGATTGGAGCTTGGTCACGGCCCACAGGATGTAGCCGGATAGACCATACAGGACGAACATCCCGAACAGCACCTGGGGCGGATCAAGGGAAATCAGGACGAAGGCTAGAACCAGCAGGAGCAGGCCGACGAACGGCACGCTCTTGCGCAGATTGATGTCCTTGCCGCTGTAATAGCGGAAATTGCTGACCATGGTGAGACCGGCGAATAGGGTGATCGTCCAGGCCAGCCATTGAACTTCGAAGCCTTTGATATGGTAGTCGTTCATGACCCATACCAGTCCGGCGATCAGGGCGGCAGCGGCAGGGCTGGGCAGTCCTTGGAAATAGCGTTTGTCGGCAACCCCGAGTTGGGTGTTGAAGCGCGCCAGGCGCAGCGCGGCACCGGCGCAGTAGACGAAGGCGGCGATCCAGCCCAGCTTGCCCATCCCTTTCAAGGCCCATACATACACCACCAGCGCCGGGGCGACGCCGAACGACACCATGTCGGAGAGCGAGTCGTATTCCGCGCCGAAAGCGCTCTGGGTGCGCGTCATGCGCGCCACTCGACCATCCAGGCCGTCCATCACCATCGCCACGAAAATCGCCACGGCGGATTGCTCGTAGTTGCCGTTCATCGCCTGGACGATGGAAAAAAAGCCCGCAAACAGCGCCGCCGTGGTGAACAGGTTGGGCAGGATGTATATCCCGCGCCGCCGGATGTTCGGGTCGATGAGCGGTTTGCGGTCGTAGGGGGCCGGCATGTTGGCTTGTTTACCCGACGTTGGGAACGAATTCGGCCAGCACGGTCTCGCCAGCGCGCACCTTGTCGCCCAACGTGACACGGACTCGTGCGGTCAGCGGCAGGTATACATCGACTCGTGAGCCGAAACGGATAAAGCCGTAGCGCTGGCCGCGCGAGAGGTAGTCGCCATGCTTGACGTAGCACAGGATGCGCCGCGCGATCAGGCCGGCCACCTGTACGCTGGTCACGTCGAAGCCGCAATCCGAGCGTATCCATACAGCGTTGCGCTCATTCTCGGTGGAGGCCTTGTCGAGGTCGGCGTTGACGAACTTGCCGGGGCTATACCACACTTGCTCGACCGAGCCGTTCACCGGGCTGCGGTTGGAATGGACGTTGAACACGTTCATGAACACGCTGACCTTGAGAGCCTGACGGTTCAGGTAGGTATCCGTGACTTCCTCGACGGCAACGATGCGTCCGTCCGCCGGGGCCGTCACGAGATTGCGTTCCTGCGGTACGTTGCGTGCAGGGTCGCGGAAAAATTGCAGTACGAACAGGCTGATAAGCCACAAGGGCAATGCCCACAGCCAGCCGCCGAACACGGTGGCAAGCAGGGAAGCCGCGACGGCGCCGGCCAGAAACGGCCAACCCTCGCGGGCGATAATAGGGTGTGGGTATTCAGTCAATTTGGGAGGGGCTACGCCGATGCACATTGGGGAGATGGGGAATGAGCAATGGGTGATGGGCATGGTTTTACCCATTCCCCATCACCCATCATGCATTACTTAGTTCTTGGTTTGATCAACCAGTTTGTTCTTGGCGATCCACGGCATCATGGCGCGCAGCTTGCCGCCTACCACTTCGATCTGATGCTCGGCGTTGAGACGGCGGCGGGCGGTCATTTCCGGATAGTTGGTCTTGCCTTCCAGGATGAAACGCTTGGCGTATTCGCCGTTCTGGATGTTTTCCAGAGCTTCTTTCATCGCCCAGCGCGACTCGTCGTTGATGACCTTGGGGCCGGTAACGTATTCGCCGTACTCGGCGTTGTTGGAGATCGAGTAGTTCATGTTGGCGATGCCGCCTTCGTACATCAGGTCGACGATCAGCTTGAGTTCATGCAGACACTCGAAGTAGGCCATTTCCGGGGCGTAGCCGGCATCGGTCAGGGTTTCGAAACCGGCCTTCACCAGTTCCACGCAACCGCCGCACAATACGGCTTGCTCGCCGAACAGGTCGGTCTCGGTTTCTTCACGGAAGTTGGTCTCGATCACACCACCCTTGGTGCCGCCGTTGGCAGCCGCGTAGGAGAGGGCGATATCCTTGGCCTTGCCGGACTTGTCCTGGTAAATCGCGATCAGGGAAGGCACGCCGCCGCCCTTGAGGTACTCGGAGCGCACGGTATGGCCGGGGCCCTTGGGGGCGACCATGATCACGTCCACGTCGTTGCGCGGGATGATCTGGTTGTAATGGATGTTGAAGCCGTGGGCGAAAGCCAGCGCGGCGCCTTTCTTCAGGTTGGGTTCGACTTCGCCGTAGTACACGTTGGGCTGCTGCTCGTCGGGCACCAGGATCATCACCACGTCGGCGCCCTTGACTGCCTTGGCGACTTCCTCGACCTTGAGGCCGGCCTTTTCAGCCTTTTCCCAGGAAGCGCCGCCTTTGCGCAGGCCGATGGTGACCTTGCAGCCGGAGTCCTTGAGGTTGTTGGCGTGAGCATGGCCTTGCGAGCCGTAACCGACGATGGTTACTTTCTTGCCCTTGATGATGGAGAGATCCGCGTCCTTGTCGTAATAAACTTTCATGGTTTTCCTTTCAGAGTTAGGGGCTAGGGGGTAGGGGGCCGGAGGTTATGGTTTCCCAGGACTCCAGTCCCCGATCCCTGGTTTTATTCAAGCTTTCAGAATTCGTTCGCCACGCCCGATGCCCGATGCGCCGGTGCGCACGGTTTCGAGTATGGCAGTCTTGTCGAGTGCTTCAAGGAAGGCATCCAGCTTGTGGCCGGCACCGGTGACTTCGATGGTATAGGTCTTGTCGGTGACGTCGATGATGCGCCCGCGGAAGATGTCCGACATGCGCTTCATTTCCTCGCGCCACTGGCCTTCCGCGCGGACTTTCACCAGCATCAACTCGCGTTCGATGTGGCCGGCCTCGGAAAGGTCGACCACTTTCACCACGTCGATCAGCTTGTTGAGCTGCTTGGTGATTTGCTCGATCACGTCGTCCGAGCCGCGCGTGACGATGGTCATGCGCGACAGGGTGGCGTCTTCGGTGGGTGCTACGGTGAGCGATTCGATATTGTAGGCGCGCGCCGAGAACAGCCCCGCCACGCGGGACAGTGCGCCCGCTTCGTTTTCCATCAACAGAGAAATAATGTGCCGCATGATTACACCAAAATCATTTCATTGAGTCCCTTGCCGGCAGGGATCATGGGGAAGACGTTTTCGGTCGAGTCGGTGATGAAGTTCATGAACACCAACCGCTCCTTGAGCGCCGGGCCGAAGGCTTCCTGTAGAGCACCTTCGACGTCGCCGGGTTTTTCGATGGTCATGCCGACGTGACCGTAGGCCTCGGCCAATTTGACGAAATCCGGCAGGGCTTCCATGTAGGACTGCGAATAGCGCTCGCCGTAGAAGAATTCCTGCCACTGGCGCACCATGCCGAGATAGCGGTTGTTGAGCAGGATGATCTTGAGCGGGATGTTGAACTGCTTGCAGGTGGACAGTTCCTGGATGTTCATCTGGATGCTGCCCTCGCCGGTCACGCAGGCCACCGTGGCATTGGGGTTGGCGAGTTGCGCGCCCATCGCGGAAGGCATCCCGAAACCCATGGTTCCCAAGCCCCCGGAGTTGATCCAGCGGCGCGGTTTGTCGAATTTGTAGAACTGTGCTGCCCACATCTGATGCTGGCCCACGTCGGAGCAAATGATGGCATCGCCCTTGGTGATCTCGTGCATTTTTTCGATCACGTACTGTGGCTTGATGAGCGCGCTGTCGCGGTCGTAGCGTAGAGGGTTGGCGGAGCGCCACAACTCGATCTGGGTCCACCAGGTCTTGAGCGCAGCTTGGTCGGGGCGTTCCTTGCTGGCCTGGATCAGCTTGATCATGTCCACCATCACGTCGCGGACGTTGCCGACGATCGGCACGTCGACCTTGACGCGCTTGGCGATGGATGCCGGGTCGATGTCGATATGGATGATTTTGCGGTCAGTCTGTTCGAAGTGGTGGGGGTTGCCGATGACGCGGTCGTCGAAACGCGCGCCCACCGCCACCAGCACGTCGCTGTGCTGCATTGCCATGTTCGATTCGTAGGTGCCGTGCATCCCCAGCATCCCGAGGAATTGCGGGTCGCTGGCAGGATAGCCGCCCAGCCCCATCAGGGTACTGGTGATGGGGAAGCCCAGCAGGCGCACCAGTTGGGTCAATTCCGCGGCCGCATCGCTTTGCACCGCGCCGCCGCCGATGTAGACCATCGGACGCTTGGCTTCGAGGAGCATCTGCACGGCACGCTTGATCTGGCCGGTATGTCCCTTGGTGGTAGGGTTGTAGGAGCGCAGCTTGACGCTCTTGGGGTACTCGAACTCGGCCTTGAGTTGAGTGACATCCTTGGGGACGTCCACCACCACCGGGCCGGGGCGGCCCGTGGAGGCGATGTAGAAAGCCTTTTTCAGGGTTTCCGCGAGATCCTTGACGTCCTTGACCAGGAAATTGTGTTTCACGCAGGGGCGGGTAATGCCCACCATGTCGACTTCCTGGAAAGCATCCATGCCGATGGCCGGGGTCGGCACTTGGCCGGAAATCACCACCATCGGGATCGAATCCATGTAAGCAGTGGCGATACCCGTCACCGCATTGGTCGCACCCGGCCCGGAAGTTACCAGGGCCACGCCGACGCGCCCGGAAGCGCGTGCATAACCGTCAGCCGCATGAACAGCCGCCTGTTCGTGGCGTACCAGCACATGCTTGAATTTGTTTTGCTTGTATATTTCGTCGTAGATGTTGAGCACAGCTCCGCCGGGATAACCGAAGACGAATTCCACGCCTTCCTCCGCCAGACAGCGCACTACGATTTCCGCACCCGTCAATTCCATAGAGAATGCCTTGCCACGAATAATTTTTGGAAAAGGGATAAACAGTAATGGTTGGCGCGGTTTTGGTCAAGTGGGCTTCCCGTAGCGAGTTCCTGTCGGCACTGCGGATTTTCTTGTAATTTGGTAACATACCGAAGATAAACACCGCAGGGCTACACCTCTGGCAACGCATCAGGAACTCTCCAACTTTCTCGCCGAAGTCGAACGACGCGCCTTCAAACAGGCGGCATTCGCCGTGCAGGACGAGCATACCGCGCTCGATATCGTTCAGGATTCGATGATGAAGCTTGCGGAAAAGTATTCCGATCACCCGGCGGAAGAGTATCCCATGCTGTTTCAGCGCATCCTGCAAAATACCATCCGCGACTTTTACCGTCGCCAGAAGGTGCGCTCGATATGGACAACCCTCCTGTCCGCCCTCGGGGCCAGCCGGGAAAATGAAAATGAAGATTTCGACCCCCTGGAAACTTTGGAGGTCGCCCCCGAGTCACAGTCGATTGAAACGCCGCACCGCCAGCTTGAACGCAGCCAACTGGTGGGGCTGATCGAGGAAGGTGTGCAAAAGTTGCCGCCGCGTCAACGGGAAGCCTTCCTGCTGCGTTATTGGGAGGAGTTGGACGTTGCACAGACGGCAGCCGTAATGGGGTGTTCCGAAGGCAGCGTCAAGACCCATTGTTTCAGAGCCTCCAATGCGCTGGAGGCGTTTCTTAAATCGAAGGGGATCGAGCCATGAACGAACAGAACTTGGCAAGACGAATCAAACAGCATCTCGATTTCGGCCTGACTACCTTGAAAGGCGATACTTCGGCACAACTGCGCGAAGCGCGCCTGAAGGCCTTGGCCGCCTATCGCCCGGCTACCCAGCAGGTCGCGGGAATGGCTTGGGCGGGCAGTCGCAACGGCGCTTTCCAACCCTTCAACCGTGCCTGGGTGCCGCTGGCTGCCCTGGTCTTCGGCCTGTTGTTGGTGAGTTACTGGCAAACCTATTATCACGTCGATGATCAGAGCGAAATCGACGCTTTCCTGCTGGCGGAAGATCTGCCGGTTCAAGCTTATCTAGACAAGGGTTTCGATGCATGGCTGGAAGATACGGCGCAGGAATAATCTTCGCGCTGTGTCTGCTTCTGTCGATTGCAGCCAACGCCGCACCTCCCGAACCCAGGCAACCGGCGTGGGTTGAGCTTACGCCTACGCAAAAGCGCATCCTCGCGCCGGTCGCCGGGGAATGGGATGGCATGTCCGGCGTCCAGCGTAAAAAGCTCGTCGGCGTCACCCGCCAGTATCCGAAAATGAGTGCCGAGCAGCAGGCTCGCGTGCAAACTCGCCTTATCGAATGGGCCAGGCTGACCCGCCAGGAGCGCGAAGAGGCCCGGGAAAAATACCAGAAATTACTGCAATTGCCGCCCGAAAAGCGCCAGGCGATACTCAAGAAATGGAAAGAGTATCAGCGTCTCAGCGAAGAAGAGCGGGAAAGCCTGCGCCGCAAGTCGAGCGAAGCGATTCCTCCAACCGTAGCGAACTAGTCCAGTCGATGGAAAATCCCGCGCCAGTTCCCGGCATCCTGCGCCGGCTCGTCAGCATGCTGTACGAATCCTTGTTGCTCCTGGCGTTGTTGTTTATTGCCGCCTTCATCTTTCTTGCCGCGACCCATAGCCACCAATCCACGTTGCTTCGCTTGGCTTTCCAGGTTTATCTGCTATTGGTCGGCGGCCTGTATTTCGTGGGGTTCTGGCTGCGCGGCGGGCAGACCCTGGCGATGAAAACCTGGCATCTGCGCGTGGAACGCCGCGACGGCGGTAGCCTTACCCCGCGGCAGGCGTGCCTGCGTTACCTGCTGGCCGTGGTCGGGGTATTCCTGGGATTCGGGATTATCTGGGCAATCTTTGACCGCGACCGCCAGTTCTGGCACGACCGTTTGGCGGGAACGCGGATCGTCCAAATCGCGCCGTCCTGAAAAGAATCGGGTTGCCGGATAGTTGAGGCGCTGAAGTTTTGCTATTCTCGTCGACATGCCGTTGCATGGCGCGTTTTCCCGTCTTGAAAAGGAGATTGTTTTGGTTACGAAGCAACGCAAGGGTACCGAACAGAAAGTCAAATCTTCCCCAGCATCCTCGCCCCGCAAGTCCGCATCCCGAACCCGCGCCGTTGCCGAAGGCGACATCGCGCCAGCGGCAAGTCAGCAGGCCATCGAGACGTTTGCCGTGGACGAGGCCATCGCTGCGGCCCAGGAATCCAAGATCGTCGCGGTAAAGGACATTTTGGCCGCGCAGCCGCCCGGCGATACCGCGGCATTGGCCAAGACCTTGCAAGCCATCATGGCCGGCGCTTCCCCCGAGGATGCCCTGGTCTTGCGCAACGCCCTACTGCGCCAGCATCAGCCGGTACCGGCCAAATTGCCGGTCAGTCCCGACGATGTGTTGGTCGAGGACTGGCGCGACGGTGGTTATCCCTACAAAAACCTGATGTCGCGCAAGAACTACGAACGCCAGAAATACCGGCTGCAGGTGGAATTGCTGAAATTGCAGGCGTGGGTCAAGGAAACCGGCCAGAAAGTGGTGATTCTCTTCGAGGGCCGCGACGCGGCGGGCAAGGGCGGCACCATCAAGCGTTTCATGGAGCATCTCAACCCGCGTGGCGCCCACGTGGTGGCACTCGAAAAGCCTACCGAGCAGGAGCGCGGCCAGTGGTATTTTCAGCGCTATATCCAGCATCTGCCGACTGCTGGAGAAATCGTGCTGTTCGACCGCTCCTGGTACAACCGCGCCGGCGTCGAGCGAGTGATGGGGTTTTGCCAGCAGGACGAATATCTCGAATTCATGCGCCAGGCACCGGAATTCGAGCGCAACCTGGTGCGTAGCGGGGTGCACCTGATTAAATTCTGGTTTTCGGTGAGCCAGGAAGAACAGCGGCGGCGATTCAAGGAACGCGAAGTCCATCCGCTCAAGCATTGGAAACTCAGCCCGATCGACTTGGCATCGCTGAATAAATGGGACGAATACACCCAGGCCAAGGAAGCGATGTTTTTTTACACCGACACCGCCGACGCGCCGTGGACGGTCATCAAGTCGGACTGCAAGAAGCGCGCGCGCCTCAACGGCCTGCGCTACGTGCTGCACAAGCTGCCCTACGCCAACAAGGATCTCGAACAGGTTGGCTTGCTCGACCCGCTGCTGGTGGGCCGCGCCAACATCGTGTACGAGCGCGGCGAGAACGTGAATACGCCGATACTTTAAGATGGACGCTGCCGGTGCCGCTGGCGCAGTGGCGCCGGCAGGTTGTTGCGTTACTTGACTCGCATCCCCGGCTGGGCACCGTCGTCCGGGCTGAGAATGAACAGCCCCGGCGCTTCGCCGGAAGCCGCCAGCACCATCCCTTCCGACATCCCGAATTTCATCTTGCGTGGCGCCAGATTCGCCACCATCACCGTCATCCGTCCCTTGAGCAGTGCCGGGTCGTAGGCCGACTTGATCCCGGCGAATACCGTGCGCGGCTGTGCCTCGCCGATATCCAGGGTGAGCTTGAGGAGCTTTTCCGCGCCCTCGACATGCTCGGCATTGGCGATGCGGGCGATGCGTAGGTCGATCTTGGCAAAATCGTCGATCGTGCAAAGCGGCGCGATAGCACCCACCTTCGCCTCCTCTCCCGCTCCGGGAGGGGGCTGTTTGGCGGCTTGGTGTTGCTGATGTTCGGCGTGGCGAGCCTGAGATTGCTGTTCCGGCTGCGGGGCCAAGCTTTCCTTGTTGGCTTCGGTCATGGCTTCCACCTGTTTGGAGTCGATACGGGTCATAAGATGCTGGTAGGCGTTGATGCGATGGCCTTCCGGCAAGGCGGCGTGAATGTCCGCCCATTTCAGTTCGGGCACATTCAGGAATGTTTCCACCGATTTTGCGACTTCAGGCAGCACCGGTTTAAGGTACAGGGTCAGGAGGCGGAACATCTCCAGGCCGGTCGAGCAAACCATGTGAAGACGGTTTTGCTGGGCGGGATCCTTGGCGAGTACCCAGGGCTTCTGCTCGTCGATGAACTGGTTGGCCAGATCGGCCAGTTCCATAATCTTGCGCAAGGCTTTGCCGTATTCGCGCGCCTCGTACAAGGCGGCAATTTCCTTGCCGGCTTCACGGAACGTCGAATTGAGGCCGCCCATCGCCAGGTTGTTGCCCAAATCTTCGGCTGAACCAACTTTCAGAATCGGTGTGATGCGTTCCACGTAAGCCGATTCCATCGGGCCGACCTTGCCGTCGAAGGACTTGCTCAGGAACCCGGCGCAACGGCTGGCGATATTCACGAATTTGCCCACCAGGTCGCTATTCACCCGGGCCGTGAAATCCTCCAGGCTCAAGTCGATATCTTCGATGGTGGCGCCCAGTTTGGCAGCGAAGTAATAGCGCAGGTGTTCGGGGTTGAGGTGTTTCAAGTAGCTGGAGGCGGTGATGAAGGTGCCGCGCGACTTGGACATTTTCTGTCCGTTGACGGTGAGGAAGCCGTGAGCGAACACCCCGCTCGGGGTGCGGTAGTCGGCGTACTCGAGTTCGGCGGGCCAGAACAGCGCGTGAAAATACAGGATGTCCTTGCCGATGAAGTGGTAGACCTCGGCGGTCGAATCCTTGCCCCAGTATTCGTCGAAATTCAGCCCCTGCTTGTCGCACAGGTTCTTGAAGCTGCCCATGTAGCCGATTGGCGCATCCAGCCACACATAGTAGAACTTGCCCGGCGCGTCGGGAATTTCGAAGCCGAAATAGGGCGCGTCGCGTGAGATGTCCCAGTCGGAGAGGCCGGATTCCAGCCACTCGTTGAGCTTGTTGGCGGCCTCGGCCTGGACGTGGGGCGGCTTGATCCATTCCTTGAGGAAGTTCCGGCACTTCTCGTCGGAAAGCTTGAAGAAGTAATGGTCGGACTGTTTTTTTACCGGCGTGGCGCCGGAAACCGCCGAAAACGGCTCGATCAAATCCGTCGGCTGATAGGCCGCGCCGCAGGCTTCGCAGGAATCGCCGTATTGATCCTTGGCATGGCACTTGGGGCACTCGCCCTTGATGAAGCGGTCGGGCAGGAACATTTCCTTGACCGGGTCGTAGAACTGCTCGATGGCGCGCACCTCGATCAACCCTTGCTCCTTCAGCTTGAGGTAGATGTCGTCGGCGTAGTGACGGGTTTCCGGGGTGTTGGTCGAATAATAGTTGTCGAAACCGATGTGGAAACCCTGGAAATCGCTGTAATGCTCGTGCCACACCTTGGCGATAAGCTCTTCCGGCGTGATGCCCTCTTTTTGGGCGCGCAGCATGATGGGCGTGCCATGGGTGTCGTCGGCGCACACATAGTGGCAGCGATGGCCTTGCATTTTCTGAAAGCGTACCCAGATATCGGTCTGGATATATTCCACCAGGTGGCCGAGGTGAATGCTGCCGTTGGCATAGGGCAGCGCCGAGGTGACGAGGATTTTGCGCGTCATGGCGATAAGTAGGGAATAGAGAAAAGGGAGAATTGTAGCAAACTATCCCCGTAGCCGTACCCAAACCAGCCTTTTTCAACTGGTAGCAACCCCGATAATTGTTTAAACTTTCGCCTTTGCGCGCAACAGGTTTCCCATTAGGAGTCAGCATGTCCGTTTCAGAGCAGCAAGTGCTTGAGGTACTCAAGCAAATCACCGATCCGAACACCAAGAAGGATTTCGTTACCGGCAAGTCCGTCAAGAACGTCAAGATCGACGGCGCCAACGTGTCGCTCGACATCGTCCTGGGCTACCCCGCCAAGACCGTGCAGGCAAGCATCCAGCAACTGGTGAGCGACCAGATCAAGACCGTTGCCGGTGTCGGCAACGTGACCGTCAACGTCTCCAGCCAGATCGTTTCCCACGCCGTTCAGCGCGGCGTGAAGCTGATTCCCGGTGTGAAGAACATCATCGCCGTCGCTTCCGGCAAGGGGGGCGTGGGCAAGTCCACCACCGCCGTGAACCTGGCCCTGGCCCTGCAAGCCGAAGGTGCCAAGGTCGGCATTATGGATGCCGACATCTACGGCCCCTCCCAGCCCTTGATGCTGGGTATCGACGGTCGCCCCGAATCGCAGGACGGGCAGAAGATGGAACCGATGATGGGCCACGGCTTGCAAGCCATGTCCATCGGTTTTCTGATCGACGTGGAAACCCCCATGGTATGGCGTGGCCCGATGGTCACCCAGGCTCTCGAACAATTGCTCAACGACACCAACTGGAAAGACCTGGATTACCTGGTGGTCGACCTGCCGCCGGGCACCGGCGACGTGCAGTTGACCCTGGCGCAGAAAGTGCCGGTCACCGGTGCGGTGATCGTCACCACCCCGCAGGACGTGGCGCTGATCGACGCGCGCAAGGGTCTCAAGATGTTCGAGAAGGTCGGCATCCCGATCATCGGCATCGTCGAGAACATGAGCCTGCACATTTGTTCCCAGTGCGGTCACGAAGAGCGCGTCTTTGGCCAGGGGGGCGGCGAGCGCATGTGCGCCGACTACAGCGTGGAATTCTTGGGCGCCCTGCCGTTGGACATCGCCATCCGCGAGCAGACCGACGCCGGCAAGCCGCCGGTGGTGGCCGCGCCGGATGGTCGCGTCGCGGAAATCTACCGTGAAATTGCCCGCCGCGTGGCGGTCAAGGTGGCGGAACAGGCGCAGGATTTCAGCGCCCGTTTCCCGAGTATCGTGATTCAAAATTCGTAATGGGGAATGGGTGATAGATGGGGGATGAGGAATGAGTGATGGGTAAAACCGTCTCTCCCATCACCCATTACCCATCACTCGCTACCCATCACCCATTACCGAGAAAATAATGTCCATCAAATCCGACAAATGGATCCGCCGCATGGCGGAGCAGCATGGCATGATCGAGCCTTTCGAGCCAGGCCAGGTCAAGGAATCCGACGGCAAACGCATCGTCTCCTACGGTACGTCGAGCTACGGCTACGATATCCGCTGTTCCGACGAATTCAAGCTGTTCACCAACATCAACAGCACCATCGTCGACCCCAAGAATTTCGACCCGAATTCATTTGTCGATGTGAAGGGCGATATCTGCATTATCCCGCCCAATTCCTTCGCCCTGGCGCGCACCGTCGAATATTTCCGTATCCCGCGCAACGTCCTGACCATCTGCCTGGGCAAGTCCACCTATGCGCGTTGCGGCATCATCGTCAACGTCACCCCCTTCGAGCCGGAATGGGAAGGCTACGTGACCCTGGAGTTTTCCAACACGACCCCGCTGCCCGCCAAGATCTACGCCAATGAAGGCGTGGCGCAAGTGCTGTTCTTCGAGTCCGACGAGGTCTGCGAAACCTCCTACAAGGATCGCGGCGGCAAGTACCAAGGGCAACACGGCGTAACCCTGCCGAAGATTTAGGACTGGCGTAGGAGCGGCCTTGGCCGCGAATTCCCGGCAAATCGCGGCCAAGGCCGCTCCACTCAACTGGAGAATTTGATGCGTTTCCGTTTTCCCGTCGTCATCATCGACGAAGACTTCCGTTCCGAGAATACCTCCGGCCTGGGCATCCGCGCCCTGGCGGAAGCCCTGGAGAAGGAGGGAGTGGAAGTGCTGGGCGTAACCAGCTACGGCGACCTGAGTTCCTTCGCCCAACAGCAGAGCCGCGCTTCGGCGTTCATCCTGTCGATCGACGATGAGGAACTGGTCAACGAAGGCGAAGAAACCATCGCGGAACTGCGTGCCTTCGTCAAGGAAATCCGCATACGCAACGCCGACATCCCGATTTTCCTGTACGGCGAGACGCGTACCTCGCGGCATATTCCCAACGACGTGCTGAAAGAGTTGCACGGCTTCATTCACATGTTCGAGGATACCCCGGAGTTCATCGCCCGCAACGTGATGCGCGAAGCGCGCACTTACCTGGATTCGCTGGCGCCGCCGTTCTTCCGCGCGCTCCTCCACTATGCCGCCGACGGCTCCTATTCCTGGCACTGCCCCGGCCACTCGGGCGGGGTGGCGTTCCTGAAAAGCCCGGTGGGGCAGATGTTCCACCAGTTCTTCGGCGAAAACATGCTGCGCGCCGACGTGTGCAACGCGGTCGAGGAACTCGGCCAACTGCTCGACCACACCGGCCCGGTGGCCGCCTCGGAGCGCAACGCGGCGCGGATTTTCAGTGTCGATCACCTGTTTTTCGTCACCAACGGCACTTCCACTTCCAACAAGATCGTTTGGCACTCCACCGTGGCCCCTGGCGACATCGTGGTGGTGGACCGCAACTGCCACAAGTCGATCCTCCACGCCATCATGATGACCGGTGCGATTCCGGTGTTCCTGATGCCGACCCGCAACAATTTCGGGATCATCGGGCCGATCCCCAAGAGCGAATTCGAGTGGGAGAACATCAAGAAAAAAATCAAGGCCAATCCCTTCGCCCGCGAAGTGCTGGAGAAAAACCCCGATGCCAAGCCGCGCGTGCTGACCATCACCCAGAGTACCTACGACGGCATCATTTATAACGTCGAAGCGATCAAGGAAATGCTCGACGGCAAGATCGATACCCTGCATTTCGACGAAGCCTGGCTGCCCCACGCCACCTTCCACAAGTTTTACGAGGGTATGCACGCCATCGGCAAGGACCGCCCGCGCTGCAAGGAATCGATGGTGTTTTCCACCCAGTCCACCCACAAGCTGCTGGCCGGTTTGAGCCAAGCCTCGCAGATCCTGGTGCAGAACTCCGAAGCGCGCCAGCTCGACCGCGACGTGTTCAACGAGGCGTTCCTGATGCACACCTCGACCAGCCCGCAGTACGCCATTATCGCCTCGTGCGACGTGGCGGCGGCGATGATGGAGGAACCCGGCGGTACCGCCCTGGTGGAAGAATCGATTTGCGAAGCCCTGGATTTTCGCCGCGCCATGCGCAAGGTGGACGAGGAATGGGGGGCCGACTGGTGGTTCAAGGTATGGGGGCCGGACGAACTGGCCGAGGAAGGGGTCGGCGACCGCAACGACTGGGTGCTGCGCGCCAAGGAGCGCTGGCACGGCTTCGGCAAGCCCGCCAAGGGCTTCAACATGCTGGATCCGATCAAGGCCACCGTCATTACGCCGGGGCTGGACGTGGACGGCGATTTCGCCGAGTGGGGCATTCCCGCCGCGATCCTCACCAAGTACCTCGCCGAACACGGCGTGATCGTGGAGAAAACCGGCCTTTACTCGTTCTTCATCATGTTCACCATCGGCATCACCAAGGGCCGCTGGAACACCATGGTCACGGAACTCCAGCAATTCAAGGACGATTTCGACAAGAACCAGCCGCTGTGGCGCGTCCTGCCGGAATTCGTCGCCAAGCACCCGCGTTACGAGCGCATCGGCCTGCGCGACCTGTGCGGGCAGATCCACGAGGTTTATCGTGCCAACGACGTGGCGCGCCTCACCACCGAAATGTATCTGTCCGACATGGTGCCGGCGATGCGCCCGGCGGATGCTTTCGCCAAAATGGCGCACCGCGAGATCGAGCGGGTGGAAATCGACGACCTCGCCGACCGCATCACCGCCGTGCTGTTGACGCCTTACCCGCCCGGCATTCCTCTGCTGATCCCCGGCGAGCGTTTTAACAAAACCATCGTCCGCTACCTGCAGTTCGCCCGCGAATTCAACGAGAAATTCCCCGGCTTCGAGACCGATATCCATGGTTTGGTGCGCGAGGGGGTGAACGGGCACAAGCGCTATTACGTGGACTGCGTGGTTCAGCCGTAGCAACGGCGGGAGGGGAGGGCGCTCTCCCCTCCCCCGACCGGAAAATCCCGTTCAAATTATCTGGATCGCCTATCCATGCGCCTCTCCGCGCAATTGGACGCTAATCCGGTGATTCCGGGCGGTTAACCCCGCAGGGTAATCGCACTATGTGGAAGGATGATCCATTTCAACCTCCCGCCGTCCACCTCCCCCTTTTCCAAAGCGGGAACCAGAGAGTGCGATTTCCCTGTCCTACTCGCTCTCCGCCTCGTCCATTGCCAGCAGGATCAATTGCGTTGCACCGCCCTTGCCGACGATGCGTCTGGCGTTGAGGAGCAGCTTGCAGCGCCCGGTGGCCGGCAAATCCACCTCGATCGCATAATCCTCGAAGGCCTGGCCGTCGGGCAGGATGCTCTCCAGCAGTTCGCGCAGGGCGGGAGCGTCCCACTGGCGATTGCACAGCGCGTAGAGCGGCTGGCCCAGCGTTTCTTGCGCCGCGATCTGGAAACGCTGGTAGAACGAGCGGCTGGCGGAGACCACGTTGAGGTCTTTATCCAGCACCACCAGCGGTTCGCGCACCGCATCGACGATCGCCTCGGCCAGCTCGCGGGCTTCCCGGTCGGCGATGGCGGCGATGCGCTCGGTGATGTCGGCAAAGGTTAGCACCACGCCGTCGATCATGTTGTCCACGGTGCGGTAAGGCTGGATGCGCGCCAGGTAATAGATGCCGCCGACGCCGCACAATTCGCGTTCGTAGGGCACCAGGGTGTCGAGCACGACCCGCGACCGGGCGATCAGATCATCCCCGTCCAGATCGGTCTTGATATCGGCCAGAGGGCGCCCCACGTCCGAGCCGACCAGGCGATAGACCCGTGCCGCTTCACGGGTGAAGCGCTTGATGACCAATTCCTGGTCGAGAAAGATCGTGCCGACGTTGATATTGTCGAGGAGGTTCTTCATGTCGTTCTGCATGCCCGCCAATTGCTCGATCTTGGCCTGCAATTCGGCGTTCACGGTAATCAGTTCCTCGTTGACCGATTGCAGTTCTTCCTTGGAGGTTTCCAGTTCCTCGTTGGTGGATTGCAGTTCTTCGTTGGTGGATTGCATTTCTTCGTTGGCCGACTTGAGTTCCTCGTTGGACGCCTGCTGTTCCTCGATGGTCGCCTGAAGGCTTTCGCGGGTATACGTCAGCTCGCGCTCCAGCTCCTCGATGCGCCCCGTCGTGGCGCTGCTGGAGCGTTTGGCGCGCGGTTTGGGGGTGGCGTGCGCGACGTCCTGGAAGCTCACCAGCATCAGGTTCAGCCCCTCGCTCGCCACGGGACGCACGCTTAAGGCTACGGTCGAAAACCCGCCGTTGGTCTTGACCGGCAGTTCCTGCTCCAGGGTCGACACTCCCAGTTCGCCGGCATTGCGCAGCGCCGCGCGCAACTCCAGCGGCAGCCCGTCGCGCGCCATCTCAATGGCATTGAGGGTCGGCTGGCCGGGCGCGGGGCGCAGGTAACGACCGGTATCGCCGTGCACGTAGAGGATATCGCCCTTGGCGTCGGTGAGCAGCGAAGCGGGCGCGTAAGTCTGGAGCAGTGCCCGTTTGGTGAGTTCGGCCAAGTTGGCTCCCGCGCTCTTTTTTGCGACCTCACCGGTCGCCCGCGCGTTGCTCTCGGCGGCCCAGGTCAATCCGCTGCTCATCACCGCATGGGTGGAGGTGGTGGTGTGGATGGCGCGATAGAACTTCCATTTGCGGTTTTGCGCGGCGAACAGCTCGGGGTAGTTGCCGGTGCTCTCCGAGGGTGAGAGGAACAGCATCCCTCCCGGCTTGAGGGCATAGTGGAAAGCCGGCAGCAGGCGATTTTGCAGTTCCGGCTCGAGGTAGATCATCAGGTTGCGGCAACTGAGCAGATCCAGGCGGGTAAAGGGCGGATCCTTCACCACGTTCTGGATGGCGAAGACCACCATTTCGCGGATTTCCTTCTTGACCCGCCAGCCGGCTTCGTCCTTGTTGAAAAAACGGCGCAGCCGCTCCGGCGTAACGTCCTGGGCGATGTTGGCTGGGTAGGCGCCGGCACGCGCCACGGCGATGGCGTCGTCGTCGAGGTCGGTGGCATAGAGCTGCACCTTGAATTCCCGGCCGGTCTCGTCCATGTACTCGCGCAGCAGGATCGCAATGGAGTAGGCCTCCTCGCCGCTGGCGCAGCCGCAGACCCAGACGCGGAACAGGTAATCCTCGGGTTTGTCGTTCAGCAGTTGCGGCAGGATTTCCTGTTTCAGCACGACGAAGGCCTCCGGGTCGCGGAAAAAGCTGGTGACGTTGATCAACAGCTCCTTGAACAGGGTGTGGATTTCCGCCGGGCGTTCCTTTAGGTAGCGGGCGTAGACGCCCAGGTCGTCGATGTTGTGCTGCGCCATGCGTCGTTCGATGCGCCTGCCGATGGTGCTTTTCTTGTAGAGGGAGAAGTCGTTGCCGGTGCTGGCGCGCAGCAGCATCAGGATGCGGTTCATGGCGCTGGCCGCCGCCGGCTGGATTTGTTCCTGGCGGATTGCCAGCGTGCGCATCCCGGCCAGCAGGGCTTCGGGCATTTTCTCCACGGGCAGCACGTGGGAGACATAGCCGGCCTGGATCGCGCTGCTCGGCATACCGTCGAATTTCGCGGTAGTTGGCTCCTGCACCAGCGAGATGCCGCCGCCGCCGAGAATGGCGCGCAGCCCCAAGGTGCCGTCGCTGCCGGTACCGGAAAGAATGATGCCGACCGCCCGCTCGCCTTGGTCGGCCGCCAGAGAGCGCAGGAAAGCGTCGATGGGCATGCGCTGGCCGCGCGGCTGTTCCGGTTCGCTCAGTTGCAGCTTGCCGTGGAAAATCGCCATGTCGCGGTTGGGTGGGATGACGTAGACCGCGTCGGGCGCAACCGCCATCTGGTCCTGCGCTTCGACCACCGGCATGGCCGTGGCGCGTTGCAGGATCTCGGTAAGGATGCTGGCATGACCCGGATCGAGATGCGAAACCACGATGAAAGCCATGCCGCTATCCGCCGGGGTGTGGCGGAAAAACTGCTCGAAGGCTTCCAGCCCGCCGGCCGACGCGCCGATGCCGACAATGGGGAAGGCTTCGCCGTTAGGCGGGGCGGTCGGGGTGGGTGGAATTTTGTCGTGGTGCTTTTGAGTTGCCATGAGGGGTTCCAGATTGGCGTGCGATGCCGGACGAACCCGCGGAATCTTACTCCTAGACCGCTTCCCGCAACAGCGCTTCAAGCGCGCTCCACACCATCGGCTTGACCAGAAAGCGGTCGCAGCCGCATTCCAGGGCGCGCTCCTTGGTCTCGGCGTCACCGTAGCCGGTCACCGCGATCAGGCGAAGATGCTTTCCCTCCGGCAGTTCCCGCAGGCGTTGGGCGGCTTCGAAACCGTCCATGCCCTTCAGGCCGATGTCCAGCAGTATCACCTGGGGATGGAATTCATTAACTAATTTCAGGGCTTCCTCGCCGCTATGGGCGATGTGTGCCCGGTAACCTTCCATGTCCAGCAACACCGCAGTGCTGTCGGCCACGGCGTGGTCGTCGTCGACCACCAGCACGCGGATGCCCGGCGGGGCTTCATTGCTGCTCTGCCCGGGGTGTTCCACCGGTTCCGGAGTGGCGACGCCGAGCGGTAGCCAAACGGTGAAGGTGGCGCCCTGGTCCTGGCCGGGACTGTGAGCCGCCACCCGTCCGCCGTGCATTTCCACCAGGCGTTGGACCAGGGTGAGGCCGATACCCAAGCCGCCTTGGGAACGATCCGGACTACGCTCGTCTTGTTGGAAAAGGTCGAATACATGGGGCAGCAGGGCGGGGTGGATGCCGCTGCCATTGTCGTGGATGACGATTTCAATTTCCTCGCCGGCGAGGTGGGCGTCGAAGTCGATTTGTCCGCCGGGAGGGGTGTATTTGACGGCATTGTCGAGCAGGTTGAGGAGAACTTGGGCAAGGCGTACCGGGGCGCCTTCCAGCCACACGGCTTGGTTGGGCAAGCGGGCGGTGAGGCGTAGCTCCTTGTCTTCGGCCAACAGGCGGGCGGATGCGATCACCTGGTCAATCAGGGGGCCGAGTTCGACCGCTTCGCGCTTGAGGGCGATCTTGCCGCACACGATGCGGGAGATGTCCAGCAAATCGTCAACCATGTGGGCGAGATGGCTGACCTGAGTTTCGATCACTTCCTGTGCCCACTTGATTTTAGGCTCGTCCAGACCCAGTCGGCCGATGATGTGGGCGGCATTGCGGATCGGTGCGAGGGGATTGCGCAGTTCGTGGGCCAGCATCGCGAGAAACTCGTCCTTGCGCCGAGCGGTATCGCGCAGAGCCAGTTCGGACCGCTTGCGCTCGGTGATGTCCTCGGCGGAGATGACGATGCCGCCCACCTTGCCAGTCGCCGTCGTCCAGGGATGGACTGCCCAGCGCAGCCAATGTTCGCTGCCGTCGGCCCGCACCCATTTATCCTCGTCGTTGTTGCAGGCTTCGCCGGCCAGGGCGCGCCGATGAATTTGTTGCCATTCCGCGGAAAGATCCGGGTGCACGTCGTAATAATTGCGTCCGACCAGATCGGTTTGTCCCCGCCCGAATTCGTCGATCCAGCGGCGGCTGGTGGCGAGGTAGTTCATGTCCGGGTTGAGCATGGCGATGCTGAGTGGCGCCTGTTCGATGAACAGGCGCAGTTGCTCCTGGCTGGCGCGGATCGCCTGCTCGGCTTCCTTGCGTTCGGTGATGTCGGTGATCGCCACGCGCACCGTGGGCGCCTGGTCGCCGTTGGTAAGGCACAGGCAGTCGAGACTGGCGTGGATGACGCTTCCATCGGGACGCTGGATATTCATGTCGGCGTGTTGCCGATTGTGGTGCGTGGCCACGCTCAATAGCAGGGTGTGCCAGCGGTCCCGATCAAGCGGGGTAACGTAGGGGGCGAAGCGATGCTGCAACAGCTTGAGGCGTTCGACGCCGAGAAGCGCGGCGCCGCTGAGGTTGGCATTGGTGACCAGGCCGGTCGGGGTGAGGGTGAGGTAGCCGACGGGGGCGAATTCGTAAAGATCCAGGTAACGGTCCCGAGACTCCTCCAGGGCAAGCTGGGCGCGCCGCAGTTGGTCGTTTTGCATCTCCAGTTCGATCTGGTGCACCCGGAGATCCTGCAGGATCTCCTCTGCCGGGCGTTGATCTATCTCGCCCGCCGGTGGTAATTCGGCCAGGCGCGCTTCCGCGCGTTCTCGCTGGCTGAGTTTCAGCTTCTGAGAATATTCCCGATCCCCGCATTGATTCATGTGATCACCTTTCAACGCGATGATGGGCGTGGCGTCGCGCGTCAATTTCTGTGGCCATGCGGCCTTTTTTTCTAATTGAGCGACGTTAGAACACCCGGTCGGGCGAGTCAATACGGAAGATTACCTATCGGGTATCATTCAACCTACGGTACCTTGACGATGGCGTGCGCCGCCGGTGGTAGGCTACGCAGGTAGTCTCGGCATGCCATGTCGGCTCCGACCAGGTGGCGCGACAACAGTTCGTGCATTAGGAACGTCATCATGTCGTACCACGATTTTTTGGCGTCATGATCACAGGAATCCAGTACTTTCTGGATTTGTTTGACGAGTTTGCGATGTTCGTGGCGGTGTTCCTCTAGGCCGGGATAGCCGTTGCGGGCCAAGATGCGTTCTTCGTCTTCGCAGTGTTTTCGCCGCGCATCGAGGACTTTTTTGAATAGCTGTCGTTTCTTCTTGTCGCAATCTTTGCGGCTATTCCATACTTCGTTCACCAACTCGAAAAGCCCCTTGTGCTGCTCGTCCAGTGAAACGTTGCCGACGCTGAAATCGGCGTGCCAGACCACGAATTTGCTCATGTATTCTCCATTCCATAATCGCGCCCATTGAAGAAAGCCGATTATGGAAAAGATTTATGGCAAATGAATGAATGTTCACCGGGCTGGCTCGGAGAACTTCAGTCGATATCCAGCCCCAGGCGGTGGGTGTCGTTGATGATGTTCAGCAACGGCTTGAAGGGGATGCTGGGGCCGAAACGTTTGACGATCTCCATGAAGGGTAGGTTGGGGCCGTTGGGGTCGAACTGGTAGGTGCCACTGGTCATGCTGGTAAACATGTCGCGCAGTTCCTTGTCCATGGCGTCGACCCAGGGCAGGATAGTGCCTTTCATGTTGTCGTCGTCTTCCACCATGGCACGCAGTTCGTCGATTTCGTAGACGGCTTGGTGCACCAGGTCGATGTATTCGTCGACGGTTTTGGGTTTCTTGATCATCATTTTGCGTTTTCTCCTGAAATGACAAGGGGCGCCAGTTGGCGCCCCTGTGTTTTCGCGGCTAAAGCCGCTCCTACTTGGCTATTTCTTCCAGCTTGGTGGCGCGGATCAGTTGCCCGTCCAGCGCCGCTTCGGCTGCACTGCCGCCATAGGCGACGGTGATGAGCTGCGAGTAATACGTTACCGGGATGTTGAACTTGGTGCCGTAGCGCTTGTTCACTTCACCCTGGTAAATTTCCACGTTGGCCTGGCACAGCGGGCAGGGCGTGACGATCATGTCGGCGCCGTGGTCGTAGGCGGATTCGATGATGTCCTTGATCTGCTTCTGGCTCTTTTCCGGCTCGGAAAAGGCCAGCGCGCCGCCGCAGCAAGTCACTTTCTGGTCGTAGGCCACCGCTTCGGCACCCAGCGTCTCGATCATGCGGTCGAGGTACATGGGGGCTTCGAAGGATTCGCCGGCCACGCCGAACGGACGGTTGGTCTGGCAACCCACGTAGCCGGCGAACTTGAGGCCCTTGAGGGGCTTCTTGACGCCTTTGCCGAGGGCTTCGAAACCGATGTCTTCGATCAGCACTTCGACCATGTGGCGGGCTTTCTGCTTGCCTTCATAGACCAAGCCGGCTTCCTTGAGCGCGGTGTTGGCGTCGGCTTTCATCTGCTCGCTGTGGTCGAGGCGCTCCTTGGCTTCGCGGGTGGCGAGCCAGCAGGCAGCGCAAGTGGCAACCACGTCCTGACCGGCGTTGTGCTTTTCCGAGAGGGCGATATTGCGTGCCGACAGGGCCAAGCGCGGCAACTCGCCGCCACCGGCGTAGCCGATGGAGGCACCGCAACAGTTCCAGTCGGGGATCTCGTTCAACTGGATGTCGAGGTACTTGCACATCGAGTTGGTCGAGGTCAGGTAGTTGGACGAAGATGCGCCCTTCTGCGAAGAACAGCCGGGGTAAAACGAATACTGTTTAGCCATGTGTCTCTCCTTAGGCCCGCTCTTAGTTAGCCAAGTTCTTGCGCTGGTCTTCGATTTCCTGCGCTTTCTTCAGCATGGCATGGAAGCCGCTCTTGTCGGAAACGCCGTGGCCGCCGAAAAATTCCATCGGGTTGAGGCGTTTGGCCTTCATCAGACCCAAGCCCACGCTCTGCATCGCCATCGCGTTCTTGACGCCTTGACCGAAGCCGTCCTTGAAGTACAGCCCCAGGGACAGTTTCAGTTCGTTGACACGACCGACGTTGACCAGGTTGTTCCAGAACAACTGGCCGAAAGCCTGGGTCGGCTGAGACTTGGGCACCAGGCCGAGGCGCGACGAGTAGGTGGCCAGACCGTGCATGATGTGGGTGATCGGCAGCTTGCGCGGGCAACGCACGATACACTGGTAACACGAGGTACACATCCACATCGAGTCGGAATTCAAAACTTCCTCGCGCTTGCCGGCGCGGATCATCATGAAAATTTCCTGCGGGGGATGCGCCCAGTGCGGGCCGAACGGGCAGGAGCCGGCGCACACGCCGCACTGCATACACATCTTGACCCAGTGGCCTTCCTCGACCTTGTCCTCGACTTCCTTGAGGAAATTATTGCGGTATTTATCGCTCATTCTCGTCTCCTAGAAGCCCTTCAGGGGGCTCATGCCGATTTCCTGAATCTTGGCCGCGTAGTCATTGATCAGTTGCGGCACGCGCTCGATGTCGGTGATCGACACTTCGAAGGTCTGCACGCGCTCTTTTTCCAAGCTCATGCTCTTCAGGGTGTCGTCCACCTTGCTCATGCGGTAGTTCGCCAACTCGGAACCCTTGACGAAGTGGCACTGGTAATCGTCGCCGTGTTTGCAACCCATCATCATCACGCCGTCGTAGCCGGCATTCAGCGCGTCGGTGACGAAAATGGTGTTGACCGACCCCAGGCAACGCACCGGGATGATCCGCACGAAGGGGCTGTACTCGATGCGGTTCATCGCCGCCATGTCGAGCGCCGGGTAGGCGTCGTTTTCACAGGCGAGGATCAGGATGCGCGGCTTTTCCGAGAATTCGTCGGGAACTTCGACGGCCTTGATCTGGTTGCCGACGGTGGTCACCGAGTAGTTTTCGAAGGAAATCACGCGCACCGGGCAGGCACCCATACAGGTACCGCAACGGCGGCAGCGGCTTTCGTTGAACACCGGGTAGCGCTGTTCGTCTTCGTTGATCGCGCCGAACGGGCATTCCACGGTGCAGCGTTTGCACTGGGTACAACCGTCCTTGCGAAACGACGGGAACGACAGGTCGCCGGAACGGGGATGCGCGGCACGGCCCATGGCGGCGTTTTCCACGGCCTGGATCGCTTTCATGGTGGCGCCGGTGGCGTCTTCCATGGCCTGCGCCATGTCCATCGGACGGCGCACCGGGCCGGCGGAGTAAATGCCGGTACGGCGGGTTTCGTAAGGGAAACAGATGAAGTGCGAGTCAGTGAAACCGTACTTCAACTGCGGCATGTCCGGTCCCTGGCGATATTGCAGGTTGAGGATCGAGACGCCCTTCAGTTCGTTGATCTTGGCTTCATTCTCCGGCGTGGCGCTGGAGATGAAGTCGGTTTCGGCCTGTTGCAGATGGTCGATGTTGGTGCCGGAATTGGGCACCTGACCGGTGGCCAGAACCACCAGGTCGGCATCGTCGATGCTGGTCTGGTCGTTGAGGATCACATCCTGAAAACTCACCTTGCACTGGCTGCCGTTGGCTTCCACGCTGGAAACCTTGCCCTTGGCGAAGGTCACGCCCTTGCGCTGGGCGTTGCGGTAGAAGTCTTCGTTGTTGCCGGGCAGACGCAGGTCGGAGTAGAGCACCAGGGTGTCGATATCCGGATTGGCATCCTTGAAGTACATGGCCTGCTTGACGCTGGTGGCGCAGCAGAAACCCGAGCAGTAGGGCAGGTGAGTGCCGCTGGCGTCGCGCTGGCCGGCACACTGCACGAACACCACCCGCTTCACTTCGCCGCCGTCGCCGGGGCGCTTGATCGCGCCGCCGTCGGCAGCCTTCATCAGCGCTTCCAGGCCGGCCTGGTCCACCACGTTGGGGGACTTGCCGCCGCCCAGTTCGGGGAGCTTGGCGATGTCGTAGGTGGAGAAACCGGTGGCCTGAATGATCGAGCCGACATCTTCGGTTACGGTTGCGCCGTTCTGGCTGATTTCGATGCTGAAACGACCGGGAGCGCCGCTGGTCTTGGCGGTCACGGCGTTGGTGTACACCTTGATCTTGCTGTTGCCTTGCACCGCGGCGGCCAATTCGGCCATGCCGTTGGGCTGCGGATCCTGGAACGGCTCGTTGAAGGGGATGCGCTTGTGCAGCTTGGCAGCCCAGCCGCCCAACTCGGCGGCTTTTTCGACCAGCACCACTTCGTAGCCGGTCTTGGCGGCTTCCAGCGCAGCGGTCATGCCGGAAGCGCCGCCACCCACCACCAGAATGCGCTTGTTGCTGCCGCACTCCGCGTTGCCTGCGGCAAAGGTGACTTGCTTGGCTTCGGCACAGCCCATGCGGATATAGTCTTCCGCCATTTCCTGGGTGGTTTCCTGGGATTCGTCGTTGTCGGGGCGAATCCAGATCACACCTTCGCGCAGGTTGACGCGGCCCACGTGGATGCCGCTGAACGAGAAAGCCTCGGTCTTGGCACGACGCGAACAGGCGCCGATCACCGCATGGGTGACGCCTTCGTTGGCGATGTCGTCCTTGATCATCTGCACGCCTTCGGCGTTGCACAGGTAATCGTGTTCCTTGACCAGGGCAGCCTTGCCCTCCTTTTGCGCCACTTTGGTCAGGGACGGCATGTTCAGGCGTTCGCCCAAACCGCAACCCTTGCACAAGTACGCAGCTATTTTCATGTCCGCCATTCGTTAGCCCTCCACGCCGGCAACAGAGTTGATCACTTGAATCGCCCGTAGCGCACCGGCAGTCGCCGATTGCACCGCACGGTTCACGTCCAGCGCGTTGGTCGCGCAGCCAGCCGGAATCAAGCCGCCATTTTCGTCACTGACAGTGATGAAGCCGCTGGCATCCGCCGTCACGCCGATCGGCATCGCTCCGGCCGGAACGGCGGGAGCCATGCCCACCG
>JAGXQV010000085.1 GCA_018336195.1 Sulfuricella sp. | reverse complement strand
CATGCATTAGAATGCTTCAGCATACTCTGGAAAGCGATTTTATTCGGGATTCGTGGTGTCGTGGCATGGCTCTTTACAAGAGCTTCACGGGATTCCGGCTTCATGTGATCTGTTTCATGTGAAATGCATAAAAGAACGACAACCTTTCTAGTAATTATGCTAAAGTTTCAAACGCTAGGGCCGATATCATGTTGCAAGGGCATTCCATAAATTAGTGGGTGCTGGGGGCGGAAGTGTGGTTTTCGGCTAGAACTTAATTGTTCTATTCCTCGTACATGTTTAATTTTCAAAGGAGATCATCATGATCAAACATACGGCAATCAAGGCGGGTATCGGCTTGGGCTTGATGGCTGCGTCCATGGGTGTGAGCGCAGATTTGCATTCGTTCGGCAAGTCATCCATCTATTACAAAGTTAGCGGCACGCGGGTCGACTATGCGGCGTTCCTGCCTTCGGGTAACCAGGCGACGGATACCGTCATCATGCTGGATGTATTGCAGTCGAGCACCATCAGCACCTGGAACTACGCTGTGGGAGGCGCGCTGGGGGCGCCAGTTAGTTCTACTAATACAGGGTCGGTGTCAACCAGTGCAAACTGGATCGGCTCATATTCGGGAACTGCGGGCGGGCAGGTTTGGCGCGGGACGGGGGTGCTCAGTTCCTTCGACGCCCAGGCTGTGATGGGGACTGTCTCCGTTTCCACCTACTATGGCGGCGATACGCGCGCTTTGTCGCTTTCCTTTACCGAGTTGGTGACGGCGTCCAGCCAGGCGTGCAACATGACTTTCAGCGCCCAATTCAATACCGACGATTATCTGCAGTTTACCAATTTGACGATTTCGCCCTCCGGTTGGCCGGCTGCAACGGGTAACGTAGTTTGGCGTACCAAATCGGGTACGTCTGCGAGTGATACCGCGTCGATCGATTCGGCCGTGTTTAACGCCTACAATGCGGTCTCGACTTCGTCGTTTGCCACGTTCTCGGCATGGACAATTCCCATTGCCGGCAATGCGACCAATACGGTGGCGGTGTCCGCGATCTCCGCGCCGTTCGGTAAGTGCAACGCCGCATACGCGATGCGCACCGATACCAACAAGGCGGGCAGCACCATCGGCGGTAAGGGCGGCATGATGAAGTTGTGGTAAGTCGTCACATTTTTGCCTTTAAAAAGCCACCTTGCGGTGGCTTTTTTTTGGCGGATCATGCTAATCTGCAGCGGCTGAGCGGCAGGACGGAACGATGGGCGTGCGCAGTTTGCCCATTCGCATGACAACTTGGGTGGTGGAGAAAGTGTTAATGGCAAAATCGAAAACAAAATCGGATAAGAAGCCGGAAAAAAGCTCATTGCGAGATGCAAGCCCGGAGCAGATGGCTGCACTTGCTTGGCAGGCTTTCGGGGAAGAGCATTTCGATGAGGCGGAGCAACTGTGTGAACGCTTGGTTGCGATCGTCCCGGGGCACGCGCATAGCTGGTATTTGCGTGGGTTGGTAGCTGCGGCTCAGGGGCGAGGCGAACAGGCGCTATCTTATTGGGAGTGGGTCAAAAACGCCCCCGATCTCCTGCCGCCCCTGGCGCAGGGGCGTGGTCGTGTGCTGCTTTCCTTGGGGCGTATCGAGGAGGCGTTGGTGCAGTTTCAAGGTGCCATGACTTATCAGCCCGACGACGCCACGAATTATTTTTTTATGGGCCTTGCCAGTTTGCAGCAGGGCGCGTTAAAAGATGCGCAACGCTATTTCCGCCAGGCCAGCGTGCTGGATCCCAAGCTTGCGCCTGCCCACTATGAGTTGGGTGTGCTGGCGTTGCATGCGGAGCAATACTCCCAGGCGCTGATCGCTTTCAAGGCGGCTGTAGAGTTAACCCCGCAGTCGCCGGAGGTGGCGAATAATCTGGCGCTTGCCTACCAGGCGTTGGGGGATGCCACTGCCGCTGAAAGCTGGTTTCGCAAGGCGGTGGACCTGAAAGACGACTATGCCGAGGCTTGGTTGAACTTTGGGTTGCTGTTGCGCGCCCAAGGCTCAAAAAAGGCTGATGCTTGCATAAATAAAGCGTTGAAACTCAAACCCAGTCTTCAGGGTGTCCTGTCAGGAAATGAGTGAAATCGATGGTTCCACGCTTGTCCAGCCTGTGCCGGCAAGTGATGAGCAAATCGAGGTATTGATTAATTCGCGTGAGATGGCGGCGGCCCATGCTGCGGTCAAAGCCCGTCTGGCCCTTGGGTCAGACGATGCGGATGCTCATTTCTACAAAGGTGCGTGTGCCATGGTGGCACGGCATTTCAGTGCGGCTGCGCAGGCTTTTGCAACCGCCGCGCGCTTACAGCCGGATGAGCCGCGCTTCCTGGTGGCGCGTGCGGCGGCTTGTCTGGCATCAGGCAAGGCCAGGCAGGCGCTGATCTACGTAAACCGAGCCCTGGTAAAGGCGCCGGACGATCTGGCGGCTCTCGTCAATAAAGTGCAAGCGTTGAATAGCCTGCAAAAATTCTCCTCGGCGTTGCCGGTGGCGGAGCGGCTATTCGAACTGGCTCCCGAACTTGTCGATGCGAGTCAGCTTAGAGCGGAAGTGCTGCGTCATTCCGGACGTATGCGCGAGGCGGCGGGGTGGTTTCAGAAAGCCCTGAAACTTGATCCCGACAATTTGCTAGTGCAAGTCGATTTTTCGGTATGCCGCGCCCATCTGGGGGACTGGCAGGGGGCATTGTTGACGATCAACGGTATGATCGATTCCCTGCCGGAGGATCCTGATCAGCTTTGCCGTCTGGGTATCCGCGCGCAAGAAGGGGGGTCGCCTCACCTTGCGCTGCAATTTTTCAAGCGCAGCTATTCTCTTTTTCCAGAACACATCACGACTTGCGTCAATTTGGGTATTACGGTGCAGGGGTTTGGCAATCCTGGCGAATCGCTGTTTTATTTGAACCGTGCCACCGAGATCGACAAAAAATGCGAGGCGGCCTGGTTTTTCTCGGGGGCGGCCTACGCCACCTTGCGTTTGCCGGAGAAGGCCGCAGAATGTTTCCAGCGTTGCCTGGATAGTGCTCCCAAACATGCTGAAGCGATGGCGCATCTGGCCGGCCTGAAGAAAGAAAAAGGCCAGATGGAGGAAGCCAAGGAGTTGTTACGCAATGCCATCAAGGCGAATCCGAAGTGGTTGCAGCCTTACCTCAACCTGTATCAGTTCCTCAAGGAAACGGACGAGTTCGAAGAGGCGGAAGTCCTGCTGGATAAGGCAGAAAGAATCGCCCACAAGGAAGAGGGGTTGCAATTCGCCCGTGCCGACCTGCACCTCAAACGGGGCGATATTCCCGGCGCCAATGCTATTTACCGAAAAATTCTGGAAGGGCAACCGCAAAGTCCGGATGCCATGTCCGGTCTGCTGTTCTGTAGTAATTACGATCCCGAGTTGACGCCGGAACAAGTGGCCGAGGCGTACAAGTCGTGGGACCAGCGTTTCGCGAAATGGCGTGCACCTGCGCCGGATTTCCGATATGCCAATGATCCCGACCCCAATCGAAAATTGCGGGTCGGCTATATTTCCGGCGATTTTCGCCAGCATTCGGTGGCTTTTTTTTCTGAGCCGATACTGGCGCATCACGACCACGAGCATTTCGATATTTTCTGCTATGCCAACCAGCGCGGGGGCGATTCCATCACCCAGCGCATGATGCCGATGGCCGACCACTGGCGCTGGACCATGGATTTATCGGATGACGCGTTGATGGAGATGATTCGCATGGATGAGATCGACATTCTCATCGACCTTTCCAACCATACCGCGGGTCACCGGCTTTACCTGCTTGCCCGTAAGCCCGCACCGATCCAGATGACGTGGATCGGTATGCCGACTACCACGGGGTTGTCCGCCATCGATTATCGTATTACCGATGAGGGCATGGACCCGGAAGGCATGACCGAACATCTGCACTCAGAGAAGCTGCTTCGGCTGATTTCCGGATGGTGTTACAAGGCGCCCAAAGAGGCTGAAGGTCTTGAAGTGGCCGAGACGCCGGCTCTTAAAAAAGGCCATCTGACTTTTGCTTCGCTAAATGCCTTTGGCAAGATCAACCCGAACGTGGTCAAACTGTGGGGACGTATGCTCCAAGAAATGCCGGAAGCGGAATTGTATGTGGCAACCGGTGGTAAAGCTGATGACGAAAAGCTGAACGAGGTGGTGCGCCGCAACTGCGAAGCGTGTGGGGTGCCGCTTGAACGTCTGCACCTGATGGGGCGTAAGCCATTTGACGAATATTTCCGCTTCCATGCGGAAGTGGATATCGTGCTTGATCCCTTCCCCTACAATGGCGGCACCGTTACCGCCCATGCCTTGTGGATGGGGGTGCCGGTGCTTTCTCTGGCTGGTCCCAAGCCGATCCACCGGATGGGTGTATCCATGCTTACCAGTGTTGGATTGACGGAGTTCATCGCACAGACCACGGACGAATATCTTGCTATCGCCAAGCGCTTCGCCGACGATATACCGCGCCTCGCTGAGATCCGCCGCAAGGTGCGCCCGGCCATGCAGGCCTCACCTTTGATGGATGGTGAACTGGTCACCCGAGACTTGGAGAGGGCATTGCGGCGGGTATGGGGGGAATGGTGCAAGAAACACGCGCGGGCGGAAAAAAAGACGAAGCGAACCAGAAAAGTAGAAAAATCCAGTACAACCGATTCTTGAATATTAAGGGGTAGCCATGAGTGATTTGTTTGATTATTTTGCGAATAACCAGGGGCGTTTCATGTTGAAATGGTTTCACTATTTCGACGTGTACGAGCGCCATTTCGCGGCGTTCCGCGATCAGGAGATCACTTTTCTGGAAATTGGGGTGTTCCATGGCGGTTCCATGCAGATGTGGAAGAACTTTTTTGGCCCCAAAGCGAAGATCGTGGGAGTAGACATCAACCCAGCCTGTAAAGCGTTCGAGGAAGACCAGATCACCATCGAAATCGGTAGCCAGGAGGACCGCAATTTCCTCAAGGAGTTGGCGGCCAAACACGGCCCATTCGACATCGTCCTGGATGATGGGGGGCATACCATGTCCCAGCAGATCGTCTCTTTCGAGGAGCTATATCCTCATGTGAAACGGGATGGGCTTTACCTGTGCGAAGACCTGCATACCTCGTATTGGAAGGATTGGGGCGGTGGTTTTCGGCAGCCCTGGACTTTCATTGAGTACGCCAAGCGCTTCATCGACGATATTCATGCCTGGCATAGCCGCGATCCGGAAAGCTTCCAGATCACGCCCTTTACCCGCTCGGCCTTCGGCCTGCATTTCTACGACAGTATTCTGGTGATTGAGAAGCGCCTGATGACACCGCCGATCCAAAGGGGAACTGGGGTGTCGTCTTTTCCCCCAGAGCCAGCGGCCGCCCAGGAAGCCCCGGAGAAGCCCGCAAAAGCTGAAGGGAAACCCAAGTCCGCGAAGAAAAAGAAGTCGAAGGAATAGACAATCAACGCGAAAAATTCACCTGCCTGGGCTGTCAATTAGGTTGGGCGCAGTATTTGAGAGAGCTTCCATTGATCGATGTCGTTTGATGGAGGCGTATTTTTACAGCCAGGGCAAATCCTTTTGACTCGCCAACGATGTATTGTGTGACTGAAACGGTTGTTGACAGGTTGGGGTGGGTACCCTAGATGGTGAGTTATCGCGGATGAATTCCCGGCACGAAAATTCATCCGGAGGAGTCGCGATGAACATCGATTGGATCGGCACAGCATGATTCCTTACGCCCGGCAAGATGTCGATGATGCCGATATCCGGGCCGTTGTCGAGGTGCTTAATTCTGATTGGCTGACTCAGGGGCCAGCCATCGAGCGCTTCGAACAGTCCGTAGCCGACTATTGTGGCGTGAAATATGCCGTGGCGACGTGCAATGCGACTGCGGCGCTGCATCTTTCCTGTCTTTCCCTTGGCCTCAAGCCAGGCGGGTTGTTGTGGACCTCCCCCAATACCTTTGTCGCTTCCGCCAATTGCGCACGTTATTGCGGTGCGGATGTTGATTTCGTGGATATTGATCCCCTCACGTTCAACATGAGTGTAACTGAGCTTGAAGATAAACTGCGCGTTGCGCGCCGCCAGAAACGCCTGCCGGATGTGGTGGTGCCGGTCCATTTCGGCGGACAGTCCTGCGCAATGGAGCGGATCGGCGAATTGGCACGCGAATACGGTTTTGCCGTGGTTGAGGATGCTTCACATGCCATTGGTGGAGAATATCGCGGTGGTCGGGTGGGGGCATGCACCTATTCCGATTTGACGGTATTCAGCTTTCATCCGGTCAAGATCATTACCTCTGGCGAGGGGGGGATGATCCTCACCAATCGCGAGGATTTGCAGCAAATGGCAAGGCTGCTGCGTTCGCACGGGATTACCCGTGACACTGCCACAATGATGGGGCCGCCAGACGGTGCGTGGTACTACGAGCAGATTGAGTTGGGATTCAATTACCGAATGAGCGATATTCAGGCGGCTCTCGGCGCCAGCCAGATGCTGCGTATTGATGAGTTCGTGGCGCGCCGGCGTCATCTGTCCGCCCGTTATGGCGAATTGCTGAAAGATGTTCCCGTCACCTTGCCGGCTCTGGAGGCGGGGGCGCTTTCAGCGTGGCATCTGTACGTTATCCGCGTCAATCCGGGTAACCGCAGCCACAGCGAGGTATTCGATGGCCTGCGTGCGAGGGGGGTCAACGTGAACTTGCACTATATTCCGGTGCATTTGCAGCCTTACTATCGGAAATTGGGTTTCAAGCCGCGGGATTTTCCCGTTGCCGAGCAATATTATCGCGAGGCGATTAGCTTGCCGCTCTATTACGGTTTGACCGATGCGGCACAAGACTTGGTGGTCGGGGCGTTAAAGGAGATTCTTGAGTGAGGACCGTCATTATTGTCCAAGCCAGAATGACCTCCACCCGTTTGCCGGGGAAGGTGTTGAAAACCGTGCTGGGGAAACCCTTGCTGGAATATCAAATCGAGCGGTTGCGGCGAGTGAAACTGGCGGATGAAATCGTGATTGCCACTACGGTCAACGAAACCGATCAGCCTATCGTCGAATTGTGCCAGCGCCTTGGAGTGTCTTGCACGCGCGGCTCGGAGGAGGATGTGCTGGCCCGCTATTACGAGGCGGCGAAGCAGTATCGCGCCGACGTGGTGGTGCGAGTGACCTCGGATTGCCCGGTGATTGATCCTGAAGTGATCGACGAGGCTATCCGTTTCTATCTGGATCGCCAAGGGGAATGCGATTATGTATCCAATGGCCTGAAAAGAACCTATCCCCGGGGCATGGATGCAGAGGTGTTTCCGTTTCGAGTATTGGCGGAAGCTTATAACGAGGCAGTCGATCCGCCCGAGCGGGAGCATGTTACTCCCTTCATTTATCGTCGTCCCCAGCGTTACCGCGTCGCTAACGTGATGTTGGAACAAAATCAGGGAAACCACCGCTGGACGGTGGATACACTGGAAGACCTCGAATTGGTGAGCCGGATTATTGCTGATCTCTATCCTGTGAATCCATCTTTTTCCATGCAGGATATCCTCGATTTGTTGGCGCGGCATCCCGACTGGAGCGAGATCAACGCGCATATCGAGCAGAAGAAACTTGGACAATGAAAGCGTGAATCCATGAACGAGCAATTCAAAACCGAGCAGGAACGTTTCTGGGCCGGCGAGTTTGGCAACGAATACGTGTCGAGAAACCAATGTGCCGGTGTGGTCGCCGGTAACCTGACATTATTTTCGCAAATCCTCTCCCACGCCGCCCCGATTTCTTCAATAATCGAATTCGGCGCCAACGTTGGACTCAATTTGCAGGCGCTCAAGCAACTCCTGCCCAATGCAGAACTGTCGGCGATTGAAATCAACTCCAAGGCAGTGGAGTTCTTGCAGAAGTTGCACGGGGTGACGGTATATCCCCAATCCATCCTGGATTTTGCGCCTGACCGCGAGCGTGATCTGGTGCTTATCAAGGGCGTGCTGATCCACACCAATCCGGACGTGCTGCCTGACGTATACGATCTTCTGCATCGAACGAGTAGTCGCTATATCTGCCTTGTCGAATACTACAACCCGACACCGGTGAGCATTCCTTACCGTGGGGAGGCGGATAAACTGTTCAAGCGCGATTTCGCCGGGGAAATGCTGGATCGTTTTCCCGATCTTCGGCTGGTTGGTTATGGTTTTCGCTATCACCGCGATGCGAACTTTCCGCAGGATGACGCAACGTGGTTTTTGCTGGAAAAAAGACCGCGGTGAACATCGTTGTTCGTGCCGATTCATCGGTAACAATCGGTACCGGTCATGTGATGCGCTGCCTAGTGTTGGCCGATGCATTGCGTGCCAAGGGGGCAAAGACCGCGTTTGTTTGTCGTGAACTTGCGGGCAACGTGAATAGCTATGTCGAACGAAAGGGCTACCCGGTTTATCCGTTGTTGGTAGGAGAAGATGCCGATTGGCAGGTTGATGCCGAGCAAACCCGCGCGGTGCTTTTGCGGTCGGGTGAAGAAATCGATTGGTTGGTGGTTGATCATTATGGTCTGGACGCCAGATGGGAAACCAGGCTGCGCACTGATTGCACCAAGATCATGGTAGTAGATGATCTGGCTGATCGTCCGCATGATTGCGATTTGCTCCTCGATCAAAACTATCTGGAGAATGCGCCGGAGCGCTACAAAGGCTTAATTCCCGATGATTGCATCACGTTTCTGGGACCCCGTTATGCGTTGCTTCGCAACGAGTTTCGTGAGGCGCGGAAAGCTCTGCGAAAGCGTGACGGAACGGTCCGGCGCATCCTGGTATTTTTTGGCGGCAGCGACCCAACCAATGAAACCGTGAAGGTCTTGGAAGCGATACGTAGGATGGGACTTTCCGACATGGCCGTTGATGTCGTCGTCGGTTCAACCAATCCCCATCGCGACATGGTCAGGCAACGCTGCGACGCGATGCCTGATGCCAAATATTGGTGCCAGGTTGAAAACATGGCTGAGCTTATGTCGAGTGCCGACCTGGCGATTGGTGCCGGCGGGAGTGCAACGTGGGAAAGGTGTTATTTGGGGTTGCCCACCATGACGATGGTTGCCGCCCCAAATCAATTGGCAACCACTGTTGCCTTGTCCAACGCCGGGGTTATCTGGAACCTGGGGTGGCATCATGAGATTGATGTGGACAATCTGGTCAGCGCAATCGGGAAGGCCAGGCTTGATCCGGAATCTCTGCGTGACATGGGGCAACGCGCCTTGAAGATCGTGGGGGATGGGATGATGGATGTTGTGGAGGCATTGTTGCGGATTCCAGGGGCGGCTATGCAGCGCGATGAGGGTTTATGTGAGGGGTGTCGGTGATGACGGACAGTAACGTTAAAAAAGACGAGCAATTCGGGTTTTTCAGGCTGGATCCCGTTCCTCGTTGTGACGAATTATCGAGCTTTTACCAGAGCCAATACTATGAATTGATCCGGCAAGGGGGGCGGGCGCCTGAAATTCGTCGCCGGATGGAAGGCGGCGACGAAGCCAAGCAGGAATTGCGTTGGCTCGAACAGACGCTGTTTGCTGATGTGGCAGATTACCTTGACCGACTTCTTGGGCGGAAAGGGCGGGTGCTTGACGTGGGGGCCGGGGTAGGAGACTTGGTCGGCTTTCTGGGGAATTCCGGGTTTTCCGCTTCCGGCATTGAGCCGTCCGAGGATGCAAGCGCCATTGCAATCGAACGCGGTCTGGACGTTTCCTGCGCAACGCTCGAAGCATGGGCTGCCACTCCACATAACCAAGAGAGTTACGATGCCGTAGTGCTGGTGAATGTGCTCGAACACGTACCCGATCCCTTGATGCTATTAAGCCACGCCAGGAAGCTCTTGAAGTCCGGCGGGGTATTATGTGTTCGGGTTCCCAATGATTTTTCGGAACTTCAGCGGATTGCCGAGTCACATACGGCGCATACTCGGTGGTGGGTGTTTGCCCCCGACCACATCAACTATTTTGATTTTCCCTCCTTGTCGGCCATCCTTCAGGGAGCCGGATATCAACCCGAGGAAATGACCGCCGATTTTCCCATGGAATTGTTCCTCCTGATGGGCATGGATTATGTCGGGGTAAAGGAAGTAGGTCGGCAGGCGCACAAGATGCGCAAAGAGTTGGAGCACTCGCTACCGCAGGCGGTGAGGCAAAACCTCTACCGGTGTTTCGCAGCGCAGGGCATGGGGAGGAATATTCTCGCTTTTGCCCGAAATCCTTGAATCCCGCATGAACGTTCTGATCTCCAGCGCCTCCCGCAAGGTATGGCTTGTCAGGGAATTTCAGGCTGCCGTGTCGGCAACTGGCGGCAAGGTGGTTGCTTGTGATGCCGAGCGCCATGCGGCGGCGCTGTATGCCGCCGATATGGGGATTGTTTCGCCGTCGCTGGGAACTCCGGATTTCCTGGCGTTTTTGCTGGATACTTGTACTGCTTGGCAGATCGGTCTGATTGTTCCAACTCGCGACGCGGAATTGCCTTGGTTCGCCGAGCATCGGAAAGTGCTTGCCGATGCTGGGGTGACCGTGATGGTGTCCACTCCTGAGGCGATTCGCACCTGCCAGGACAAGCTGGCTTTTATTGCTTTTTGTCGAAAGCACGGATTTCCAGTTCCGCATACATATCGTCCCGAAGAGCGCGAGGAAATCGAATACCCGGTTTTCGTTAAGCCGCGCTTCGGCAGTGCGGCTCGCGGTGCGCAAATCGTGGAAAACAGGGAAGCTCTTGCGGCGACAAGCGTGCGAGAAGGCGAACTGATTATCCAGTCCCTGCTGAGGTTGCCGGAATATACCCTGGACACCTTTTCGGATTTTTCCGGGCGGGTGATTTCGGTGGTGCCGCGCGAGCGCCTCAAGGTATGCGCAGGGGAGTCCATAGTCGGCAGGACAGTCGATGCCCCGCAACTGGTGAACGCTGGGAAAGACTTGGCGGAAAGCCTTGGATTGATCGGCCATGCCACCATCCAGTGCTTTTGGGATGGCAGCGAGGTGACATTTATTGAAGTCAATCCGCGATTTGGCGGTGGTGCCGCGTTAGGCTTCAAGGCGGGCATTTCCACGCCCCGGGTGCTAGTCAGCCTGATGGCTGGGGAGCGTGTCGAGCCGTGCCTGGGTGAATATCGGAAGGAACTTTTCATGTTCCGGCATAGCCAGGATATCTACGTAAGCGCAGATGAGTTGGATAAGCTGAAGATATGGAGCCGAGCTTGAAAGTGGCGTCACGGGTGCGACTTGTTGTTCTCGATGTCGACGACACCCTTTACCCGGAATACAGCTATGTGGAGAGTGGTTATGCGGCAGTAGCGGCGTTTCTGTCGGGGAAATGCGGGGCGAGCATGGAAGCGCTTTACCAGCAGCTTGTCACCCACTATCGGTCCCGTGGGCGCAAGGGGGCATTTGACGCCGTGCTTGAACAACATGGCCTTGCGACTCCGATTTTTCTTGCTGCGGCATTACATGTGTATCGGACTCATGTCCCAGGTATTTCGCTATTTCCCGATGTTATGCCGTTTATTGAGCGGCTCGACGAGACGGGCATCAAGTCGGCAATCCTCACGGATGGAAAATCCTGCGTGCAGCACGCGAAGATTGACGCTCTCGATTTGGCAAGCAAAGTGAATTTTGTTTTGTGCACCGACGACCTGAATGATGGGTGCGGAAAACCCTCACCGATCCCTTTTCAGATTGTGCTGGAGCGGCTGGAGGTTGCACCGAACGAGGCGGTGTATATCGCCGATGATGAACGCAAGGATTTTGCCGGGCCTAATGAATTGGGTATGCACTCAATAAAACTTGATCGGAAATTGCCCTATCCGCTGGCGGCCAATGTGGCTTACCCTTCAACACATCGGGCTGGCTCAACGGTTTACAATCTGGATGAAGCATGGAGAATTCTGGAAAAACTATGAGCGCAATCGATATGGTTGGCGACATCGAACTGACGAAACGCATCAGGCGAGTACTGAGCCGGCACCCTGTTATCCGTCTCGCAGTATTGTTCGGATCTTTGGCAAGGAACACGGCACGCAGAGACAGTGACCTCGACATCGCTGTCGGTGCCGATATCCCCTTTCACCCACAAGAAAAAATTCAACTAATTGAAGAATTGGCGGAAGCCATTGGGCGCCCGGTCGATCTGGTGGATATCTTCGCGGTTGGGGAACCCCTGCTTGGGGAAATTATCACCAGCGGGAAAAAAATTCTGGGCGACGATTCCAGCTACGCTTGCCTGATAAGCAAGCACCTCATCAATCAGGCCGATTTCATGCCTTACCAGAGAAGAATTTTGCAGGAAAGGAGGCAAGCGTGGATCACCCTGTGATCGAACAAAAATTGGAGTCCTTGCGCCGAGCCCTGCATCGGGTTGAAGAAAAGTGCCCCAACGACGCCGCTACCTTGGAAAAAGATTACGACGCCCAGGATATTCTGGCACTAAATTTGACGCGCGCTGTTCAGCTTTGTGTGGATATCGGTGCGCATCTCATCTCGGCCACCGAGTTTCCGCCTCCAGGTACCATGGGCCAGACGTTCGAGGTCTTGACCGATGCGGGAATCATCAATTCCGAGTTGGCTGTGCGCATGAAAAAAGCGGTGGGATTTCGCAATCTGGCAGTCCATAACTATGATGCCATCAACTGGGAGATTGTCCATTCAATCGCCCAGTCTCGCTTGACGGATTTCGAGGAATTCGCCAAGGCTGTCGTCGTGGCGTTAAACAGGAGGGATAAGGATGCGCGAAACTGAACTGGAAATAGCCGGGCGCAAAATAGGAAGAGATCATTCTCCCTTTCTTGTCGCCGAAATGTCCGGTAATCATAACCAGTCGCTGGAGCGGGCGCTCGCGATTGTCGATGCCGCCGCCAAAGCCGGTGCTCACGCTCTGAAAATTCAGACGTATACCGCCGATACCATGACCCTGGATTTGAATGAAGGGGCGTTTTTTATCGATGACGCCAGCAGTCTGTGGCAAGGAAAATCCCTGTATAAGCTTTACCAGGAGGCTTATACCCCCTGGGAATGGCACCAGCCGATTTTCGAACGCTGCCGTGAAGTCGGCATCATCGGCTTCAGTACGCCGTTTGACGAAACCGCAGTGGATTTTCTCGAAACGCTGAACGTGCCCTGCTACAAGATCGCCTCGTTTGAGAACACCGATTTGCCGCTGATTCGTAAAGTAGCGGCTACCGGCAAACCGCTGATTATTTCCACTGGCATGGCGACGCTGGCCGAGTTGGACGAAACCGTCCGCGCGGCTCGCGAAGTGGGGTGCCGCGATCTGATCTTGCTGAAATGCACCAGCACTTACCCGGCCACCCCTGAAAATACCAACCTCCGCACGATTCCTCATTTGCACGAATTGTTCAATTGCGAGGTTGGCTTGTCCGACCATACCATGGGAATCGGCGTATCCGTTGCCAGCGTGGCTATGGGCGCGACACTGATCGAGAAGCACTTTACCCTGGCGCGAGCCGATGGCGGCGTGGATTCGGCATTTTCCCTAGAGCCGGAGGAAATGCGCGCATTGGTGGAAGAGTCGGCACGTGCCTGGGCGGCACTGGGGCGGATTTCCTATGGCGCAACTGCCGCAGAGGAAAAAAGCAAAGCGCACCGGCGTTCTCTTTATGTCTGCGAGGACATCGCCGAAGGCGCGTTGCTGACGACCAGCAACATTCGCGCCATTCGCCCGGGTTCCGGGCTGCCGCCTAAATTCCTGGAGATTTTCCTGGGGAGAAAAGCTCGGACGGATATCAGGAAAGGGACGCCCGTCAGCTGGGATTTGTTGGGCTGATGTGGGTATGACTCATCAACTGAGTGGTGGTAGTCCGTCGCAGAGTGGTTCGATACCGCACATGTCAGCCTGAAAAGAACGGGAGAGTAATTCTGAAAACAATATATTTGGCCGACCTGGTGTATGACACCGTCAGAACAAACTATGTCGTTCCGTTGAATGTTGCCTATCTTGCGGCATACACCAAAGAAAAATATGGGCGCGATGTCGATATCAAAATATTCAAATACCCCCTGGAACTCGAAAAAAAAATTAAGAATTGTCCACCGGATATTCTTGGTTTAAGCAATTACAGTTGGAATGAAAGGCTCAACCAGGTTTTCATGGAACTGGCTAAGCGGCAAAATCCTAAAGTAATAACTGTAATGGGCGGGCCTAATATCAGAACTGACCGTGCCGGGATTGAAGCTTATCTCTCAGTCAATAGCCTGCTTGATTATTACATTCTGTTTGAGGGTGAGGAGCCCTTCGCCAATCTCGTGGGGCAGGTTCTCGCTGGCGGAGATTTATCCGTGCCTCCGGTTGGTTGTGCAGGCTTAGTCGAAGGGCGGCTTCATTTTGAGTCGGTTAATAGCATTAACACGTCCAAGCATATCAATTATCCCAGCCCTTATCTTTCCGGGCTTCTGGACGATTTTCTGGTCGATCCGAATATGATCCCGCTTTTTGAAACAAATCGCGGCTGCCCTTTTGGTTGTACATATTGTACGTGGGGTATTGCAGCGCTCTCAAAAGTGCGTTGCAGATCGTTGGACGTGATTTACGAGGAAATGGATTATGTAGCGCTCAAATCGGCAAAACAGGTGAATTGGATTTTTTGTGATGCCAATTTCGGAATATTGAAGCGCGATATAGAGATAGCAAAGAAAATTCGCCAACTTATGGATGAAAATGGGTTTCCCATCAACGTCACCCTATGGCATTCAAAAAATACCGGTGGGAGGAATATTGAGATTGCAAAAACCATCAAGAATTGCGAGGGGTATATTGCCATACAATCCACCGATCCGGACGTGCTAACGGCTTGTGGGAGAGGCAGTATTCAGCCCAAGCACATTATGAAACAAATAGATTTTTACAAGGAAAACGGTTTTGAAGTTTCAACAGATATTCTGGTCGGCTTGCCTAGGGAGACGGCTGCGAGTCAGTTGAAAACCCTTATGGCGGCATTTGACATGGGGTTTGGAAAAATTCAAGCCTATAACATAAGAATGTTGCCAGGCTCGCAATACGAAAGCACAGAAGACCGTCTGTCATATGGCGTAAGAACCAAATTTCGCCCAATTTTCGGGGCTTACGGGGTATACGCTGGGCAGAACACATTTGAAGTCGAAGAGTCTGTTCGGGCCACTAAAGATATGTCCGAATCGGAATTGGAAAGCTTCAAGATTCTGCACTGGCTTATAGATTTTTGTTGGAATATTGGCTACGGCAAGCCGGTTTTACGTTTTGCCCAAGATCATGGGGTTAATCCGGGGTTGATCTTGTATGAGCTATCTTCTTCAAAAAATCCCCTGCTGGCCGGTTTGTTCCTTGAAATGAAAAAACAATCAACAGATGAATGGCTGGAAACAAAAGCGGCGGCTGTTGCATTTTACGAACAGCAAGAAAATTTTGATGAATTGCAAAATAACTTTGTTAAGCTGAATCAGTTATGGATTGCGATGATATATCGGAATCCGGAAATTTTATTGGCGTTGCAAACGGAATTAATACAACTGATTAAACTCAATGTCCAGATTGATGACGGTGAATCCAGTGAACTGCTGGACAGCCTGGTGGGAGCGACTCATAAATTGCTATGCAGCGATTTGCTTCAAGAGGAATTTAGTATTCGGGAGCGGATACCCGGAAATGTTTTATCGTATGTGCTGGATAATTCTGAATTGTCGAACAAAGGCGCTGTTGAAGTAGAGATTTATCGCGACAAGGACACTGTTATGTTTTGCAATTTCTTTTTAAACCAAGAGAATAAAAGAGATTTTTCGATACAGAACCTCACCCGTTTTTTTGAAATGGGGGGGAAGAAAATGCTAAAAAACCAAATGCGGTTGGTAGATTAAGTTTGCCAAAGTGATGCCGGGGCAACCGCCGCTTGACCGATTGTAAATTTTTACCGATGCAGACCAAGACTGGCGTACCTCTTGGAATGCCTACCAAGAAAGTCTCAAACTGGGACTTGTAGCCGTTGTCGCTGGATATTGTGCGATTCATCCTAAGATGATGTTGGTTCCCACTGGTGGTGAGGCGCAAGGTCAAAGGTCGGTAGAATCGTCGCCGGTACCGTCTCGAATTGATGGGAGGGAACGCTCGGCTGGATCGCTTTTGCCTTGGAATCCCAATAAAAAAGCCCCGAAATCGGGGCGTTTTTTTGGCTGGGATTTTGTCATGCCGGAAAGAAGGTTTTTAGTAGCAGCATAACGATTCCGCCCACGATAATCCCGCCCATCCATTTGATTACTGACAGTTCGGCTTTCATTGGGGCTAGTTCTGTTTGTAAATCTGCTCTTATTGCCGTAATTTCGGTTTTTACGTCTTTAATATCTGCTTTCGTTACAAGGGTAGTATCCAGGGATTCGGATAACACGTTTGCCAATGCTTTAGCCTGTGCTTCGGCTTGCGCTTGTGGCATACCGGCGTTTTCCAATTCCTTGACGAATTTGAGCGTATCAAATGTAACGGTACTCATGGCTTACCCTTTCACTGTTATGGATAGTTTAACCGTTCGAAGGTTCAAGGGGTAGGGCGGTGTTTTTTCTTGACCGGTTTTGCCCAAGAAAACCAATCTCTTTTTCAAGTGTGCCGAGGATGCCGGGCAAGAATTGGTGGAAGACGCCGACTTCGATTGGTTAAATCCAAAGATCGGAGAGGCACAAAGCATATCCGCCAATTCGACTTGTCCACAGCCGTGTAGTACGCTACCCCATCCATAACGGCTGACCAATATTGAGCCGGTGCAGATGGTCAGATTTCAACGCGCATCAACAAGCACCTCTCTTTAGAGTACCGTTTCCGTAATAGGTATTGGCTATGAAAAATAAATCATCGAAACCCGTCCGCCACGGCGGCGAGGTCCAGCGAGCAGTGGCGCTTTCGGCACAGGGCAAGGATCGGCAGGCGGGTGAGTTGCTCCAGAAGCATCTGGATAAGTTTCCCCGTGACCTGGAGGCGCTCAACTTGGCGGGCACCCTGGCAGCCCGCCAAGAAGATTGGGCCGCTGCGGAGCGTTATTTCGTGGGAGCGCTTGCCGTCAATCCGGGCAATGTCTATGCGCTCTATAACATTTCCAAAGTGTTCAAACTGATGGAGCGGCCAGGTGCCGCTCTGGAAGCGTTGACAAGGTTGCTGAAGGTCGATCCGAAAAACGCCTTGGCATTAAACGAAATGGGCGTTCTGTTGGTGGGGGAAGGTCAATTATCCCCCGCGCTACAAGCTTTTGATACGGCCATCATGATCGACCCTGCATTTGAAATGGCTTATCGTAACCTTTACGCGAAGCTATATGGCACTGGTCGTTACGAAGAAGCCTTGGATGTGGCTAGGCGTGCCATAGAACATATTTCCTCTGACTACCGCTGGAATTTTCGGGTTGACATTATCCTATGCTTGTGGAAAACCCGCGCTTTTGATGAGGCCAGGCAGGTGGTGGAACGCCTCCTCATTGAACTTGAGGAAGCTAAAAAAATCCCTGAATACGAGCAAATCCTGCTTGATACTTTAAATAATTATGGTTTGATTCTGCTGGAGTTGGGCGAGCGGGAAGCGGCGGAAGTGCAGTTCAAAAGGGTATTAGCCCTTGAGCCACGGATGATTGAGCCCTATATCAATTTTGCAAAATTATGTTCGTTCAACGATGACTTCCAAGGTGCAATCCGTTGGTTCGACAAGGCCTTGGCAATCAGCCCGGGTCATGGAGAAGTGCATAGTCACATGGCCATGTTTCTAAGAGATGCTGGGCGGCCTGATCTGGCGCTTCCCCACCATCTTTCTGCGCTGGCACAGTCTCCTGACGACCTGGAACTCCGCTACTACCTGAGTGTTACCCAATTTGCTCTGGGGGATCTGCAAGCGGCGTACCAGCATTGGGAGGCTCGCTGGGTGCGGCGCGAGGGTGGGGAAAAGTCCCATCTTGCCATTCCCGAATGGGCGGGAACCCCTGCAACCGGGCGGTCCTTGCTGATTTACCGGGAGCAGGGCATTGGTGACGAAATTCTATTTGCCACTTGCCTACCGGATATTCTCGACCGTTTCGAGCGCATTATTTATGTTTGTCACAGCAAGCTGCGTTCGTTGTTTGCCCGCAGTTTTCCAAAAATCGAATTTCGTAGCGGCAGTACAGCACTGAGCGAGGCCGATATTGCCGACATGGAATGGCAGATACCCATCGGCAGTTTGTTACCCATCGTGCGTCCGAGCTTGGCATCCTTTCCGGAAAACACGCAGCTTCTGGTTCCCGATCTGGCAAAGGTTGAACTGTTTCGCCAACGCCTGCAACCCGAACGTGGCAAGCTGATTATTGGCATAGCATGGCGTAGCGGTGTGCTTACACTAGACCGGCGGGCGCAATATCCGTATCTGGATTTCTGGCAACCCCTGTTTGATGTTCCGGGCATCACTTGGGTCAATCTTCAGTATGGCGATGTGCGCGACGAACTGAAAAAAGCCGAGGAACAATTTGGGATATCCATCATCAACTTTGCGGATGTCGACCATTTTAGCGATTTGGATACGTCCGCCGCGCTAATGAAAGCCTGCGATCTGGTGATCGGAACAAGTACGTCGTCCAGCATGATTTCAGCGGCGGTGGGGGTGCCCACCATTCGTATGGATGCGGGGCCTGACCGTTATGCTCTGGGAACAGGTTCGTACCCGTGGTTGCCTTCTCTGACCCGTATTCCGCGCCAGTTTGGCGAGACTTGGGCAGGGCCAATCGGGCGTGCCGCCGCCATCATAAAGACATTGATGGCTGAGCGTGGCGCGTAGGACCGCAAATGACGAGAGCTCTAAAGTTTGAGTGGGGGAAGTCGTTATAGATCACAAGGCAGGCTTCTTCAAAAGTTCATGCCCAGTTAAATTAACCTGACTAATGGAGGCTTATCATGGCAAACAGTATTCTTACCAACGTTGCGTCGTTGAATACCCAACGCAATTTGTACAATTCCCAGGTGAGCATCGGTGACTCCTTGCAGCGCCTGTCTTCCGGTTTGCGCATCAACAGCGCCAAGGATGATGCCGCCGGTCTGGCGATTTCCGAGCGCTTCACCGCGCAGATTCGTGGTGTCGATCAGGCCACCCGTAACGCCAATGACGGTATCTCGCTGGGGCAAACCGGTGAAGGCGCCTTATCTGCTGCTGGCGACATTTTGCAACGTGTGCGTGAACTGTCGGTGCAGTCGGTGAACTCCACCAACTCGGTTTCCGACCGTAACGCGCTGAATCAGGAAGTGGGGCAGTTGATTTCCGAGCTGGATCGTATCGCCTCTACTACTGCGTTCAACGGCCAGAAGCTGTTCGACGGCTCCAATTCCAGCACTTTCCAGGTGGGGGCAAACGCCAACGAAGTGATTACCGCGACCACCTCAAGTTTTCGTACTGACCAATACGGTAATTACCGGATAGGCTCCACGGCATCCACCTCCTCCAGCAGTGGCGGCGATCTGACGGCCGGTAGTCTATCAAACGCGGTAAGGTCAAACGCGTCGGCAACCAGTCGTGTGGCGGCAAATAGCGGGCTTACAATCAACGGCGCTCTCGGTACCGCACGTGTTACGGTGACTGCAGGGGATTCTGCAAAAAAGGTTGCCAAGGCGATTAACGACCAGACCGCCACTACCGGGGTGACGGCATCCGCGATTACGAAATTTGATCTTTCTACATTCACGGCGGGCGCCAGTTACTCCATCAACATCACTTCGAATAACAAACCGATTGGTGGTCAGTCTTCTGCCGTGGCAGTCTCCTTTACGGTCGGTTCTGCGGTCAATGCCGACGGCTTGGCGGCAGCCGTCAATGCGATTAACGAGGCGACTTCCAAGACCGGGGTGACGGCTGCTGTCAATAGTAATGGCTCCGGGATTACGCTGACCAATGCCAGTGGTGAGGATATTACGCTCTCGAATAATACGGGAAGTACCGCGCTGGTCGCCGGGAGTAATTTGGTTGGGGGAGTGTCCACCGGTGGTGCTCCTCTGGGCGCGGTGTCGTCCGTGGTTGGAACCGGGCAGTTGGCGCTTGATTCGGACCGTTCGTTTAATGTGGTGGCTTCGGATACGTCGCAATTCTTTAACACGGCGACTTCATCTTCGCAATTGCAGAAAACCAGCCAGCTTGATGTCAGTAACGTGGATGCGGCCAACCGCTCGATTGCCATCGTCGATGGGGCGCTCCAGGCCATCAACGGGCAACGTGCCAAATACGGCGCCTTGCAGTCGCGCTTCCAGACTACGGTGTCGAACTTGAAGACGACTTCCGAGAACCTCTCGGCTGCCCGTTCGCGGATTCGTGATGCGGACTTCGCCGCAGAAACCGCTACCTTTACGCGTAACCAGATTCTGGTGCAGGCCGGTACCGCGATGTTGTCCCAGGCAAATGCCCAGCCGCAGAGCGTGCTGTCCTTGCTGAAGTAATGAATCAAACTGATCCGGCGGGGTTCCCTGCCGGTCAGGGCAGGAATGCATGACGGTGGTTAAAGGCGCGGCTTTTGCTCTGAAGGGCGCAGGAGCCGCGCTTTGTCGTACAGGTGACGGCTTTTCTATCAACCCTGGTTATGCAGGCTGGATTCATAACGTTGGGATTAAGGAGTGATATCATGATTTCTCAAATTTCAAATTCGGTGAATATGGCGCAAGTCAACGCCGCTCAGAACGCGCCTCCGGTAGACGTCAGGCAGCAGAAGACGGCGGAGTTGCCGAATCAGTCGGTAAAGCCTGCTGAAGCGGCAACGGCTTCGGCGAAGGGGGCGGTTAGTGGTGAAGTGGATATTGCCACCGCGAAAAATTCTGCCGAGCAGATCAACAAAGTGCTGCAGCAATTGAACACCAGCATCCAGTTCAGCGTCGACGACGATACCAAGGCCAACGTCGTGAAAGTGATCGACAAAGACACGAAAGAGGTGATCCGCCAGATCCCGACCAAGCAAATGCTGGAGATTGCCCAGGCGTTGGATAACTTGCAGGGCCTTCTGCTTAAAGACAAAGCGTAGTAAGCGTTGCGCAACTGAGTATTCGCGCGCGCCCATTGGAAAGATCAGGAGCTAATCATGGCCCTATCCTCAGCGGGTATCGGTTCCAATCTCGATGTCGAGGGCATCATCACCAAGTTGATGTCCATCGAGTCCCAGCCCTTGACGGTGCTGACCAAGAAGGAAGCGACCTATCAGGCCAAGGTGTCCGCCTATGGCACGTTGAAAGGGGCGTTGTCGACCTTTCAAACTGCGGTCCAGGGGTTGAGTAGTCCGACAAAGTTTCAGGCTCTCACCGCATCTTCGAGCGATACCACTGTTGCGGGCGCTTCCGCCTCCAGCGTTGCGACGGCGGGTAGCTATGCGGTCGATATCAGCAAACTGGCGCAGTCGCAGAAACTGGTGGTTGCTGGACAGGCCAGCATGTCGAGTGCGATTGGGGCGGGAGGTACGACGACGCTGAGCTTCGATTTCGGCACCATCAGTGGCGGTACCTATACCGCTTACAACTCGGCTGCTGGGACAGGTGGAACTTATGCCGGGTCGACGTTTGCCAGCAAGGGCCGCGGCATCAAGACGGTAACCATTGATGCCACCAATAACTCCCTCTCGGGCATTCGCGACGCCATCAACAACGCCAAGGTCGGTGTCACCGCTTCCATTATCAACGATGGGGGAACCTCACCTTATCGCTTGGTGCTTTCTTCCAACACGGCAGGCAGCAGCAACAGCGTGAAGATCGACGTAAGCGGTGACGCTACGATTTCCGCTCTGCTGGCTCAGGATCCGAGCGGTACCCAAAATCTTCAGCAAACCACCGCCGCGCAAAATACCGAAATGACGCTAAACGGCGTATTTATCAGCAAGGAAAGCACCAGTATTTCCGATGCGGTGCATGGGGTGACGCTGAGCGCGCTCAAGGTCGGCACCAGTACCATCACTATTGCGCAAGATACCTCAGGGGTGAGTTCCGCGGTGGATGCCTTCGTCAAGGGCTATAACGACTTGAAAAGTACCATCAACGACTTGACCTCCTATGACGCCAAAACTCAGGCGGCTGGCACGTTGCTGGGGGATTCCACTGTGCGCACCGTGCAAACCCAGATGCGCACGTTGCTTGGGAGACCGCTGGTTGGTGGTACCTATTCCTCCCTTTCCGATATCGGTATTTCGCTGCTAAAAGACGGAACGATGACGGTCGACAGCAGCAAATTGCAGAGCGCTCTTTCCGCGCATTCTTCCGATGTTGCCGCGCTCTTTGCCGCGACGGGAAAAACCTCGGACAGTTTGGTAAGCTACGTCAGCGGGACATCCAACACCAAACCCGGATCATATGGATTGTCCGTCTCGCAGATTGCTACTCAGGGCAACATGCTGGGATCCGATGTGGCCGGTTTGGATATCTTCGCCGGAAGCAACGATGTGCTGAATGTGACGGTGGATGGTGTGGCGACAACGGTGACCTTGACTCCCAAGAGCTATGCGACTGCTGCGGATTTGGCGATGGAAATCCAGTCCCAGATCAATGGTTCGGCGGCGCTGAACAGCGCGGGCAGTTCCGTAGTGGTGACGGAATCTTCCGGGGTGCTGACGATTGCCTCCGCGCGCTATGGGTCGGCTTCGAAAGTGGCTGTCAGTGGTAGTGCCGCAGACAATGCGCTGGGTGCATCTCGTACCTCGACCGATGGTCTTGACGTGGCGGGCACGATAAATGGGGTTGCTGCCAGCGGTTCCGGTCAGTACCTGACTGGTGAGGATGGGCTGAAAGTGCTGGTTAGCGGGGGGGCTGCGGGTGATCGGGGGGCGGTGAATTATTCGCAAGGGTTCGCTTATCAATTGGGCGCCCTGTTAACCAATATGCTGGGTAGCGACGGGGCAATTAGTGCCAAGGTCGATGGCACCAATCGCAGTATCACGAGTATCGGAGATCAACGTACTGTACTCAACCGGCGTTTGGTTGCAATCGAGGCTGCTTACCGCAAGCAATATACCGCTCTGGATGTCTTGATGGGCAGCATGAAAGCGCAACAAACCGCGTTGACTCAGCAACTGGCTAGCTTTGTCAAGGCTTAGTGTCGTTCCCTAAGATGAAAGCCGTTTTCCCGTCAGCGTGTAGTAGAGGCGCTTGTTTTAACGAGATTTGCGTTGTCGGCATCGTTGCCGGATTTGTATGAAGGAACACGCCCGCGCGTGATGCCTTATAGTCAGGAAATTCAGAATGAATGCTCTAACCCGTAACGCATTGAGTACCTACGCCAAGGTTGGTGTGGATGCCAACATTGCAAATGCAACGCCGTACCGGCTAATCCTGTTGTTGTTCGACGGTGCGATCAAGGCGGTTGCCAATGCTAAATTCCATATGCAGAACAAGGCGATTGCACAAAAGGGTGAGGCGATTTCCAAAGCCATCGCAATTATCGACGAAGGTTTGAACCTTAGTCTTGACGTCAAGGTGGGTGGGGAGCTTGCCGAGAACCTGAGTGCCCTTTACAGCTATATGTGCCATCGCCTGCTGGTCGCCAATATCAATAACGACCCTTCCATTCTGGACGAGGTGAGTCGTCTGTTGGGCGAATTGCGCGGGGCGTGGGCGGCAATTGAAAAGGCGCCCGAAGTAATCGCCTTTGATGGTGGTGCGGTTGCGGCAGCAACTCCGGCTGCGGAAAAAGCCACTATGTCGAACAGTTTTGGCCGAGTCTAACCAAATTGAATGCGCGCGAGGTTGTCGAAGGCTATGAGGCGGTTCTGGCAACTTCCCTTCGGATGCGGGATGCAGCCAGGAGGAGCGAGTGGGAAAACCTCGTCGTACTGGATGAACAGCGTTTTGCGCTGCTCAGGAATTTGCTCGCCGAAGACGGCGGGGATTTGGGGCTGGACGAATTGAACCAAAAGAAAATCTCATTGATTCACGCCATTCTGGATTGTGACGTGGAAACTGGCGCCTTGACCAAGGTTTGGATGGCGGAATTGCGCCAGATATTGGATAGCATAGGCACAGAGAAAAAATTGGGTGACGCCTATGCCTCATCGGAATAGTGCCGCGGAAAAAGCCGGTTCTCCGACTTTTCAGGTGTGGTTTGCCGTCGATGATCCGGTTGCCGCGATTCCGGGGCACCAGCCTGTCAGTCATGATACCGAGCGCAATTTCCTTCGCCAGCAGCGCCGCCAGAAAAAGAAATTTCCCACGCAGCCATTGCCCGAGTCGTCGCAAACGCCAAAAAGCCCCGATCCGGATCACTATATCGATGATTATGCTTGATAAAGCTGGGCTATCCCGGTAATCTCCCTTAGCTTTTGTAGTTACCTATCTGATTTTTTTGGGAGTTCTGCTTGGAAGGCATCGTTATTACCTGGCGCGAGTTGTTGATCGTCGTCATCCTGATCTCCGCGGTCTACGTCGCTGAAGTTTTACTGCTGACGCGTAACGGCGGGCGTTTCGGCAAAAATGGCGATGACAAGCGCAGTAGAGAGTTGCAATCGCTTGAACTCGACATGACGCATCTGCATGAGCGGATCGAATATTTGACGGTGGAAGTGGAAAAGCTGAAAAACGGTCAAGCCAGTTCGGTGCGTCCTTATGGCGAAGCGGTCAAATTGGCCGATAACGGGATGGATGTTGAACAGTTGGCGGCGCATTGCGGGATTTCACGGGGAGAAGCGGAATTGATTATCGCGGTGAATCGGCTTAGTCATCAGAAAAGCTAGCCATGATCCATAACGACGTCCTGAATCAGCTTCAGTTGCTGGTCAAGACGACCGCTCCTCCGCTTGTCGAGGTGGCCGCGAGTCCGGCCGAGCTTCCTCAGTGGACACCGGGGGAAAAATTGCCCGCCCATGTGCTGGCAAGTCTACCCAACGGGCGTTTCCAGGTGAGTGTCGGCGAGCAGGTGCTCGACATGAATCTGCCCAAGAATACCCAGCCCGGCGAGAACATCGAGCTGGTGTTTGTCGCCAATCAGCCCCGTCTCACTTTTATTCTTTCACGCGAAACCCAGTCGTCCGCCAAAGCCGCTGCGGCTACCGCAGCAGCCCTGACAGCGAGTGGCGATTCATCTGTCCAGGCTGCCCCCGATTCTCCCCGTCCTCCCGTTACCTTGAGCGACACGGCGCGCTTTCTCGGGACGCTGCTTCAAAAGGTGTCGGAAAAACAGGGCGGCCCGGAAACCCAATCTCTGGTGAAAGCCGAACCATTGGTGCAAACCCCACCCGGAGACAGCAAGGTGTTTGCCCAAATGTTGCGCGGTGCTTTGTCGCAAAGCGGGCTGTTTTACGAATCCCATCAAGCCCAGTGGGTAGCCGGCGAGCGATCGCTAAACGAATTGTTGAAAGAACCACAGGGAAAACTCTCGCATGTCGGCATCGATGAAGCCAAGGTTCCCAACCAACCGGACGTAGCAATGGGCGCGGCGCAAGCGACTCGCGGCGATGCTGGCGTCGAGCCGCCGGTCAAGGCGCAAGTGATGGTGGCGCTGCAAGCCGATGCTTCTCCCGCAAAAGCCGCCGATATGGTGCATCCCGACACCATGCCGCTGATCCAGCAACAACTAAATACGCTCGATACCCGCCAGATAATTTGGCAAGGCCCGGTGTGGCCGGGGCAGAACATGGAATGGGTAGTGGAGGAGCGCGATGCACGGGAACAGGGCGGTTCCCTCGAAGAAATCCCTCAGTGGCAGACCAAGTTGCGCCTGCAATTGCCGAACCTGGGTACGGTTTCGGCGGCGCTGGCGTTTACCCGCGACGGCTTGCGCATCAACCTGGCGGCCTCGGAGCCGAACACTGCGGATAGCCTCAAGCAGGCTCAAGGAAAGCTGCTCAACTCCCTGGATGCCGCAGGCTTGCACTTGTTGGGTGTGACGGTGGAACGTAATGAACACGCCTAAAAGAAATCCCCAGTTGGCGGTGGCGATGGCCTACCGGGCAGGCCAGTCGGCGCCGCAGGTGGTGGCCAAGGGGCGCGGCCTGATCGCCGAAACCATTATCGAGCGGGCCAAGGATGCCGGGGTTTATGTTCATGAATCACCGGAGCTGGTGGCGCTGCTCATGCAGGTCGATATCGACCAACATATTCCGCCGGAACTCTACATCGCGGTGGCAGAGTTGCTGGCTTGGTTGTACCAGATCGAACACGGCAAGGCGGCCCCGCCGCTGCCCGACCTCACGGCGCATTTGCCTGCGGGCTAGTGCTGCGTTTGCAACTGGCGCAGTAGTTCGGTTTCCAGTCGCAACGCGGTTTTCGATTGATCGAGGTTTTCCCCCTGAATCAGGAAGGTATCTTCGGCACGCTCGCCGAGGGTGGTGATTTTCGCGGTGTGGAGATGAATGCCGTGGCGCAGGAAAATCTGGGCGATTCTGGACAGCAAGCCGGTGCGGTCGCCGGCTACCACCGACAGGACGTGGTAAGCGCCTTTTTCGTCGGGGCGAATGCTGATTTCCGGGGTGATCGGGAAATGCTTCAGGTGGCGGCTCAAGCGTCCATCGAGCGGCGCTTCGAGAGGGGGCAAGCGGGTCAGCCGCTCGGTTAACTCGTGTTCGATGAAGTTGAGCAAATCCCGGTAATGTGCGGATTTCCCGGCTTGATCGAGGACCACGAAACTGTCCAAAGCATAGCCGTGGCGGGTAGTGCAGACCTTGGCCTCGACGATATTGAAATCGGTACGCTCGAAGAAGCTGCAGATTCGCGCGAACAGGTCATCGCGGTCCGGGGTGTAGATCAACACCTGGACCCCGGCGCCGGTCGGACTGAGACGCGCCCGGACTATGGGGTGGGGGGAATCTACATGACGGTACAGCAGGCGGGTCTGCCAGGCGATTTCCTGGGCCTCGTGACGCAGGAAATAGCCGTCGTCCAATTGTTTCCACAAAGGCAGGTGGGCTTGCTCGGGGATGGCGTAAAGGCGCAGGGTTTTGAGTGCTTCCAGTTGGCGTTCCTGGAGGTAGGCTTCCGGCCCGAGGTTTTCGCCGGACAAGTAGCGGCGGGTCGACAGGAACAGACTTTCCAATAGCCGCCCTTTCCAGGCGTTCCAGACTTTCGGGCTGGTCCCCCGCACGTCCGCCACCGTTAACAAATACAACCCCGTCAGGTGGCGCATGTCGCGCACCCGGGCGGCGAATGCGGCAATCACGTCGGGGTCGCTGACATCCTGTTTTTGTGCGGTGGCGGACATCACCAGGTGGTTTTCCACCAGCCAAGTCATTAGTTCCTCGTCATCTCCGGCAATCCCGTGACTGCGGCAAAACCGCCGTACTTCCAGCGCGCCCAGACGGGAATGATCGCCGCCCCGGCCTTTGGCGACATCGTGGAACAGCCCGGCAAGATAGAGGATTTCCGGACGCTCGAAACCGCTGATCAGGCGACTGCACAGGGGGAATTCGTGGGCGTATTCCGGGACGGTGAAGCGCCGCAGATTGCGCACGACGAACAGGATATGTTCGTCGACGGTGTAAACGTGGAATAGGTCGTGCTGCATTTGCCCGACGATCCGCCCGAAATTCGGCAGGTAGCGGCCCAATACCCCGAACTGGTTCATGCGCCGCAGTTCGTGAGTGATGCCGTGAGGCTGGCGGAAAAAATCGACGAAACGCCGGCGATTTTCCGCTGAACGGCGAAACGCGGCGTCGATGCTGGGGGCGGCGCGCCACAAGGCGCGCAGGGTGGCGGCATTGATGCCCTTCAATTCCGGGTGCTGTTCCATGACCAGGAAAAGGTCGAGGATGGCGGAGGGGTGATTCTGGAAAAGGGCTTCGTCACGAATTTCCAGCAAGCGGTCGCGGGCCTGGAAATTCTCGTCGATAACCTCGGGTAGGTGGCATAGCGGCGAGAAGATGCGGGTGTGCAGGCTGCGAATCAGCACTTCGTTCATCACCATTACCGCTTTGGCGGTGCGGTAATACCGCTGCATCAACTGCTCGCTGGCGGAGCGCAGCTTTTTGGTGGAAAAGCCGAATTGTTCGGCCAGCGAAGGTTGGTGGTCGAAAACGATGCGGTCTTCCCGGCGTCCTGCAAGGAGATGCAGGCGAATGCGTAGATTTTGCAGGAGCTTTTCGTGACGACGGATCATTGCCGCTTCGCGGGCGGTAACAAGGTGCTCCCGCACCATGCCGCGCCAGCCGGATTCGATGCCCAGTGCGCGGGCGATCCAGGCGACGGTTTGAATGTCGCGCAGCCCGCCGGGACTTTCCTTGAGATTCGGTTCGAGATTGTAAGCCGTGTCGTGAAAGCGCGTGTGGCGCTGTTGCTGCTCCAGCAACTTGCCTTCGTAGAAGGCCTTGGGGTCGAGGTGGGACGCGTAGGCCAGATGGAATGCCGTGAACAATTCGCGGTTGCCGGTCAGGAAACGGGCTTCCAGCAGATTGGTTTGTATGGAAATGTCGCGGGCGCCTTCTTCCAGGCACTCATCAACGGTGCGCACGCTATGACCCACTTCCAGGCCGGTATCCCACAATAGGCTAATCAGGGTTTCCAGTTTTTCCTGAATAACCGTGTCCACTTCGCCAGGAAGCAGAATTAGCAAATCAACATCGGAATGGGGAAACAATTCTCCTCGCCCGTATCCGCCTACCGCAATCAAAGTCAGTGAGGCGGGCATGGCGGTGTCGGTCCAGATATCCTGGAGCAGGTCATCGATCAGTTTGCAATGGGCGCGCAAGTAACGCACCGGCGTCATTTCCGGGTACTGGCGGTTGAGTTCGCCGCGTTGGGCCTTGAGCAAGTCGCGCCAGGAAATCGGCATGGCGGATTATCCCGCTAGCGTGGGTTGGGGCGGCGCACCGGCGGACAAGGTCAGCACTTCATAGCTGCTTTCCGTGACCAGGATGGTGTGTTCCCATTGCGCCGAAAGACCGTGATCCTTGGTGACGATGGTCCAGCCGTCGCCGAGTTGGCGGATGTCGCGCTTGCCGGCGTTGATCATCGGTTCGATGGTGAAAATCATGCCAGCTTCAAGCTTTACTCCATCACCGCGCTTGCCGTAATGGAGAACCTGGGGGTCTTCGTGGAACGACTGTCCGATGCCGTGTCCGCAGTATTCGCGAACCACGCTGAAACCGTTCTTTTCCGCATGTTTCTGCACGGCCTGGCCGATATCACCCAGATAGGCGCCGGGCTTTACTTCGGCGATGCCCAGCCACAGGCATTCATAGCTGATGTCGCAGAGACGGCGGGCCTGGATGGACGGCTCGCCGACGTAATACATGCGGCTGCTGTCGCCGTGATAGCCGTCCTTGATGACGGTGATGTCGAGATTGATGATGTCGCCGGCTTTCAGCTTGCGCTCTCCGGGGACGCCGTGGCATACCTGATGATTGACCGAGGTGCAGATGGACTTGGGGTAGGGACGGTGCCCCTTGGGCGCGTAATTCAACGGGGCTGGTATGGTTCCTTGCACTTCGACCATGTAGTCGTGGCAAAGCTTGTCGAGTTCTTCGGTCGTCACCCCGGCGATGACGAATGGTTTGATGTAGTCGAGTACTTCACCGGCCAATTTACCGGCAACACGCATTTTTTCGATTTGCTGCGGAGTCTTGATGATGATGGTCATGAAACGTCGAGCCTGCTTGGGCGAATTAAAGATTGAAGTATAACAAACCTTGGAGATTACTTTGCCTTGAGGGAGGTTTTGTATCTGTGTTAAAATTCAAAGTTGGGTTTATCTAGATAGGCTCAATATTCCGCACGCCGACTTGAAGTACAGGGTGCCCGAATCAGCGGTTTTGGTTCAGGTGGTTTTTGGGTCGGCGGAGGCTTAACCCTTACAAGGAGCAATGCAATGTCAGCAGTTACCATGCGTCAAATGTTGGAAGCGGGCGTCCATTTCGGACATCAGACCCGTTACTGGAACCCCAAGATGGCCCCGTTCATTTTCGGCGACCGCAACAAGATTCACATTATCAACCTCGAAAAAACCCTGCCGATGTACCAGGATGGCATGAAATTCATCCGTCAGCTTGCCTCCAATAAAGGCAACATCATGTTCGTCGGCACCAAGCGTCAGGCTCGCGACATCGTGCGCGAAGAAGCCGAGCGTTGTGGTTCCCCCTTCGTTAATTTCCGCTGGTTGGGCGGTATGTTGACCAACTACAAGACCGTCAAGCAGTCCATCAAGCGTTTGCGTGACATGGAAGTCCTGTTGCAGGAAGAAAATGCTGCCAAGATGACCAAGAAGGAAGCGCTTGACTACCGTCGTGAACTGGCCAAGCTGGAACGCAGTCTGGGTGGTATCAAGGATATGGGCGGCTTGCCCGATGCCTTATTCGTTATCGACGTCGGCTACGAAAACGGTGCCATCGTCGAAGCCAAGAAGCTGGGTATCCCGGTTATCGGCATCGTCGATACCAACAATTCCCCGCTCAACGTGGCTTACGTCATCCCCGGCAACGACGACTCCAGTCGCGCCATTCGCCTCTACGCACGTGGCGCCGCCGATGCGATCCTCGAAGGCCGCAGCCAAGTCATCAAGGAAATCGTCGGCGATGATTTCGTTGAAGTGGATGCTGCTGCTCCGGCAGCGGCGTAATCCGACGCAGCCGATAAGGGGCGTCCAGCCCCTTTTTTCATATCATTTCGTTTAATCAATGGGCCGCCGAGTGGCGGCCTGTTCTGTTAGAGAATTCAAGGAGTTTGACATGGCGGAAATCACCGCGGGCATGGTAAAGGAATTGCGCGAATTGACCGGTCTGGGCATGATGGAATGCAAAAAAGCGCTGACTGAAACCAATGGCGATTTGAAGGCGGCAGAAGACCTGCTGCGTATCAAGAGCGGCGCAAAAGCCGGCAAGGCGGCTAGCCGCGTTGCAGCGGAAGGCGTGATTTCGTGTTTCCTCACCCCGGACGGCAAGTCTGGTGCCCTGGTTGAGTTGAATTGCGAAACCGACTTTGCCTCCAAGAACGAAGAATTTTTGGCGTTTTCCAAGACCTTGGCGCAACTGGTGGCTGAGAACAACCCGGCTGATCTCGCTGCGCTGGCCGAAGTGAAGCTGGCTTCCGGCGCCACCGTGGAAGATACCCGTAAGGCTCTGGTGATGAAGGTTGGTGAAAACATGACCATTCGCCGTTTCGTGCGTTTCCAGACTGCCGGCAAGCTGGCGACTTACCTGCACGGCACCAAGATCGGTGTGCTGGTCGATCTCGATGGTGGCGAAGAGCAATTGGGCAAGGATATCGCCATGCACATCGCGGCCAGCAAGCCGGTGTGCGTGTCCAAGGATCAAGTTTCCGCAGACCTGCTCGACAAGGAACGCGAAATCTACTCCGCCCAGGCTGCCGAGAGCGGCAAGCCGGCCGATATCATCGCCAAGATGGTGGAAGGTCGTATCCAGAAATATTTGGCCGAAGTGACGCTGCTCGGCCAGCCTTTCGTCAAGAACCCTGACGAATCCGTGGAAAAATTGCTGGCTTCCAAGAAGGCCAAGGTCAACACTTTCCAGATGTATGTGGTGGGTGAAGGCATCGAGAAGAAGGTCGTTGACTACGCCGCCGAAGTGGCCGCAGCAGCGAAGGTGTAACGCCATGCCGCAGCCGAAATTCTCCCGCATCCTCCTCAAACTGTCCGGTGAAGCCCTGATGGGCGAGGACAGCTACGGCATTAACCGCGACGTGATCGAGCGTATCGTCGCGGAAATCGGTGAAGTCGCCCAACTGGGGGTCCAGGTGGCGGTAGTGATCGGCGGCGGCAACATATTTCGTGGCGTGGCCCCGGCAGCGGCCGGTATGGACCGCGCCACCGCCGACTACATGGGGATGCTTGCCACGGTGATGAACGCCCTGGCATTGCAGGATGCCATGCGCCGCGCAGGGATCATCGCGCGGGTGCAATCGGCGCTGACCATCGAACAGGTGGCTGAGCCGTACATTCGCGGCAAGGCGCTGCGTTACCTGGAAGAAGGCAAAGTGGTGATTTTCGGGGCCGGTACCGGCAACCCGTTTTTTACCACCGATACGGCTGCCGCCTTGCGTGCGGTGGAGATGAGCGCTGAAGTGGTCTTGAAGGCGACCAAGGTTGATGGAGTCTATACCGCCGATCCGAAAACCGATTCCACCGCCACTCGCTATGAAAAATTGAGCTTCGACGAGGCGATTGCCCGCAACCTCAAAGTAATGGATGCCACCGCCCTGGCGTTGTGTCGCGACCAGAGAATGCCATTGTGTGTATTCAGTATTTTCAAGGCCGGTGCATTGAAGCGGGTGGTGCTGGGTGAAAACGAGGGCACGCTAGTCGAGTGTTAAGGGAGACTTACGATGATTGCTGACGTCAAGAAAAATGCCGAACAGAAAATGCAGAAAAGCCTGGAAGCGCTTAAGGCCGATCTGGGCAAGGTGAGAACCGGGCGTGCCCACGCCGGCATTCTCGACCACGTCATGGTGGATTATTATGGCAATCCCACTCCGATCAACCAGGTGGCCAACATCAACCTGGTCGATGCCCGTACCATCGGCGTCCAGCCGTGGGAAAAGAACATGATCGGCAAAGTGGAAAAGGCGATTCGCGATTCCGACCTGGGCCTCAATCCCTCTTCGCAAGGTGACCTGATTCGCGTGCCGACGCCGCCGTTGACCGAAGAACGCCGCAAGGATCTCATCAAGGTGGTCAAGGGCGAGGCGGAAAACGCCAAGGTCGCCGTGCGCAATGTGCGCCGCGATGCGAATGCCCTGCTCAAGGACATGCTCAAGGACAAGACCATCGGTGAAGACGATGAGCGTAAAGCGCAGGATGAAATCCAGAAGCTTACCGACCGCTACATCGCCGAAGTCGATAAGGCATTGCATGCCAAAGAAGCCGATTTGATGGCGATCTAATCCCACCGTGGCGCTGTTCCAAAGCTCTACGCGAGCAATTCCCCTGGTGGAGGAAATTCCCCGTCATATCGCCATCATCATGGACGGTAACGGCAGGTGGGCGAAAAAACGCCTGCTGCCGCGGGTAGCTGGGCACAAGCGTGGCCTGGAAACCGTGCGCAGCACGGTGAAGGCATGCGTGGATCTTGGCGTTGAACACCTCACCCTGTTTGCTTTCAGTAGCGAAAACTGGCGGCGTCCGGCCGACGAGGTCAGCTTCCTCATGAACCTGTTCCTGCTGGCGCTTGAGCAGGAAGTCTCCAAGCTCCACAAGAACAATATCCGCCTCAGGGTCATCGGCGACCGGGCGCGCTTCGATCAGAAATTGATCGACTTGATCGGCGAGGCCGAACGTCTAACCGCCGGCAATACCGCCTTGACGCTGACTGTCGCGGCCAATTACGGCGGACGCTGGGACATGCTGCAGGCGGTCCGGGCGATGCACGCCGCCAAACCCGGCGGCGACTTCAACGAAGATGACCTGGCGGAACATTTGTCGATGGCTTATGCGCCCGAGCCGGACTTGTTCATCCGTACCGGCGGGGAAAAGCGCATCAGCAATTTCCTGTTGTGGCAACTGGCGTACACCGAATTGCATTTTACCGATACCTTGTGGCCGGATTTCAATCCCGCCGCCCTGAAAAAGGCCATCCAGTCCTACCAACAGCGCGAACGCCGATTCGGGCGCACCAGCGAGCAGTTAGTCAATAATGCTTAAGCAGCGCGTCGTTACCGCCCTGGTTTTACTGTCCCTGTTTCTCGGCGCACTGTTTTACCTTCCCCCGCTTTCCTGGGCTGTGCTGACCCTTGCCGGGGCATTGGTCGGCGCGTGGGAATGGGGTGGAATCGCCCGCTATCCGGCCGGTACACGCTGGACGTATGTGGCGGTGACCGCCGTCCTGGCGCTGATTCTTTTTGAATTGGGGGCGAGCGTATGGGCCGATATCTTTGCTCTGGCCCTGCTGTTCTGGTTGGTTCCGGCTACCCTGTGGCTGGCCTTTCGCTGGCAGCCGACCAATCTGATTACCTTTGCCGTACTGGGCTGGCTGGTACTGCTGCCTACCTGGCTGGGACTGGTGTATCTCCACGGGGTTACCCCGAAGCTCCTGCTGGCGATAATGGCGGTGGTGTGGATTGCCGACAGCGCTGCGTATTTCTCCGGTCGGAAATTTGGCAAGCGTAAATTGGCGCCCTCGATCAGTCCCGGCAAAAGCTGGGAAGGCGTGGCTGGCGCCCTGCTCGGCGTGGCGCTGTTCGGCGCGAGCGTCGCCTGGCTGGCCGGAGCCTCATGGTGGGTGTTGCCCGCTTTTGCCGCGCTGACGGGCTTGAGCATCGTCGGCGACCTGTTCGAATCGTGGATGAAACGGCTGGCCGGCATCAAGGATAGCGGCAGCATTCTGCCCGGTCACGGCGGCGTGCTCGACCGCATCGATGGCTTGACACCGACCCTGCCGGCGGCGGCGCTTTGTACCATGTTGGGCTGTCTCGATTGGGGAGTGTTGGTCAAATGAGTCTGCAACAACGTCATCTCACCGTTTTGGGCGCAACCGGGACCATCGGCGTCAATACGCTGGATGTGGTGGCGCGCCATCCCGAACGTTTCAAAGTGGTGGCGCTGACCGCTCACTGCCAAGTGGAAAAATTGTTTAAGCAATGCCTACAATTTGAGCCGGAATATGCAGTGATGCTGGATCCGGCCTGTGCCGAGGAATTGCGCCTCAAATTGCGCCAAGCCGGGCGGGGTACCCAGGTATTGAGCGGCGTGACCGGATTGGAAGAAGTTTCGGTGCTTCCCCAGGTCGATACCGTGATGGCGGCAATCGTCGGCGCGGCGGGCCTCAAACCGGCGCTGGCGGCGGCACGCGCCGGCAAGCGGGTGCTGCTGGCCAATAAGGAAACCCTGGTGATGTCCGGGGCCTTGTTCATGGATGCGGTGCGTAGTCACGGCGCGGAGTTGTTGCCTATCGACAGCGAACACAATGCGATTTTTCAGTCGTTGCCCCGTAATTTTTCCGAGGACCTCGCGCAAAACGGCGTAACCCGCATCCTGCTCACCGCGTCCGGCGGGCCATTCCGCAATACGCCGCTCCACGAACTGGAAAACGTCACGCCCCAGCAGGCGTGCGCCCATCCCAACTGGGTAATGGGAAAAAAGATCTCGGTGGATTCCTCAACCATGATGAACAAGGGGTTGGAGGTCATTGAAGCGCATTGGCTGTTCAACGCCAGTGCTGAACAGATCGAGGTGGTGATTCATCCGCAAAGCGTCGTCCACTCGATGGTCGAATATGCCGACGGTTCGGTACTGGCGCAGCTCGGCAACCCCGACATGCGCACCCCGATTGCCTATGCGTTGGGCTTTCCCGAGCGCATCGCGGCGGGTGTGGCGCCGCTCGACCTGTTCAAGATCGGCCGACTGGATTTCGAAAAGCCGGATTTTCGGCGTTTCCCCTGTCTGTCCCTGGCGTTTCAGGCTCTGCGCCACGGCGGCACGGCGCCGGCCGTGCTGAACGCCGCCAATGAAGTAGCGGTGGCGGCGTTTCTCGAAGAAAAAATTCCCTACCGGAAAATTCCCCAGTTGATCGAGGAAGTGCTTGGGGAAATTCCCGTGTGCCGCGCCGAGACAGTCGAAGACGTGCTGGCTGCCGACGATGCGGCACGCCGCGCGGCGCAACGCCGACTGGAGGCAGCGTGAGTTTCCTGTTTACCCTGGCGGCATTCGCTGTGACCTTGGGGATCATGATCGTCGTGCACGAATACGGGCACTATCAGGTCGCGCGTTGGTGCGGCGTAAAGGTGCTGCGCTTTTCCGTGGGGTTCGGCAAGCCCCTCCTGACTAGGCGCTGGGGAGCAGATCAGACGGAGTGGGTGATTTCCATCTTCCCCTTGGGCGGTTACGTCAAAATGCTCGATGAGCAGGAAGGTCCGGTTGCTCCGCATGAACTGCATCGCGCTTACAACCGCCTTCCCGTGCAGCGCCGTATTGCCGTGGTGGCAGCCGGACCGCTGGCCAATCTGGCGCTGGCAGTGGTGTTGTACTGGTTCCTGTTCATGCACGGCGTGCAGGGGATCAAGCCGATGCTCGGCGAAGTGCCGGCTGCCACGCCGGCTGCTCATGCCGGATTCCAGCGCGGCGAAGTCATCACCCGGATCGGCGGCGAGACGACGCCAACCTGGCAGGATGCGCGCTGGACATTGCTCCAGAAGGTGATTGAAAATAAATCCCTGGAAATCGAAGTGGAAACCTTGGCGCATTCCACGGCAGTACATACTCTCGATGTCAGCAGTATCGATTCTGAAGATCTCGAAAATGATTTCCTGGAAAAACTCGGACTGGTTCATTTTCAGACGGATATCGCCCCGAAAATTGGCAGCCTGTTGCCCGACGGCGCGGCAGCCAAGTCCGGGCTGCAAGTCGGCGATGAAATTATGAGTGTCAACCGGCAGACGCTACACCGCTGGGAGGATTGGGTGAAGTGGGTACGCCAGAGTCCCAATCAGCCGCTGACGCTCAAGATACAGCGTGGTGAAGTCCAGCAGAACATCGAAGTGACCCCCGACGTCGTGGAGGACAACGGCAAACGGATCGGCCGGGTAGGGGCTGCGCCGCTAGTGGATCGCGAACTCATCAAGAGTTTGATTGCCGAAGTGCGTTACCCGCCCCACAAGGCCTTCGTCAAGGCGCTAGGGAAAACTTGGGAAACCTCGATTTTTAGCCTGAAAATGCTGTTCCGCATGGTTGCCGGCCAGGTTTCCTGGAAGAACATCAGCGGCCCCATCACGATTGCCGACTATGCGGGGCAGTCCGCGCAGATGGGCGTGGTGGCGTACCTGAGTTTCCTGGCGCTGATCAGCATCAGTCTGGGGGTACTCAATTTGTTGCCGGTGCCCTTATTGGATGGGGGGCATTTATTGTATTATATGGTCGAGTTTTTCAAAGGTAGCCCGGTTTCCGAAAAGACCATGGAAATCGGCCAACAAATCGGCATCGCCATCCTGCTCACCCTGATGCTGTTTGCGTTTTACAACGACATTAACCGTCTGATAAGCGGACAATAATATGAAGCCAAAATTACTTTCCCTGCTCCTGATGGGCCTATATGCCGCCTCCGCTGCCGCGGTCGAACCGTTTGTAGTGAAGGATATCCGGGTGGAGGGCATCCAGCGTACCGAGGCGGGCACCGTCTTCAGCTACCTGCCGGTGAAAGTCGGGGAAACCCTTGACGACGCCAAAGCTGCCGCAGCCATCAAGACCTTGTTTGCCACGGGTTTTTTCAAGGACGTCCGCCTGGAGACGGATAACGGTGTCCTGATCGTGATGTTGCAGGAGCGTCCGGCGATTTCCCAGATCGATTTCGTCGGTCTCAAGGAATTCACTAAAGAGCAGCTCAAGGATGGTCTCAAGCAGATCGGCGTGACGGAATCGCGGATTTTCGACAAGGCTCTGCTCGACAAGGCCGAGCAGGAACTCAAACGCCAATATTTGAGCCGCGGCCGCTACGCGATGTCGGTCACCACGACCGTGACGCCACTGGAACGTAACCGGGTGGCGATCAACTTTAACGTCGATGAAGGTGATGTCGCCAAGATTCGTGAAATCAACATTGTAGGCGGCGAAGCATTCAAGGAAAAAGACCTGCTCGACCTGTTCGTGTTGAGTACCCCCAACTGGATGAGCTGGTTCACCAAAAACGACCAGTATTCCAAGCAAAAGCTTTCCGCCGACCTGGAAACCCTGCGTTCCTACTATCTGAACCAGGGTTACCTGGAGTTCAACGTCGATTCCACCCAGGTTTCAATTACCCCGGACAAGCAGAATATCTACATTACCATCAACGTCACCGAAGGGCAGAAATACACGGTTTCGGATATTCGCATGGGCGGTGAAATGCTGGTTCCCGAAGAGGAATTGCGCAAACTGGTCAAATTGAACCCCGGCGATGTGTTCTCCCGCGAGCGCCTCACCGAATCGACCAAGGCCATCAGCGATCGCCTGGGCAACGATGGCTACGCCTTTGCCAATGTCAATGCGGTACCCGAATTGAATAAGGAAAAACGTGAAGCGGCCTTTACCTTTTTCGTCGACCCGGGCCGCCGCGTGTATATCCGGCGCATCAACATTGCCGGCAATACCCGTACTCGTGACGAAGTAATCCGCCGTGAATTGCGTCAGATGGAAAGCGGCTGGTACGCGTCCGACAAAATTGCCCGTTCGCGGGTGCGTTTGGAGCGGCTTAGCTATTTCAGCGAAGTAAACGTCGAAACCCCTGCGGTTGCCGGTACTACTGACCAGGTGGACATGAACGTCAACGTTACTGAAAAGCCCACCGGCAGTGTCATGGCCGGTATCGGCTTCTCCAGTTCTGAAGGTTTGATTCTGAGTGGCGCCATCAGCCAAGCCAACGTATTCGGCAGCGGCAATATGTTGAGCACCCAAGTCAATTCCGGCAAGATCAATACCGTTTATTCGGTATCCTATACCGACCCCTATTACACCGTTGACGGGATCAGCAGAGGATTCGACGTATACAAGCGCAAGGTCGATGCGACCAGCCTGTCGATTGCCAAGTACAACACCGACTCGCTGGGAGCCGGCGTGCGTTTCGGCATCCCGCTGAACGAGTTGAATACCCTGAATGTGGGCTTGTCGGCAGAAAGCCTGAAGATCAGTGTGTTTGACGACAGCCCGCAACGCTACAAGGATTATGTCGCCAAATCCGGCGAACTCAACCGCACCTTGCGCCTGGATGCCGGGGTTGCACGTGACTCCCGGGATAGCCTTACCTATCCGACCGCAGGTTCTCTCCAGAGAATGTTTGGCGAATTCGGGCTGCCGGGTGGGGATCTGAAATACTACAAGCTTTCTTACCAGCACCAATGGTTGTACCCAATTAGCCGTGTCTTCACCCTGATGTTGAACGGCGAAGCCGGGGTTGCCGGGAGTTATGGCGATAAGGATTTCCCGTTCTTCAAGAATTTCTACGCGGGCGGCAATACTTCGGTGCGTGGCTATAAAACCAGTTCTTTGGGCTTGAAAGATCCGGACGGCAACGCCTATGGCGGCACCAAGCGGGTAGTCGGTAACGTAGAAGTGCTGTTTCCGTTCCCCGGCATGAAAAATGATCGAGCCTTGCGGATGAGTGTGTTCGTTGATGCTGGTCAGGTTTATGACCAGGGTCAAAAAGTCAGCGTCGGCGATTTGCGTTATTCCACCGGGGTTGCCGTGAGTTGGTATTCGCCGATGGGGCCGATGAAGTTCAGCCTGGCCAAACCGCTGAACGCCAAGGACGGCGACAAGCCGGAGACCTTCCAGTTTCTGATGGGCACGGTATTTTAATTTTTGATGAAAACGATGATTCGGGAGATGAAGTTGAATAAATTTTTGGCAGTTTTGGTTATGGGCATGACGATGCAGTTTGCCGCCGGGGCACAAGCGGCAGAGTTGAAAATTGGTTTTGTGAATACCGACCGGGTGTTCCGCGAAGCAACTCCCGCCGTCAAGGCACAGAAAAAACTGGAAAAGGAATTCGCTGCGCGCGATCTGGAATTGCAAAAAATGGCACGTCAGGCCAAGGAATTACAGACTTTTCTGGAGAAGGAAGGCGTCACCATCAGCGAGAGCGAGCGGCGCAACAAGGAACGCGATCTGGCCAACCTGAATCGGGAGTTCCAGCGTTCCCAGCGGGAATTCCGCGAAGATTTGAACCTGCGCCGCAATGAGGAATTGGCGCTGGTTCATGACCGTGCCAAAAAAACCATCATAGAAATTGCCGAACGCGAAAAATTCGATCTGGTGCTGGAAGATGCAGTCTATTTCAGCAGCAAAATCGATATCACCGAAAAGGTGTTGAAGGCCCTGACGGATAAATAATCGCGTTATGCGGGACTATGCTCAGCCGCAGTTTTCATTGGCGGAAATCGTCGAAAGGTTCGGCGGCGAACTGGTTGGCGACGGTAGCGTGGCTATCCGCCAGGTTGCCACCCTGTCTAGTGCTGGGGAAGGGCATTTTTCTTTTCTGGCCAATCCGAAATATCGTTCCCAGTTAAGCTCAACCGGGGCCAGTGCCGTGGTGGTCGCGCAAGCGGACAAGGAACTGGCACGGATTCCCCATATCCTCAGCACCAATCCCTACGCCTACTACGCCCGGGTGGCGGCGCTGTTGAATCCACCCGACACTGCGCCTCCGGGTATCCATGCGACGGCGGTCGTCGGCAAGGATGCGGAAATCGCCGCGAGCGCCAGCATTGGGCCAAACGTGGTGGTCGGCGATGGGGCGGTAATTGGCGAATACGCGCAGATCGGCGCTGGCTGCTTTATCGGCGCGCACACCGAGGTTGGCACCCAGACGCGGTTTTATCCAAATGTGACGGTGTATCACGGCTGTCTGATCGGTGAGCGGACGATCGTCCACTCCGGTGCCGTTATCGGTTCTGACGGCTTCGGTTTGGCGAACGAGAAAGGCTGCTGGCTGAAAATTCCCCAGATCGGGCGGGTGCGGATCGGCAACGATGTGGAAATCGGTGCAAATACCACCATTGATCGTGGCGCGCTTGACGATACAGTGATCGAGGATGGCGTCAAGCTCGACAACCAGATTCAGATCGCCCACAACGTTCATATCGGCGCCCACACTGCGATGGCCGGATGTGTCGGGGTGGCGGGGAGTACTCGGATAGGGAGCCATTGCACGGTAGCCGGCAGCGCGATGATTATCGGGCATCTGGAAATTGCCGACCGGGTAAATATTTCCGTGGGGACCCTGGTCACCAAGTCGATCAACCAGCCCGGTACTTACACATCTTCTATACCCAGCCAACCTCATCGTGACTGGCTGAAGAATGCCGCCCAGCTTCACCACCTTACCGATCTGGCGGAGCGGGTAAAACAATTGGAACAAAAACTTTCCCAACTGGAAGGAAAATCATCTTGACTACTCTGGATATCCACCAAATTCTCCAACATCTTCCCCACCGTTACCCGTTTCTGCTGGTCGACCGGGTCGTGTCGTATGAAGCAGGCGACAACATTCACGCCTACAAGAACGTCACCATCAACGAACCCTTCTTCCAAGGCCATTTCCCGCACCATCCGATCATGCCCGGCGTGTTGATCATGGAGGCGCTGGCCCAGGCTGCCGGGATTCTGTCATTCAAGTCGATGGGGGAAATGCCCGACGACAATTCGGTCTTTTATTTCGTGGGGATCGACGGAGCACGCTTCAAAAAGCCGGTGATGCCCGGCGATCAACTGCATTTGCATGTGAAAATCGTGCGCCAGATGCGCGGCATCTGGAAATACAAGGCCGAAGCCAAGGTCGACGGGCAAGTCGTTGCCGAAGCCGAATTGATGTGCGCCAAGCGGGATATCGAATGATACATCCCTCCGCGATCATTCATCCGGGAGCCAGGATAGGCGAGGATGTCAGCATCGGCGCTTACTCCCTCATCGGGGAAAATGTCGAGATCGGGGCAGGGTGCTGGATCGGGCCGCATGTGGTCATCAATGGACATACCCGCATTGGCACGGATAACCGGATATTCCAGTTTTCCTCTCTGGGCGAAATCCCCCAGGACAAAAAATACAATGGCGAACCAACTCGCCTGGAAATCGGCGACCGCAACGTTATCCGTGAATTTTGCACTTTTAACTGCGGTACCGCGCAGGACGTTGGCGTGACCCGGGTGGGCGATGACAACTGGATCATGGCCTACGTTCATCTGGCCCACGATTGCCAAGTCGGCAACCACACGATTTTCGCCAACAATGCCCAGCTTGCCGGACACGTTCACGTCGGTGATTTTGCCATTCTCGGCGGGTTTACCGGGGTGCACCAGTTTTGCCATGTCGGGGCGCACACCATCACCGCAGTCGGTAGCGTAGTGCTCAAGGATATCCCGCCTTACGTCACCGCTGCCGGGAATACTGCCAAGCCCCACGGTATCAATTCCGAAGGATTGAAGCGGCGTGGCTTTTCCGCCACGACCATTGCCGCAATCAAGCGTGCCTACAAAACCCTGTACCGCAACGGGCTGACGCTCGAAGAAGCGCAAACCGCGCTTGTCGAGCAGACTGCGAGCTGCGCGGAAGTCGGGGCTCTGGTCGATTTCCTGGCGCACTCGACGCGCGGCATTATCCGTTAAGGCTGACTAGGATGGCAGAGGAACAACATTCTCACCAGTCCGCCAGCTTGCTTGGTCCCGGGCCGGTTATCGGCATGGTGGCCGGCGAGGCTTCCGGCGACATGCTCGGCGCGCACCTGATTGAGGCGCTTCGTAAGCAATTGCCAAATGCCCAATTTGTTGGAATTGGCGGCTCGAAAATGGTTGCGGTAGGGATGCAAACCTTGTTCCCGATGGAAAAGCTGGCGGTGCGCGGCTATATCGAGGTTTTGCGGCATTTTCGGGAAATACTGGGGATACGCAACAAGCTGATCCGCTACTTCCGGGAAAATCCCCCTGACGTATTCATCGGGGTCGATGCGCCGGACTTCAACCTGGCGCTGGAAAAAGCCTTGAAAAAGCGCGGCACGCCGACGATTCACTATGTCAGTCCGTCGATCTGGGCGTGGCGTGGGGAACGCATCCACAAGATTGCCAAGTCCGCTTCTCACGTCATGGCGATTTTCCCGTTCGAAAAGCCCTTGTACGACGCCATCAAGTTGCCGTGTACCTATGTCGGGCATCCGCTAGCCGACTTTTTGCCGGACTCGCCCAATCGTTTCGCCATGCGCGAGCAACTGCATCTGTCACAGGATGCTGTGGTTTTCGCCATGCTGCCGGGGAGTCGCCAGAGCGAGTTGCAATACATGGCGGAACTGTATATCCGCACCGCTCAGGAAATTGCCGCCGCCAAGCCCCATGTCCATTTCCTGGTGCCGTTGGTCAGTCGGGAAACCCGGAGTTATTTTGAGGAAATCCTGTATCGGCTGGGTGCGCAGGATCTTCCGCTTACCATTCTGTTCGGCCATGCCCACGATGCCATGATCGCCGCAGACGTGGTGCTGGTGGCATCCGGTACCGCGACACTGGAGGCCGCGCTGCTGGGGCGTCCGATGGTCATCACCTATAAAATGCCGCCGGCCTCCTACCGCATCATGAAGCGCAAGGGCTATCTACCCTATGTCGGTTTGCCGAATATCCTAGCGGGGAAATTCGTCGTGCCGGAAATTCTTCAGGATGACGCTACCCCGGAAAACCTAGCGCAAGCGCTGCTCAACGAAGTCAGCGACCCGGTGGTGGGGGTGAGGTTGGCTAACGAATTTGCCCGGATACGCCGCGAACTGAAGCAGGATACCGCTGAAAAAGCCGTGGAAGCGCTGTTGCCTTATCTGAAAGCGGGTCGTTGATGATCGGCTTGTTGATTTGCGGTGTCGACGAAGCGGGGCGCGGTCCGCTGGCCGGCCCGGTGTATGCCGCAGCGGTGATTTTGAACGATCAGCGTCCCATAGCGGGATTGCGCGATTCCAAGAAGCTCAGTGAAAAGAAGCGCACTTATCTGGCCGATGTGATTCGCCAGGAAGCACTGGCATGGGCGATTGCCCGTGCCGAGGTCGAGGAGATCGACCGTATCAACATCCTCCAGGCGAGCTTGTTGGCAATGCGCCGTGCCGTCGAGGCCTTGGCTCGGCAACCGGATCGCGCGCTGATCGATGGCTTGCATTGTCCGGTGCTGGCGATGCCCACCGAGGCCATCGTCAAGGGCGACGACAAGGTGGCGCAAATCGCCGCCGCCTCGATTCTCGCCAAAACGGCGCGGGACGAGGAGATGCTTAAACTGCATCGCGATTATCCGCAATATGGTTTCGATCGGCATAAAGGCTATGGCACTGCTGTCCATCTGGCAGCACTGCGGATTCACGGGCCTTGCCCGGCCCATCGCTTGAGCTTTGCGCCACTGCGTACCAGGGAGATGGATTTTTGACTAATGCGCTGTTGCTCCTTCATCTGTTGGGTGTCGTCGTGTGGGTCGGGGGGATGTTTTTCGCTCACATGGCATTGCGTCCTACTGCTGCGGAACTGCTTGATCCGCCGCAACGTTTGCCTTTGCTGCATGGCGTCTTCAGCCGGTTTTTTCCGTGGGTTTGGATATCGGTGATGCTGATTATGTCGAGCGGCGTGATTTTGATGGTGCTGCTGGGCGGATTCAAGGCCGCTTTACATATCCACGTGATGTTGGCAATCGGGTTGGTCATGTCGGGGATTTTTGCGTATATCTATTTTTTCCCCTACGCCGGACTCGGTCGCGAAACCGCTGCACGAAATTGGGCTGCAGCCGGGGTGGCGATGGCAAAGATTAGAAGGCTGGTAGGGATCAACCTGATCCTGGGATTGACCAATACCTGTGTGGCATTGCTGGGGCGAATGTTATAGTGTTTCCTGAAACCACAAATAGTTTATACAATAGCCGGGTTACGGCCCTTCAAAGAATAATAGAGGGGATTCCATTACCCTCGGGAGCAGGTTGAAATGTTCGTCATTATCGGTTGGCTTTTGGTAGGTGGCTCGGTTTTCGGCGGTTTTGCCATGGCGGGCGGACATCTCGCGGCGCTGTTTCAACCCATTGAGTTGCTCATGATCGGCGGAGCTGCAGGTGGCGCTTTCGTTGTTGGCAATAACAGCAAGGTCGTCAAGGCGACCATGAAAACCCTGCCGACCCTGTTCAAGGGGTCACCTTACAACAAGGCTTACTACATGGAACTGTTCGCGCTCCTGTATGAAATTCTCGCCAAGATTCGCAAGGAAGGCCTGATGTCAATTGAGGGCGATGTGGAAACCCCCGATTCCAGCCCGCTATTCTCGAAATACCCCTTGGTACATGGGGATCACCACGTGGTCGAGTTCATGGCTGACTACTTGCGTATCATGGTCGGTGGCAATCTCAACGCCTTCGAGGTGGAAAACCTCATGGACAACGAAATTGAAACCCACCACCACGAAGGTGCTGCTCCGGCGACCGCGCTGGCCAAGCTTGGCGACGGGATGCCGGCTTTCGGTATTGTGGCGGCGGTGATGGGGGTGGTGCATACCATGGAATCAGTGGGCTTGCCCCCGGCGGAGTTGGGGATTCTGATCGCTCACGCCCTAGTCGGCACGTTCCTGGGGATTTTGCTTTCTTATGGCTTCATAAGTCCACTTGCGGGCTTGTGCGAGCAAAAGCTGGAAGAATCGACCAAGGTATTCCAGACCATCAAGGTGACGCTGCTCGCCAGCCTGAATGGCTATGCACCGACGGTGGCGGTGGAATTTGGTCGTAAGGTATTGTTCTCGACCGAGCGTCCGGGCTTCCTTGAGCTTGAAGCACACGTTAAACAGAAGAAATAACCGCCACGCCCTAATCCCACTTCAGGAACCCGCGCATGAGCGACGATTCACAACGCCCCATTATCATCAAACGCAAGAAAGGCGGGCATGGCGGGGCGCATGGCGGCGCGTGGAAAATTGCCTATGCCGACTTCGTTACGGCGATGATGGCGTTCTTCCTGCTGATGTGGCTGTTGGGATCGACGACCAAGGCCACTTTGGAGGGGATTGCCGAATACTTCAAGAATCCCATGAAAGTCTCCAGTCGCGGCGGGGAGGGCGCAGGCGACGCGACCAGCGTGATTCGCGGCGGTGGCCTGGATATGACCAAATCGGCAGGGCAGATCAAACGCGGGGGGGAAAAAAGACAACCTCAATCGGTTACGCTTGCGGATGCCAAGGCCCAACAGGAAAAAGCTAAGTTGCGCGAGTTGAAGGACAAGCTGCAAAAAATGGTTGAGGGCGATACCAAACTTAACCAATTCAAGAAGCAGATTCTGATCGACATCACTTCGGAAGGCCTGCGTATCCAGATTGTCGACGAGAAAAATCGCCCCATGTTCGATATCGGACACGACCAACTCAAACCCTACACCAAAGAAATTCTGCGGGCCATCGGAAAAGTCCTTAACGATGTTCCCAACCGTATCAGTCTTACCGGGCATACCGATTCCACCCCGTATTACGGGGGGGAAAAAGGCTATAGCAACTGGGAATTGTCGGCGGACCGCGCCAATTCGTCGCGCCGCGAATTGATCTATGGCGGGATGGAGGAAGGCAAGGTGCTGCGCGTAGTCGGACTCGCCTCTGCGATTCCGTTCGACAAGGCCGATCTGCTCAATCCGGTCAACCGGCGCATCAGTATTATCGTACTCAACAAAATGACCGAAGAAGCGTTGACCGCCGAAAATAGCGCCAATGCCGGCGAAGAAAAAGCTGGCGCCGACGACAAGGTGACGGTCTCGAATGCCGCCGATGCGAAGGAATTGGCGTCCGTGCCCAAACAGGCTCTTGGCTCCAAGGAGGCGGCAAGTGCTCCGGCGGACGCCAAACATCATTGAGTGTTCCAGTGTGCTCGTGGCTTCCACGACATCCGTGCAAAGCCGTTTTCCTCCCTTCCTGACCGCGCTGGCAGCCCATGTGGCTGGGCTGGCAGCCGCATTGGCGCTGGCCGCTGGCGTAATGTTTGTCGCGGGGCGACCGCTCCTCTTGTTTCTCAACGCCGTATTCGAAGGTGGCGTGGCGGCTTATTTGTCGTTTCGCTGGGGGATGCGGCCTTGGTGGATACCTATCCAATTCCTGTTTTTTCCTCTGTTGCTGGTGCTTTTGTCCCTGCAAATCGCCCCGTCCTTTTTTCTGGGCCTCTTTCTTCTGATGGTGTCGGTTTACTGGAGCGTATTCCGTTCCCAGGTTCCTTTATACCTTTCCAGTAATCAAGCGTGGCAGGCAGTGGCGGGGATATTGCCGAAGCACGCCGGGGTGCGGATGATAGATTTGGGATCAGGGATCGGTGGCATGCTGAAATTTCTCTCGGGTGCTTGCGAGAACGTCGAACTTGTTGGAATCGAGGCGGCTCCGTTGCCCTTTTTCCTGGGATGGTTGCGGACGACGGGGAATCGCTGCCGCATGCGTTTCGGCAGTTTGTGGGATGTTGATCTGGCCGGGTTTGACGTGGCTTATGCTTATCTTTCTCCCGTTCCCATGAGCAGATTGTGGGAGAAGGTGAAAGAGGAAATGCATCCCGGCAGCCTGTTCATAAGCAATACCTTTGCCGTGCCGGATGTCATGCCGGCTGCAACGGTGCAGCTTGACGATTTCCATAAATCGACCTTGTACATTTACCGGATATAATGAGTATGATGCTTGCATATCAGCGGGTGCGATTTTATGAAAAGCCTTGAACAGTGGGTCGATGAAAGTTCCCTGGAGCAGTTGCCGGTGCTGCGCAGGACGGCCTTGTCAATTGCCTACCTAGCGAAAAATGCGGAGGGTCTGTCTGCCAATGATATTTCCGAAGTGGTGTTGCATGACCCCTTGATGACCCTCAAGGTGATCGGCTATGCCAATGGTCGCGTGCATGGTCGTTTCGGGGCGGAAATCGCGACGCTCCACAGCGCCGTCATCATGCTTGGGGTACCTCCTTTTTTCAAACATTTCGCTTCCCTGGCGAGTATCGAGGATATCCGCCCTGTGCATGACAAGGAGTCGGAGGGGCTGCTTACATGTCTGAGCCGTGCCCATCATGCCGCTTGGCAGGCCCGCGACATGGCGATTTTGCGGGCCGACATCAAGTCTGAAGAGGTGTATGTTGGAACCATGTTGCACGATATGGGCGAAATGGTCATGTGGTGTATCGCGCCCGACGCGATGCTGAAAATCCTCAAGGTGGTACGACGCCAGAAAGTCAGCCGGGAAGATGCGGAAAAAGGCATTCTGGGATTTACTCTGTGGGAATTTCAGCTGGCACTGGTGGCAAAGTGGAAATTGCCGGATTTGCTGCTGATGTTCATGGACAACAAAAATGCCACCAATTCCCGTGCCTTGATGGCGATCATCGGTGCGGCGCTGGCACGCCACGCTGCGGTGGGTTGGCATTCTCCCAAGCTGCTGGCCGACTACGAAGTGATTGCCGGGCAATTCAATTTCCCGACCGATGAAGTCATCGCGATAGTCCACCGGAATGCTCTTGTGGAAGGACGCCATTGGGAGGCTTTTCATGTGCCGCCCGCTGCCGCGTGGTTGCCGATGTTGCCGGGAGAATGGCCGGAGGAACCGGACGATGACGAAGCGCCGGGGCAGGCGGGCGGAGGCGTGTGCCTGATGCCGCATCCCGGCGAATTGCAACGGATCATGGATGAAATTACCGCCCATTTGAATGGCACACTTAACCTTCACGACATGCTGTCCCTGGTGTTGCAGGGGATGCATCAAGGTATCGGGCTGAATCGGGTGGTGTTTGCCTTGATGACGGCGGACCGCGCCGCAGTCAGGGCAAAATATGTGATGGGGGCGGACGAAGGCTCGCCGTTGCGGAATTTTCAATTCGACACCCGCACCCCACATCTCTTTTCCCGGTTGCTTACCAAGATGCAAAGCGTCTGGGTCAATGCGTCGAATGCCCCAAATTTTGCGGCTTTGTTGCCCGAACCGATTAGCGAAATGATTGGCGGAAAGGACGGGTTTTACGCCATGTCGATTTTTGTGCACGACAAGCCAATCGGCATGATGTATGCAGATCGTCGGCATGGACATTGCGAACTGGACGAGCAGTCTTACCAGGAGTTCAAGCGTCTTTGCCTACGGGCAGCCCAAGGCCTGAGCCACCTTGGGAAAAGATGATTTTCTTCTATTGTTAATACGCAATCCGATATCGGACAACTGACATGAGCGTAAATCAATTATGGTTCGTCAGGCATCAGGGTAAGGTGCTGGGGCAATTCCCCCTCAAGGAAATCCAGCAAGGTCTGGTTTCCGGTGAAATCGTCGTAAGCGACGAGATCAGCCCGGACCAATCGAACTGGTTGCCGCTTAGCCAGTTTCCCGGCTTATCCAGAGAAGAGCCGCCGCCGCAACCGTCAGAAGAACTCGATGAGGAATCTCGAAAATGGCATGAGGAACGCGTCAAGGCGGCTTTGCGCTGGGAGGCTGATCCGGCTCTGCACGCCCATCCCGGCCATTTGTCTCGTCCCAGTAAGCTTCTAAAATGGTTGAGCGCACTGCTTGCACTGGCTGCGGTGGTTGGTCTGGGGGGCTTCCTCGCTTGGCAATGGCAGGAAGCGGAAGTGGCCCCCCAGCCCCAGATGTTGATCGCAGCCCCCCTTCCGGCATGCGATAGCGCTGCAGGACCGAAAATCAACTGGGCTGGCTGCGATAAAAGCGGAACTTTGCTGCATGATGCCGACTTGAGCGGCGCCAAGCTGAGTGGAGCCAAGTTCAACAGTACCGATATGAGTAATAGCCGTCTGGGAGGGGCCAATCTCGCCGCTTCCGACTTGTCCTACGCTACCCTGAACGGGGCAAATCTTTCCGGGGCCAATCTAGAAGGGGCGAATCTCAATTTTGCCGAATTGCGCGACGCAGATTTGTCGCAAGCGAACCTGCGCAATGCCAATCTCGCCGATGCGGTGCTGGACGGGGCCAAACTTGACGGCGCGACCTGGGTCGACGGCAAGATGTGCGCTGTCGGTTCTCTGGGGCAATGCCTCTGAATGAAGCGGATCACTTCGCGCGATAACGCGCATTTCAAGCAACTGAAGAAACTCGCGCACTCGGCGCGGGAACGGCGCAAGGGCCAGCGGACGATACTCGACGGTACCCATCTGTTGACGGTCTATCTGGAGCGCGTCGGTATCCCAGAACGGGTGGCGGTCGCCGATTCGCGCCAGGACGCGCCGGAAATCGCCGGTCTGCTGCGCAATGTGCCTCCCGAAGTCATGCTGGTTCTGGAGGATTCGCTGTTTGCAGAAATTTCCACCGTGGAAACCGTTACCGGGATTGCTGCGGTGATTCCCATCCCGCTTCCGTCGGCTGGGGGGGTAGGGCAGTTCTGTCTGTTTCTGGAAGCCCTGCAAGATCCGGGAAATCTCGGCTCGATTCTGCGTTCTGCGGCCTCTGCTGGATGCGACAAGATTTATTTATCCCCGACCTGCGTGGATATCTGGTCCCCGAAAGTTCTGCGGGCCGGGATGGGGGCGCATTTCTACCTGTCCATCCTGGAAAACCAAGCGTTATGTGGGCTGGCGGCGGATTTTCCCGGCCAAGTGCTGGCGGCCGCACCAGGCGCAGAGCACACCTTGTTCGAGACGGATTTGCGCGGTGTCGTGGCATTCGCCATTGGTAACGAAGGTGGCGGCTTGTCGCCGGAGTTGCTTGCCGCGGCGACGCAAACCGTTGCCATTCCCATGCCGGGCGGAATGGAGTCGCTGAATGCCGCGGCTGCGACGGCAATCTGTCTGTTTGAAAAAGTCCGCCAGAGCTTAATACCCTAGCAGTCGCATCCCCTGATAAAAAACGAAGCTCAATAGCCAGGCCGCCGCTAACGGCCAAGCCAGGGCAAGGAGCGTAAAGGATAGACTCTTTGATTCGTTGCGCAGGGTGGCGATCGTCGAGAGACAGGGGGTGTAGATCAGGGTGAAGAGCATGAAACTGTATGCTTGCACCCAGTCCAATTGCTGTGCCATCGTGCCCATCAGCGCGTCACCGTCCAGTCCATAGATTACCGCCAGCGAACCGATCACAATTTCCTTGGCGACAAAACCGAAAATCAAGGCGATTGCCAATTGCTGGTTGATTCCGATGGGGTCGAGGAGCGGCGCCATGAAGCTGCCGATCATCCCGGCCCAGGTCTCGGCGCTGCCGGGGGCAGCATTTTGCGGGAAATGGGTGAGCAGCCAGACCAACACCACGCCGGCGATAATGAATTTGCTGGCGCGATCCAGGAAATGCCGGACTTCGTGCCAGCCGCGCAACAGCATCTGGCGCGGCGTGGGTAGGCGATAGGGCGGCAGTTCGAGGATGAACGGTTCGTCGTTGCGGAAATGCTTGCGAAACAGCAGGGCGGTCAGCAACGCCATCGCGAAACTGAACAGATACAGGCTGAATATCACCTTGGGGGCGGCTTGCGGCGTGAAAATCGCCGTGGTGATGAAGATGAAAACCTGCAGGCGCGCCGAGCACAGCGAGAACGGAATGGTCAGCATCGACAGGAGGCGCAGGGCACGCGAGCGCATCACGCGGGTGCCCATCAACGCCGGGACGTTGCAGCCGAAACCCAGCAGCATCATCACGAAACTCCGTCCGTCCAGGCCCAGGCGCGACATCAGCGCGTCCATCAGGAAAGCCGCGCGCGACAGGTAACCGGTGTCTTCCACCACCGCCATGAATAGGAAAAACAGGATGATGATGGGGACGAACGCAGCTACCGTGCCGACCCCGTTATAAATGCCGTCCACCGCCAAACCGTGCAGCCAGGGTGGGGCGGATGCGAGCAGGGGTTCGACGACGCCCGACTTGAATCCCTCCAGCAGCCAATTGACGCCATCCTGCAAAGGTTTGCCGAGGATGAAGATGGCCTGGAACAGCAGGTACATAATCAGGAAAAACAGCGGCAAACCCAACCAGGGGTGCAGCACAACTTTGTCCAGGCGTTCAGTCAGGGTATCCGAAAGCTGGGCGGGAATTTGAACCGCGTGACGGAGGAGCGCTTCGACGTCGTTTTCGATGCGGTCATCCGGCGCGAGATGCTCGCGAATCTTTTCGGGTGGGACGTTGCCGGCTTGATTCAGCGCATTGACGATCGATTGCTTGGCAAGTTCAAAGCCGTTTCCATACTTCGCGCTGAGCAGTGTTACGGGGATGCCCAGTTCGGCAGACATTTTCTCGGTGTCGATGCTGATTCCGAATTTTTTTGCCTCGTCGGCCATGTTGAGCAGCAGCACGCAGGGCAGGCCGAGTTGCGTAATCTGCAGAGCCAGTCCCAGCTGGCGCTCGATCTGGCTGGTATTGAGAATAATCAGAACCAGGTCGAGTGGGTTGTTTTCCAGGAAATGCCGGACCACCAGTTCGTCTTCGGAAAAGCCGTGGAGGTCGTAGATGCCCGGCAGATCGATAATTTCTGCCATAGCACCAGCCAGGGGAAGACGGGCGCTCAGTAGGTCTACGGTCACTCCAGGCCAGTTGCCAACCCGTGCGGACGCGCCGGTGATGCGGTTGAAAAAGGTGGATTTGCCGGTGTTGGGCATCCCCAACAGGGCAATGCGTTTCATGCGACGGGTTGGACTTCGATTTGCATGGCTTCGCGGCGCCGCATCATCACGTCGGTCGAGCCGATGCGGATGTGCAAAGGCCCGGCAAAACGGGCGTGGCGAATAACTTCGATACGCTTGCCGACCCTGAACCCGAGTGCGGCGAGGCGATAGAAGAGAGTCCGGTCACCCGTGTGCACGGCGGCTATAGTTGCAGACTCGCCTGGTTTCAGCATATCCAGATTGAGGGGGGCTGACATGGTGTGTGCTTTGTATTGAGAATGGTTCTTATTTTAGTGAAACTCAAGAATTTTGCAAGCTGTTTTGCCGGAAGCGAATTTGAAGTGAAGTCGCGTCAATTTCATTGAGGGCACTTCTATAAATTCCCGCCTTTCTGGATAATCTGAGTTATCGGTACAGCCACCTGTGACCACGCCATGCAAAACAGCCTGTTTGACCTACAGAATCGCTATGCCAGTCTCTCTGAGGCAGGCGACCCGCTGGAGCGGCTC